>NZ_JBHVPZ010000012.1:184273-246614 GCF_042887135.1 Kitasatospora sp. NPDC057965
GGTACGGAACGTTCGGGTCGTATTGCGGTTGCGCCACAGTCCGGCCCCACACGCGAGCCCGGCTGGACAGGGCCCGGCCGCCCGGTCGACGATATGCGGGCATTCCCCGCCGCATCCGGCCCGGTGACGGGCCGACGGACAGACCCGGCGGGGGCGTACCCGGGGGAAGAACGAAGTGAGCCGACCAGACCGCACCGCGCCGACGACCGACCGCCGCCGCGGCACGCCCCTCACCGGCAGGCCGTCCAGGCTCCCGTTCGCCCGCTTCCCACGGCCCTGAGCGGGAGCGCACGCCCGGTCCCGCACGCCCCCGGTGTCAGTGCGCTCCGCTAACGTCCCGTCCGACCGGCCACCCGACCCGCCGGTCCGTTCCGGGTCCTCCGCTGTCCCGTCCCCACTTGTCCCCATCTGCCCGGAGGCATCGATGAGCTATCCGCCCGACCCCAACAACCCGTACAACCAGCCCCAGCAGCCGCAGCAGCCCCCGCAGCCGCAGCCCGGGTACGGCTACCCGCAGCAGGCCCCGCCGGCCGCCGGGTACGGCTACCCGCAGCAGCAGGCGTACGGGTACCAGCCGATGCCGGGCACCATCCAGGCGAACAACGGCTACATCAACATCGCCCAGCTCGGCACGGTGAAGATAGCCTCCATGGGCCAGCGCTTCGTGGCCCGGCTGATCGACTTCCTGGCGGTCGGCGCGGTCATCGCCCTGGTCATGGCGCTCGGCCTGGCCGGCTCGCTCGGCATCGTCAAGGACACCGAGGACTGCAGCACGTACTCCTACGGGACCGTCAGCTACGACGACTGCATCCAGCAGCAGAACGACGCCGCGGCCGGCCTCGTCGGCACCATGCTGATCATGATCGTCGTGCTGTCGCTGTTCAACCTGCTCTACGAGTGGCTGATGGTCTCCTTCGTCGGCGCCACCCTCGGCAAGATGGCCATGGGCCTGCGCGTGGTCAAGGAGAACACCGGCCGGACCCCGGGCCTGGGCGGCGGCTTCATCCGCTTCATCATCCCGGTCGTCGGCGGGTTCCTCTGCTACATCGGCGCGGTGCTGGTCTACCTGTCGCCGTTCTTCGACAACTCCGGGAAGCTGCAGGGCTGGCACGACCGTGCCGCCGGCACCCTGGTGATCAAGAAGTAACACCGCGCACGACGGAGCGGCCCGGCCCCCTCGGTGGAGGGAGCCGGGCCGCTCGGTCGTTCCGGCGTTCCGTCGGTCGATCAGTGGAAGAAGTGACGGGTGCCGGTGAAGTACATGGTCACCCCGGCCTCGGCGGCGGCCGCGATCACCTCTTCGTCGCGGATCGAGCCGCCCGGCTGGACGATCGCCCGGACCCCGGCGGCGATCAGGATCGCCGGGCCGTCGGCGAACGGGAAGAAGGCGTCGGAGGCCGCGTACGCGCCCTTGGCCCGCTCGCCGGCCCGCTCGACCGCGAGCTTGCAGGAGTCGACCCGGTTGACCTGGCCCATGCCGACGCCCACCGAGGCACCGTCCTTGGCCAGCAGGATCGCGTTGGACTTGACGGCCCGGCAGGCCCGCCAGGCGAAGGCCAGCTCGGCCAGCTCGGCCTCGGACAGCGCCTCACCGGTCGCCAGCGTCCAGGTCGCCGGGTCGTCGCCCTCGGCGTGCACCCGGTCGGCGTCCTGGAGCAGCACGCCGCCGGAGATCGGGCGCACCTCCTGGCGGTTGGCCGGCGCCTCGGGGGCGAGCAGCACCCGCAGGTTCTTCTTGCGGGCCAGCACCTCGACGGCGCCGTCCTCGTAACCGGGGGCCACCACGACCTCGGTGAAGATCGGGGCGATCTGCTCCGCCAGCGCCACGGTGACCGGGCGGTTGACGGCGATCACGCCGCCGTACGCGGAGACCGGGTCGCACTCGTGCGCCTTGCGGTGCGCCTCGGCGACGTCGGCGCCGGTCGCGATGCCGCACGGGTTGGCGTGCTTGATGATCGCGACGGCCGGGCCGGCGTGGTCGTAGGCGGCGCGGCGGGCGGCATCGGTGTCGACGTAGTTGTTGTACGACATCTCCTTGCCGTGCAGCTGCCGCGCGCCGGCCAGGCCGCCACTGCCGTCGGTGTACAGCGCGGCGCCCTGGTGCGGGTTCTCGCCGTAGCGCAGCACGTTCTGGCGCTCGAAGGCGGAGCCGAGGAAGGCCGGGAAGGCGTCCTCGGTCTCGGTGTAGCCGGACTCCTCGAACCAGTTGGCCACCGCGACGTCGTAGGCGGCGGTGTGCGCGAAGGCCTGGGCGGCGAGCCGCTTGCGGGTCAGCAGGTCGAAGCCGCCGGCCTGGGCGGCGGCGAGCACGTCCTGGTAGCGGGCCGGGTCGACCACGACGGCCACCGAGGGGTGGTTCTTGGCAGCGGCGCGGACCATGCTCGGGCCGCCGATGTCGATCTGCTCGACGCACTCGTCCGGGGTGGCGCCGGAGGCGACGGTGGCCTTGAACGGGTAGAGGTTCACCACGACCAGGTCGAAGGGCTCGACGCCCAGCTCGGCCAGCTGCGCGCGGTGCGACTCCAGGCGCAGGTCGGCGAGCACGCCGGCGTGCACGCGGGGGTGCAGCGTCTTGACGCGCCCGTCCAGGCACTCGGGGAAGCCGGTCAGCTCGGAGACCTCGGTCACCGGGACGCCCGCGGCGGCGATCCGGCCGGCGGTGGAACCGGTGGAGACGATCGCGACCCCGGCGGCGTGCAGGCCCTGGGCCAGCTCCTCCAGACCGGTCTTGTCGTACACGCTGATCAGGGCGCGCCGGATCGGCCGGACGTTCTCGGAGACGGGAGTGGTGGTGGGGGCGGCGCTCATGCCGGAATCCATACCTTTCGGTCCTCGATGCGGTGACCCTCGCGGGCCAGCCGGCCCACGACGTCGACGAGCAGCTTGCGCTCGACTGTCTTGATGCGCTCGTGCAGCGCCTCGCCGCCATCGGCGTGATCGGCGTCGAGGACCTCCACGACGCCCTGCGCGATGATCGGCCCGGTGTCGACGCCGGCGTCGACGAGGTGGACGGTGCAGCCGGTGACCCGCACCCCGTACGCCAGCGCGTCGGTGACGCCGTGGGCGCCGGGGAAGGAGGGCAGCAGCGCGGGGTGGGTGTTGACGATCCGTCCGGCGAAGGCCGCGATGAACTCGGGGCCGAGGATCTTCATGAAGCCGGCCGTGACGACCAGGTCCGGCCGGTACCCGGCCACGGAGGCGGTCAGCGCGCGGTCCCACTCCGCCCGGTCCGGGTGGTCCTTCACCCGGTGCACGAACACCGGCACACCGGCGCGCTCGGCGCGCTCCAGGCCGGCGATGCCGTCGCGGTCCGCGCCGACGGCCAGGATCTCCACGCCGTACGCGGGGTCGGCGGCGGCGTCGAGCAGTGCCTGGAGGTTGGTGCCGGAGCCGGAGACCAGCACCACCAGGCGGGCCGGTCCGGGCGTGCGGGGCGGGAAGAGCTGAGCGGGGGCGGCGGCCACTGCGCGATTCTCCGTAGGTCGGGCGCCGTGCGCTGGTACTTCCACCGGCGGTGGGGCCACTACGAACGGCAGGTCGAGCGAGGGGGAACTCCTGGAGAACCCGCCGCGACGCGGGCGCCCGGGGAACCCGTGGGAGCTGCTGACCGTCACCACCATAACGGCTGGTCGGACGGCCCCCGAAACACC
Organism: Kitasatospora sp. NPDC057965; assembly: GCF_042887135.1. Lineage (NCBI taxonomy): Bacteria > Bacillati > Actinomycetota > Actinomycetes > Kitasatosporales > Streptomycetaceae > Kitasatospora > Kitasatospora sp. NPDC057965. The sequence continues at coordinate 187,924 of NZ_JBHVPZ010000012.1, forward strand.
GTCGAGGGCTACGCGCGTAGCTGAGACGGGGATCTCGCCGGGTCGTCCCCACCGTCCCCACCGTCCCCGCCGGACCCCGACCGGGCCGCGGTGCGACACCCGCGACCGGTTATCCGGGACGCGACCGGAGCCCCCACCGGGGCCTGCGGGATCATAGGGTGGCGCGGGCACCCGCCCCACCGACCGAGAAGGAATGGCTGAACCATGAGCAGCGGTGACGACACCGGCGAGCGCAACCCCTTCGCGCCGCCGCCGGCGGATGCCCCCGACCAGCCGTGGCGGCCACGCGCTCCCCACTCCGCCGAGGGCTCCGAGCGCCCCGAGGGCCAGGACGGCGATCCGGACGAGCGCCCGCTCGTCCCCCCGCCGCACCCGTGGAGCCCCGGCTACCAGGGCGGCGGCTGGCACCCCCGCCCGCCCGCGCCGCAGCCGCCCCGGCTCGACCCGAGCGACCCCGCCCAGCGCAAGGCCCGCAACGCCGCGCTGGCCGGCATGGGCGCGCTGGTCTGCGCGTTCGCCACGCTCCACTACGTCGCCCTGTTCCTCGGCGCGCTCGCCATCGCCTGGGGCGTCTCCGCGATGCGCACCCCCAAGCCGGCTCCCGCCGACTCCTCGGCCGGTGCCCCGACCGGTGCCCCGACCGGTGGCGCGGTGACCGCCGCCGGGCCCGTCGCCCCGAACCCGCTCACCCCGGCCGCCCTGGCGGGCATCCTCACCGGTGCCGTGACGGTGGTCTTCGTCTCCTCCGTCCTCGGCCTGGCCCTGCGCTACAACGACTACGTCACCTGCGTGCGGGACTCCCTGACCGCCAGCGCCGCCGACGGCTGCGAGCGGCTCGCGCCGCAGTGGTACGTGGACATCACCAAGCAGCGCGAGTAGGTCCGGTCACGGGGCCGGGTCGGCCGCGCCCGGATCGGCCGCGCCCGTGTCGGCGTCGGCGTCGGACACGCGGGGGTCGGGGTCGCTGCTCCGGATATCCGACAGACGGGTGACCGTGGCGTGCACGCGGGCGCGAAGGAGGAGTGCGCTCCGGCGTGCGGCCACGGTGAGCGCTCCAGGGAGGAGCGGCGCACGCCCGCCGGCCGCGCGCAGCACCCGGGCGCGGGCCAGCACGGCGGTCGGGGCGGCCACCGTCGCCACCCAGGCCGCCGCGGCCAGGCCCGTCCACCACGGCACCGGCCCCAGCCAGGCCATCCGGCCCGCCGCCAGCGCCCCGCCCGAGAGCCCTCCGAGCCCCGCCGCCGCCGACCCGACCAGCAGCCCGGCCACCAGCGCCGCCACCGCGGTCGCCGGAACCGACCACGGGCCGCGCGCCCCGGGCCGGCCGCCGGGCCGGCCCGCGATCCTGGCGTCGATCCGGGCCTGGGCCCGCCCGCCGGTTCGGCCGCCGCCGACGGCCGCCGCCCGGCCCAGCAACAGCCCCGGCGCCACGCCCGCCAGCGCCGGCAGCACGCACACCACCAGCCGCCAGCCGCCCGCCCCCGGCTCCGGGAACAGCGCGAACAACGGGAAGTCCGGCACCGGCCCCAGCACCGTCCGCACCGGCGACACCACCGTCCCCTCCCCCGCCGCGAACCCCGGCCCGAGCGCGTACGCCGCGCCCCACAGCACCGCGTTCGGCAGCAGCACCAGGCTCACCAGCAGCACCCCCGCCACCGCCGCCGGCCCGCCCGCGAGCACCTCCGACGAACCGCTCGTGGACACCGCACCCAGCAGCGCCGCCACCGCCGCCCCCGCCACCACCAGCCCGCCCGCCGCCAGCAGCCCTCCCCCCGCCGCCAGCGCGGCCGCCCGGACCGCCACCGCCCCGCCCGTCGGCCGGACCGTCTCCGGCAACCGCGCCAACCACCGCTCCAGCACCCCCGTCACCAGCGGAACCACCCCGCGCGGCCGGGCGCCGACCGCCACCGCCGCCCCGGCCACCAGCGCGACCACCACGAGGTCCGGCAGCACCCTGGCCCGGAACTCCCCCTCGCCCGCACACTGCGCCACCACCCCGCACGCCACCGCGGTGTACCCCGCCCAGACCGCCGAAGCGCCGCCGCGCCCCGGTCGCCCCGCACCCCGCGCCGTCACCCGGCCCGCCACCCGGACCAACTGGCCCACCGCCAGCAGACCGAGCAGCAGCGGGGTCACCGACAACGGCGCCTCCGCCGCCCCGCGCAGCACCGGCGCCCCGTGCCCGAGCAGCCACACCGCCGCCACCAGCCGCAAGGTCCCGTCCGCACCCCCGTCGGCGTACGGCGTCACCACCCAGAGCCCGAGCACCGGGACGGTGACCGCGCAGAGCCCGATCAGGGCCGTCCGGACCCCGGCCAGCAGGGCGGACAGGACGGGCCTGGCCCCCAGTTCGCCCGGCGCTCCCAGAATCGGACGACCCGTCAGCTGCGTCATGGGCCACATCGTGCCAAGGCGACTCGCCATGCTCCGTGAAGCGGCAAACGGCCGGGGTGTCCCAGATTATTGGCTTATGCGCATTTTCAGACCATGCCTGCTCGCCACCGCGACCGACCCGGCCCGGAGTGTCTGATGACCAGGCCCCCGACCGCCGAGCACCCCGGCAACCAGCCCGCGCCCGCGACGCAGCGCCGCAACGGGAAGGGGCGCCGCGCCAAGGCCGCACCGACCGCGCCGACCTCCGGGAACGAAGCCGGGAAGGACGAGGCCGCCGGGCTGCTGCGCCGGCTGACGGCACGTGAGGCGCAGGCCTTCGCCCACCTCGCGGCCGGCCGGGACCTCGCCGAGACCGCCGTCGCCCTCGGCGTCACCCCCACCACCGCCCGCAGCTACCAGCACCGGGCCCTGCGCAAACTCGGCACCCGCACCCAGGAGGAGATCACCGCACTCGCCGCCCTGCTCCCCACCCCGGACGCCACCCCCACCTCCGCGCCCAACCGCCGCCCGAAGCCCGCCGGCGGAAAACCACGACGCGGCCCGAAGCCCGACCGCACCAGGACCACCCCGGCGACACCCCCCGCACCCCACCGGGCCGACGACCGGCCGCCACGGCCCGACTCGCCCGGCGGCGGGTCGGGGCAGGGTGCCCCGGCCGACAGCGGCGAGCACAGGCGGAACACCACGGAGGCCGCGTCGACCCTCCAGGCCGACAGCCAGCAGACCCCTGCCGAGACACCCCCGGCCGAGAGGCAGCGCACCAACCACACACGGAACATCACGGAAACCCCGCCGCCCCTCCAAGGCGGCGACGGGCAGACCCCCACCGACCACGTCGATGCGTCCCCGGCCGACAGGCAGCAGCGCCCCACGCGCGCCGAAGCGGCAGCCCCGCTCGACACGCGCGCCCCGCACCCAGTGGCGGACGCCACCGACACGAACCGCCCGCAGGGCGTACGCGCCGGCCGAGCGGCCGCGCGGGCCGGGCGCAACGCCGGCCGGTCGGCGGCGGAGCAGGCTGTCGCAGCCGACGTCGATGCCCCGCCGGCAGGAGAAGGACAGCCCGCGAGGAGCGCCGGTCCGCCGACAGCGGGGGGCCGAGCGGTCGAGGCCGGCGGCGGCTGGGCGGCGGACGCCGGGCAGGACGGCAGCCGGGCGGCGGCGATGGAGGGGGCCGGGGGGCGTGCCGAGTGGGTGGGGGCGGTGGGGTTCGAGGAGGTGTATGCGGGGGCGCACACGCGCTTGGTGCAGCAGGTGTTCCTGCTCACCGCCTGCAAGTACCGGGCCGTGCGCTGTGTGGGGCGGGCGTTCGACGAGGCGCGGCGGAGGTGGGCGGAGGTGGTCGCGGGGGGCGAGCCGGAGGCGTGGGTGCGGGCGCGGGCGTTCGAGTCGGCGCTGTCGCCCTGGCACCGGGGTGGCCCGCGCCGTGCCCACGCGTGGCGGCTGCCGCACCGGCGGATCAAGGTGCGTCCGGCGGACGAGGCCCAGGCGGTGCTGCCGGACCACGACCGGCTGACCGACCGGGACCGCGCGCTGCTCAAGGCGCTCCGACGGCTGTCGCGTCCGCAGCGCCGGGCGCTGGTGCTGCACGACGGCCTGGGGATGCCGGCCGCCGCGGTGGCGGTGGAGGTGGAGTCGACGGTGACGGCCGCCGAGGCGCGGGTGTGGGCGGCGCGGGTGGCGCTGGCGCACTGGGTGCCGGAGCTGGTCGGGCCGGATCCGGCGGCGGACGGGTTCGCCGACCGGCTGTGCGAGCTGATGCACCGGGCGGCGGTGCGCGGGGCGCCGGAGCCGCCCCGGCCGCCGGTGCCGCTGCTGCGGGCCCGGCACGGGCTGGCGAACGCAGGCCGGACGGGGGCGGCGGCGCTGCTGACGGCGGCGGTCGGCGGTGCGGTGCTGGCGACGCTGGCGGGTGGCGGGCCGGGCGAGCTGTTCCGGCTGCCGGATCCGCCGCCGCCCTCGCTCTGCGCGGCGTTCCCGACCTCGGCGAGCGATCCGGACGCACCGCTGCCGCTGCTGCCGGACGGGCCGCCGTCGGGGATCCAGAGCCTCTGGTGCTCGCCGACGCCGGGGCTGGAGCCGGTCGTACTGGATCCTCCGCCGCCCCGTGAGGACGGGCCGTACCGGCCACCGGCGGGCGGGCGGGCCGCCGAGGCGCTGCCTCCGCCGGGCGCGGTGGCCGCCGAACCTCCGCGCGGCTGCGCCCCCTGGGCGCTGCACCAGTGCGCACCGGTCCGCTGAACAGCGCAGCAGCGCAACAGCCGGGGCGGCGAACAGCACGGCGCCCCCGCCCGGAGGTCCGGGCGGGGGCGCCGTGCTGCGAGCGGTGGGCGTCAGCCCTTGAACAGCTCACGGGCCAGGCGGGCGGTCTCGGACGGCGTCTTGCCGACCTTGACACCGGCGGCCTCAAGGGCCTCCTTCTTGGCCTGCGCGGTGCCCGAGGAGCCGGAGACGATGGCGCCGGCGTGGCCCATGGTCTTGCCCTCGGGGGCGGTGAAGCCCGCGACGTAGCCGACGACCGGCTTGGTCACGTTCTCCTTGATGAAGGCCGCGGCCCGCTCCTCGGCGTCGCCGCCGATCTCACCGATCATGACGATGAGCTCGGTCTCCGGGTCCTCCTGGAACGCCTTGAGGGCGTCGATGTGGGTGGTGCCGATGACCGGGTCACCGCCGATGCCCACGGCCGAGGTGAAGCCGATGTCCCGCAGCTCGTACATGAGCTGGTAGGTCAGGGTGCCGGACTTCGAGACCAGGCCGATCTTGCCGGCCTTGGTGATGTCGGCCGGGATGATGCCGGCGTTCGACTGTCCGGGGCTGATCAGGCCGGGGCAGTTCGGGCCGATGATCCGGGTCTTGTTGCCCTTGGCGCCGGCGTGGGCCCAGAAGGCGGCGGTGTCGTGCACCGGGACGCCCTCGGTGATGACGACGGCCAGGCCGATCTCGGCGTCGATGGCCTCGACGACGGCGCTCTTGGTGTGCGCCGGCGGGACGAAGATGACGGTGACATCGGCACCGGTCTTCTCGATGGCCTCGGCGACGGTGCCGAAGACGGGCACCTCGGTGCCGTCGACGTCCACGGTGGTGCCGGCCTTGCGCGGGTTGACACCGCCGACGATCTGGGTGCCGGAGGCGAGCATGCGGCGAGTGTGCTTCATGCCCTCGGAGCCGGTCATGCCCTGGACGATGACCTTGCTGTCCTTGGTAAGGAAGATAGCCATGGTGTGAAAGTCCCCTTCCTTACTTGTTGGCCAGCTCGGCGGCGCGGTCGGCCGCACCGTCCATGGTGTCCACCTGCTCGACGAGCGGGTGGTTGGCGTCGGTCAGGATCTGACGACCCAGCTCGGCGTTGTTGCCGTCGAGGCGGACGACCAGCGGCTTGGTGACCGCCTCGCCCTTCTCCGCCAGCAGGGCGAGCGCCTGCACGATGCCGTTGGCGACCGCGTCGCACGCGGTGATGCCGCCGAAGACGTTGACGAAGACCGACTTGACGTCGGTGTCGCCGAGGATGATCTCCAGGCCGTTCGCCATGACCTCGGCGGAGGCGCCGCCACCGATGTCGAGGAAGTTGGCGGGCTTGACGTTGCCGTGCTTCTCACCGGCGTACGCGACCACGTCGAGGGTGCTCATGACGAGACCCGCGCCGTTGCCGATGATGCCGACCTCGCCGTCGAGCTTGACGTAGTTGAGGCCCTTGGCCTTGGCGGCGGCCTCCAGCGGGTTGGCGGCGGCCTTGTCCTCAAGGGCCTCGTGCTCCGGCTGGCGGAACTCGGCGTTCTCGTCCAGGGAGACCTTGCCGTCGAGCGCGATGATCTTGCCCTCACCGGACTTGATCAGCGGGTTGACCTCGACGAGGAGGGCGTCCTCCTTGATGAAGACGGTCCACAGCTTCTGCAGGACCTCGGCGACCTGGTCGGCGACCTCGGCCGGGAACTTCGCGGCGGCGACGATCTCGGCGGCCTTCTCCGGGGTCACACCCTCGTTGGCGTCGACCGGGATCTTGGCGAGCGCGTCGGGGTTCTCCTCCGCGACGACCTCGATCTCCACACCGCCCTCGACGCTGGCCATGGCCAGGAAGGTGCGGTTGGTGCGGTCCAGCAGGAACGAGACGTAGTACTCGTCCTTGATGTCCGCGGTCTGGGCCAGCATCACCTTGTGCACGGTGTGGCCCTTGATGTCCATGCCGAGGATCTGCTCGGCCTTGGCGACGGCGTCCGCCGGGTCGGCGGCGAGCTTGACGCCGCCGGCCTTGCCTCGGCCGCCCACCTTCACCTGAGCCTTGACGACGGCGCGGCCGCCGAAGCGCTCCGCGATGGCGGCAGCGTCTGCGGCGGTCTCGATGACATCGCCGTCAAGCACGGGCACCCCGTGCTTGGCGAAGAGGTCCCTCGCCTGGTACTCGAACAGGTCCACGTGTTTGTCCTTGTTCGTGGTCGCGGATTGTGTCTCTACGAGCGTGCCACGGCAGGATCTTCGCTGCGGGTCGTCGGGGCGGTGCGGGTACGCAGAAGTACGGCCTTGCGGCCCACACAGCCACGGGCGCACACGTCAATCAACACGCGCGTCACGTCCGTCTGGCAGGTTATCCCCGGACGACGGGCGTGTTTCGCCCGGGGCCTGCCCGTCTTTGGTGAGAACCGTCACAGAAAGCCCAGGGGGCGTACGCCGGGCGCCCGGACCGGCAGCCCAGGTCGGACCCGCCACGGGTTCCGCCGTTCGAGTGAACCCCGGCGCCGGCACCTTGACGACCGGGCCGGCGGATCCGTTCACGCCCCCTGCTCCGGCACCGGGATCGGGCGCTTCTCGATCGCCGCCGCCATGATCTCCGGGAAGGCGTCGGGGGTGCAGGCGAAGGCCGGGGCGCCGAGCGCGGCCAGCGCGGCGGCGTGCGCGTGGTCGTAGGCGGGCGCGCCCTCGTCGGAGAGCGCCAGCAGGGCGATGAACTGCACGCCGGCCGCCTTCATCGCGGCCACCCGCTTGAGCATCTCGTCACGGATGCCGCCCTCGTAGAGGTCGCTGATCAGGACGACGATCGTCTCGGCCGGCCGGGTGATCCGGGACTGGCAGTAGGCGAGCGCCCGGTTGATGTCGGTGCCGCCGCCGAGCTGGGTCGCGAAGAGCACGTCGACCGGATCGGTGAGCTGCTCGGTGAGGTCGACCACCGAGGTGTCGAAGACGACCAGCCGGGTGTCCAGGCTCTTCATCGAGGCGAGCACCGCGCCGAACACCGCCGAGTGCACCACCGACGGCGCCATCGAGCCGGACTGGTCGATGCAGAGGATGACGTCCTTCTTCACCGCGCGCTGGGCGCGGGCGTAGCCGACCAGCCGCTCGGGGACGACCGTGCCGTGCTCGGGCAGGAAGTTCTTCAGGTTGGCCCGGATGGTGCGGTCCCAGTCGATGTCGCGGTGGCGCGGGCGGTTGACCCGGGCGCTGCGGTCCAGCGCGCCGCCCAGGGTGGCCCGGGTGCGGTCGGCGAGCCGGCGCTCCAGGTCGGCGACCACCCGGCCGACGACCGCGCGGGCGCTCTCCCGGGTGGTCTCGGGCAGCGCGTGCTTGAGCGAGAGCAGGGTGCCGACCAGGTGGACGTCCGGCTCGACGGCCTCCAGCATCTCCGGCTCCAGCAGCAGCTGCTCCAGCCCGAGCCGGGTGATGGCGTCCTGCTGCATCAGCTGGACCACGGTGGACGGGAAGTAGCTGCGGATGTCGCCCAGCCAGCGGGCCACCTGCGGGGCCGAGCCGCCGAGGCCGGCGCTGCGGCGCCCGGAGCGCGGCTGCCCGGCCCGGCCGTCCTCGGCGGCCCCCCGGTAGAGCGCGGCGAGCGCGCCGTCCATCGCGGCGTCCCGGCCGTGCAGGGTGCGGCCGGTGCCGTCCGCCTCACCGCCGAGGACCAGCCGCCAGCGGCGCAGCCGCTCGTCGGCGGGGGCGCCGGGATCGGCGGCGGACGCGGTGGCGGGGGTGGTGACTGCCATCGGGGGCTCCTCTGCGGGTGGTCGGCGGTCTGGGGGGACGGCGGGGCCGTCAGGTGTCGCGGGCCTCGGCCTGCCGGGGGATCCGCGGGCGGTCTCCGGGCTCCTCGTCACCGGTCGGCAGTCCGAGCAGCAGGGCCACCACGGGCAGCGCGGCCTCGGCCCGGACCCGGTCCAACTCGGCCTCCTCCCCGGCGGGTTCGGCGTTCCCCGGGCCCAGCGGACCGGCCGCCACCCGGCCGCCGACGGTGTGCCGGACCCCGGCCTCCAGGGTGGCGAAGGTCCGCCGCAGCAGCGGCAGCACATCAGTGAAGACCTCCGCCGGGACGCCGGTCAGCCAGCCGTCGAGCAGGCCGAGCAACCGGGGGTCGTGGAGCAGCAGCGCGCCGCCCCCGGTCAGGAACCCCTCGATCCAACCGGCCGCGTCCGCCGGGCTGTTGGCGGCGGACAGCACCAGGCCGAGCCGCCGCCCGGCCTCCGCGGAGTCGAGCCGGCCGTCGTCCAGCAGCAGCCGCACGGCGCGCCCGCGCAGCAGGCCGGGCACGCCGGTGGCCGGGCCGCCGGACGGCTCGCGCCGGGCGAGCGCCCGCAGGGTGGCGGCCCAGCGGTCGGCGAGTCCGGCGGCGGGGCCGTCCGCCTGGTCCAGCAGGCCGATCGCGCCGTGCACCTCGTCGAGGTGACCGCGCATCACGGCGGCGCCGGCGGCGTCCAGACCGGTGCAGGCGGGCGGCAGGCCGACGCAGATCCGGTCGGCGAGGCCCGCGGCGACCTCGCCGAGGGCGCCGTGGTCGGTGCCCCGGACGTCGCCGTAGCGCAGCGCGCGCACCAGGGCGGGCAGCGCGCCGGCCAGGTGGGCGACGTCGGTGTCCAGGGCGGCGCAGTCGGCGAGCACCCGCATCACGGCGGGCAGTGCCTCGGCCAGCCCGGCCACCAGGCAGGTCTCCACCAGCCCGGTGAGCTCGGCGAGTTCGACGGCGGCCCGGGCGGTGCCGACCGCCTTGCCGACGGCGGCCCGCTCGACCGTGGTGCCCCACTGGGCGGCCTCGGCGATCCGGACGGCGAACTCGGGCTGCCAGCACAGCCGCCAGCTCTCCCGGAAGGTGCCGGTGGAGGCGACCGAGGAGCGGACCGGCACGCCCCAGTCGACGCCGAGCAGGCGCAGCCGGTGCAGCAGTCGGGAGCGGGCCGCGTCGGTGTCCTTGCGCAGGTCGAGGTCCAGCTCGCGCGGGGCGGGGTCGGGCTTGAGCCGCAGGGCGCGCTGGAGCCGGGCGAGGTCGCGCTGCAGCGGGACGGCGGGCGCGGCCTCGGGCACCTCGCCGAGCGCGTCGCCGATCACCAGCCGGTCCTGGACGAGCGCGAGGGCGACGTCCGAGCCGTCGCACATCACCGCGCGGACGGCGTCCAGCGTCTCGGTGAGTCCGGCCAGCGGGCGGCCGCGCATGACGGCGAGGGTGCGGGCGAGCCGGACGGCCTCGATGACGTGCGCGGAGGAGACCGGGTGGTCCTCGGCGCGCAGCAGGTCGGCGGCCCGGGTGAGCCAGCCGGGCAGCGGGTCGCCGTCCGTGCGGTGCAGGTGGTGGTACCAGCCCGGGGAGACGATCCCGGCGCCGTAGCCGGTGAGCTGGGAGAGCCGGCGGTGCGTCCAGGGCACCCAGGTGATCTCGGTGCGCACCTTCCTGGGCAGTTCGGCGAGCAGCGCGCGGTCGTGCGCGACGGTCGGCATGGCGGCCAGGGCGGGGACGTGGAAGGCGCCGCAGACCACGGCGATCCGCCGGTGGCCGGCCCGGCGGGCGGCGCGGATCTGCTGGCGCATGTACGCCTCGCGCCGCTCGTCGCGCCGGCCGGCGGCGCCGTCCTCGCGCAGTGCCGTCATCGCCTCGGCGACGGCCGCGAAGGGCGCGAGCGCGTCCTCGTCGTCGCCGGGGCGGCGGTGCTCGACGACGTCCTCCCACCAGCGTTCCGGGTCGTCGTGGCCGGCCGCCTCGGCGAGCCGGGCGATCGGGTCGCGCGGCAGGTCCGCGTCCTCCTCGTCGCCGTCGTCGCCGCCCGGCTCCTCCGCCTCCCCGGCGTCGGCGAAGGCGTAGCCGGCCGGCAGGTCGATGAAGCGGAGCGGGAGGCCGAGTCCGGTGGCGTAGCGGATCGCCACCCACTCCGGCGAGAACTCGGCGTACGGCCAGAACGCGGCGCGGGCCGGGTCGTCGGCCGCGTGGGCCAGCAGGGCGACCGGCGGCACCATGTCCTTCTCCGCGGCCAGTGCGAGGATCGGGTCCGCCTCCGGCGGGCCCTCCACCAGGACGGCGTCCGGTCGCAGCTGCTCCAGCGCGGCGGCCACCGAGCGGGCCGAGCCGGGGCCGTGGTGCCGGACGCCGAGCAGCGTCACCTCTGCGCTCATCGCGCCGTCCCTCCCGAGTGTTGCGAGCTTGTGGTCATGTGGCGCGGCGTCGTGCGGCGCACGGCCGTGCCGTTCAGCGGGCGTTCTCACGGGCGGCGCGGTAGAAGTCCTTCCAGCCGTCGCGCTCGCGCACCACGCCCTCGACGTACTCGCGCCACACCTGCTGGTCGGCGGCCGGGTCGCGGACCACCGCGCCGATCACGCCGGCCGCGACGTCGCCGGCCCGCAGCACGCCGTCGCCGAAGTGGGCGGCGAGCGCCAGGCCGTTGGTGACCACCGAGATGGCCTCGGCGGTGGACAGGGTGCCGCTGGGGCTCTTCACCTTGGTCCGGCCGTCGGTGGTGATGCCGGCCCGCAGCTCCCGGAAGACGGTCACCACGCGCCTGATCTCCTCGGCGCCGCCGGGCAGTTCGGGCAGCTGGAGGGAGCGGCCGAGCTGTTCGACCCGACGGCTGACGATCTCGACCTCCTCCTCCAGCGAGCCGGGCAGCGGCAGCACCACGGTGTTGAAGCGGCGGCGCAGCGCGCTGGACAGCTCGTTGACTCCGCGGTCGCGGTCGTTGGCGGTGGCGATGAGGTTGAAGCCGCGCACGGCCTGGGTCTCGGTGCCCAGCTCCGGGATCGGAAGGGTCTTCTCGGACAGGATGGTGATCAGACTGTCCTGCACGTCCGCCGGGATGCGGGTCAGTTCCTCGACCCGGGCGATCCGGCCGTCCGCCATCGCCCGCATCAGCGGCGAGGGGACCAGCGCCTCCCGGCTCGGCCCGTTGGTGAGCAGCTGCGCGTAGTTCCAGCCGTACCGGACGGCCTCCTCCGGGGTGCCGGCGGTGCCCTGCACCAGCAGCGTGGAGTCGCCGCTGATCGCCGCGGCGAGGTGCTCGGAGACCCAGGTCTTGGCGGTGCCGGGCACGCCGAGCAGCAGCAGCGCCCGGTCGGTGGCGAGCGTGGTGACGGCGACCTCCACCACCCGGCGCGGGCCGATGTACTTGGGGGTGATCACGGTGCCGTCGGGCAGCTCGCCGCCCAGCAGGTAGGTGGCGACGGCCCACGGGGAGAGCTTCCAGCGCTCCGGGCGCGGGCGGTCGTCCTGGGCGGCCAGCGCGGACAGCTCGGCGGCGAACGCCTCCTCGGCGTGCTGCCGCAGGACCTCGGTCGCGACGTCGGTCATCGGGGCTCCTTCGGGTCGGCCGCCGGGCACACGGATGCCCGGGCGACGGGGTGATCGGGGGGAGCCAGGTCGGCGTCCCGGCCTGCGGAAACCACCATGCACCGGAGCACTGACAATCCTGACCGCCGCTCAGTTCGGGCCGTCCGGGCGCCGGGTCGAATGTCAGTGCCGCCGCCTACCGTCGTGGTCATGGAGGAACGCTGGAGCACCGAACACATCCTGTCCCTGGCGCCCGACGCCGCCTCGCAGAAGGCCGCGGGCAAGCTCTCCGCGCCCGCCCCCTGGTCCGCCGCGGGCACCGACGGCGCGGCGGTCTGGGGCGAGTGCAGGGGCAGCGGCAGCACGCCGTACCGCACGGTCGTCGAGCTCGCCACGCCCGCCTACCAGTGCAGCTGCCCGAGCCGGAAGTTCCCCTGCAAGCACGCCCTGGGGCTGCTGCTGCTCTGGAGCGGCTCGCCCGCCTCGGTGCCCGACGGCGCCGAACCCGTCGACTGGGCCGCCGAGTGGCTGAAGGGCCGCCAGGAGCGGGCCGAGCAGCGGGCGGTGCGGGCGGAGGCGCCGGCCGATCCGGCCGCCGCCCGACGCCGCGCCGAGAAGCGCTCCGCCCGGGTCGCGGCCGGCGCCGCCGAGCTGCGGCTGCGGCTCGCCGACCGGGTCCGGCACGGCCTCGCCGACCAGTCCACCGCCGGCCCCTGGGAGGACGTCGCGGCCCGCATGGTCGACGCCCAGGCCCCAGGTCTGGCCACCCGGGTCCGCGAGCTCGACGCGGTGCCGCAGCAGGGCCTGCTGGCGGAGTACGCGATGCTCCACCTGCTCGCCACCGCCGCGACCCGGCTCGACGAGCTGCCCGCACCGCTCGCCGCGACCGTCCGCGCCCGGGTCGGCTACACCACCGAGACCGCCGAGCTGCTGGCCGGCCCGACCGTCCGGGACCGCTGGCAGGTGCTCGGCAGCCGGATCTCGCCCATGGACGGCGGCGGCGACGAGCGGCTGACCACTCGTCGGCTCTGGCTGCGCGGCGCCAAGACCGGCCGGCCGGCCCTGCTGATCGCCTTCGGCCGGCCCGGGCAGGCTCCCGAACTCGCCCTGCCCACCGGCCAGGTGGTCGAGGCCGAGCTGGCCTACCACCCCGGCGCCCGCCCGCTGCGGGCCGTGCTCGGCACCCGCTACGGCGCCCCCGCGGCCGCGCCCGACGGCCCGCCGCCCGGCCTGGCCGTCGCCGAGGCGGTGGCCGGCTACGGCACCGCGGTGGCCGACGACCCGTGGCTGGACGCCTGGCCGACGGTGCTCACCGAGGTCGTCCCGGTGCTCTCCGAGGAGGGCTGGCACCTCACCGACGGCCGGCACACCGTCCCGGTGCACCGCGCCGCCGTCCCGGAGACCGCGCTCTGGCGGCTCGCCGCCGTCTCCACCGGCCGCCCGCTCACCGTCTTCGGCGAGTACGGCCACCGCGGCTTCGCGCCGGTCACCGCCTGGGGGCGGGACGGCCGCCCGATCGGCCTCACCACGGCCTGAGCGGGCCCGCCGAACCACGCCCCGGGCGGGCCTCGGCGAACCCCTGACGAGCCCGCGCGCCCACCACCCCGACATCCACCCGCACCCGTTCCACCGGAGGAGGAGGCCCCCGTGCCCGACCCCTGGGAGTCCCTGCAGACCACCGCCCTGCTGGGCACCGACCGCCGCCCGCTCCCCGCGCCCGGCCCGGCCGCCCCGTACGACGGCGCCGTCGACCGCGCCGACCCGGCCACCGCGCTGCTCGAACTCGCCGCGCTGGAGACGGTCCGCCGCCGGGCCGGCGCGCTGCCCGCCCCGGCCCCCGCCGCGGCCGGCCGACCGGCCGCCGAGGACCCCCGCCCCGAGCTGCCGGCCGCCGCCGCCCGCCGGCTCTCGCTGCTGCTCTCCACCCGCGGCGGCGGCAGCGGCACGCTCGCCAACGTCGCCGAACTGCTCCCGCAGTGGCTCGCGACCGCCCGCGAGCGCGGCTACCGCGCACCCGCCGCCAGCGTCCCGGCCCTGCTGGACGCCGCCCGCGCCCGCAGCGAGCTGCGCCCCGACGCGGTCGCGCTGGCCGGCCCGCTCGGCCGCTGGCTCGCCGAGCGCAACGCGGACTGGCGGTTCGTGCAGCGCGCCGCCCCGGAGCCGTCGGCCGTGCCCGAGCCGCCGACCGTTCCGGAGGCACCGACCGCCCCCGGCAGCGCGCCCGCCGAGGGCGACCACCTGTGGCACGAGGGCCTGTTCGCCGAACGGGTCACCCATCTCACCCTGCTCCGCCGCCGCGACCCGGCGGCCGGCCTGGCCCTGCTGCGCGGCACCTGGCCCACCGAGCGCGCCGAGGACCGGCTGCTGTTCCTGGACGCCCTCCAGGAGGGCCTCTCACTCGCCGACGAACCCTTCCTGGAAGCGGCGCTCGGCGACCGCAGCAAGAACGTCCGGACCACCGCCGCCGAACTGCTCTCCACCCTGCCCGGCTCCGCGCTCGCCACTCGAATGGCCGAGCGCGCCCGCGCGGCCGTACGCCTCTCCACCCATGGCACGCATCTGCTGGTCACCCCGCCCACCGCCTGCGACCCCGCGATGCAGCGCGACGGCATACCGCCCAAGTCGCCCACCGGGCGCGGCGAGCGGGCCTGGTGGTTCGGCGAGGTGATCGCCGCCGCCCCGCTCCCGCTCTGGTCCGAGCACACCGGCCTGACGCCCGAACAGCTGCTCGCCCTGCGGGTCGGCGACGCCATCGACGAGACCAGCAGCACCTGGGCCGACGATCTGCGCGAGGCCTGGGCCCGGGCCGCCGTCCGCCAGCACGACGCCGCCTGGGCGCGCGCCCTGCTCGGCCCCGCGCCCGTCCCCGGCCCCGGGCGCGCCGCCCGCGCCACGGGCGCCCCCGCCAAGCTGCTCGCGGTGCTCCCGCCCGCCGAACGGGCCGCCTGGACGGCCGCCTTCATCGAGGCGCACGGCCTCGGCGACGCCTTCCAACTGCTCGGCGCCTGCGCCACCCCGTGGACGCCGCCGCTGTCCACCGCGGTGGTCGAGGCCCTGGCCCGGGCCGCCTCCTCCGGTGCCTACCCGTGGAGCCACAGCGGGGTGCTCGGCATGACCGAGCGCGCGCTCTCCCCGGACAGCGCCGGGGCGGTCGAGGAGCTGGCCGCCGGGGCCGCGACCGCCACCGCCTGGGGCGAGACCTTCACCCGGCTGGCCGGGACGCTGCGCTTCCGTGCGGCGATGCTCGCCGAACTGGCGGCCTGAGCGGCGGCCCGGAACGCCGACGGGGCCGGTGCCGGACGACGTGTCGGGCACCGGCCCCGTCGGCGGCCGTGCGTTCGGCGGTCGCGTGTACGGCGACCGCGCGTTCGGCAGCCGTCAGCCGGCGGCCCGCAGGTTGGCCTCGACCCAGGCGACCACCTCGGTGGTCGGCGTGCCCGGGGTGAAGATGTCGGCGACGCCCATCGCCTTCAGCTCGACGATGTCCTCGTCCGGGATGATCCCGCCGCAGAAGACCTTGATGTCCTCGGCGTCACGCTCCTTCAGCAGCTCCAGCACCCGCGCGCAGAGCGTCATGTGCGCCCCGGACAGGATCGACAGCCCGATGCCGTCCGCGTCCTCCTGGATCGCGGTGTCGACCACCTGCTCCGGCGTCTGGTGCAGGCCGGTGTAGATGACCTCCATACCGGCGTCGCGCAGGGCGCGCGCGATGACCTTGGCGCCGCGGTCGTGACCGTCCAGCCCCGGCTTGGCGACCACCACGCGGATCGGCCCTGACACACCCATCACTGCCTCCCGGACCTCGTCGTCCATCCCCCACCGGACCTTGTGGGCACGGGCGAGGTTAACGAGCAATAACCAATTGAGGGGAGGGTAGCGCCACCCGCCCTGGTTGGCGGCCCCACCCCTCAAGACGAGGGCAAAATCACAGACCGCCCGTCGCCCCTCCCCTGTTCTACCCCGCAACCGCACAGCCCCAGCCCCTTGACATACGGACTTTTGTCCGGACGTCCGGCTTCCGGCTACAGTCTCGTTCGTTTAGCCCCCGCCCGACGACGCGCCCGAGGCCACCTGAGGAGGCAGCCGCGATGGCTCCCGAAGCAGCCGCCCGTCCGACCCGTGCGGAACTGCGCCTCGCCGCCCGCGAGCAGTCCCGGTCCCAGCGCCGCGACGCCGCCAAGGCCGCCACCCGCACGGCGCTGCTGCGGGTCGCGCTGCCCTCGGTGGCCGCGCTCGGCGTCGCCGCCGCGGCGGCCGTCACCGTCCAGGGCGAGGCCGACCAGCAGCGCGCCCAGGCCGCCGGGCGGGTCCCCGAGCAGGCCACCGCCGCCGACTCCCCCGACGTCGCACACAGCGAGGCCGCCCAGGCCGCCCAGCAGGCACTGGCCGCCGGGGAGACCGCCCAGGCCTCCCGCGGCGACGCCCGTCAGCCGCTCGCCGGCACCCAGGGCACACCCGACGCCGGGCAGAACGGGCAGAACGGGCAGGGCGGCCAGACCGGCCAGCCGGTCGCGCAGGCGAACACCACGGCCCCCGACCAGGCCCCGGCGCCGGCGCGCCCCGCGATCGCGATGCCGGTCGCCCAGCACGGCCTCGGCGAGGTGTTCGGCGCGGCCGGCACCCACTGGGCCAAGCGCCACACCGGCGTCGACTTCCCGGTGGACGGCGGTACCCAGGTGATGGCCGTGGCCGACGGCACCATCCGCACCCAGTGGAACCCGTCGTACGGCTACATGACCATCCTCAAGACCGCCGACGGCACCGAGGTCTGGTACTGCCACCTGCGCTCGTACAAGATCCGCAAGGGCACGGTGAAGGCCGGCGACCTCATCGCCTTCGTGGGCAGCAGCGGCAACAGCACCGGCCCGCACCTGCACCTGGAGATCCGCCCGGCCGACGGCGGTGCCCCGGTCGACCCGCTGCCCTGGTTCCTCGCCCAGGGGCTCGACCCGCGCTGACACAGCCGGCGCGGGCCGAACCACCACGAGACACGCCCTACAGCTTCTCCACCGGCGCGTAGCGCAGCAGCAGCTGCTTGCGCCCCTCCGAGCCGAAGTCCACCGTGGCCTGCGCCTTGTCGCCGGCCCCCGTGGTGGCCACCACGGTGCCCAGCCCGAAGGTGTCGTGGGTGACCCGGTCACCGACCGCCAGCGCGACCACCTCGCGCTCCACCGCCGCGCCCGAGCGCCGCGCCGACTGCCCCCAGCCCGCCTTCGGCGAGGCCGCGGCCGACGAACCGCGCGAGGATCCGCCCCGCGAGGACCCGCCGCCGAACGACGAGCCCCCGGAGCCGCCCGAACCGCCCGAACCGCCCGAGGACCGTCCGCCCCAGGAGGACCCCGAGCCGAACCCGCGCGAGGCCGGCGCCGAAGCCGCCCCCGTGCGCTTCCACTCCACCAGCGGCTCCGGGATCTCCTCCAGGAACCGCGAGGCCGGGTTGTACGACGGCTGACCCCAGGCACTGCGCAGCACCGACCTGGTCA
This sequence comes from Kitasatospora sp. NPDC057965, assembly GCF_042887135.1. NCBI lineage: Bacteria > Bacillati > Actinomycetota > Actinomycetes > Kitasatosporales > Streptomycetaceae > Kitasatospora > Kitasatospora sp. NPDC057965. The sequence goes on from NZ_JBHVPZ010000012.1 coordinate 205,306, forward strand.
GGTAGAGCCGCTGCCGCGCCCGGGTCAGCCCGACGTACGCGAGGCGCCGCTCCTCCTCCAGCTCCTTGACCTGGTTGAGCGCCCGCATGTGCGGGAAGATGCCGTCCTCCATGCCGGTCAGGAAGACCACCGGGAACTCCAGGCCCTTGGCGGTGTGCAGGGTCATCATCGTGATGACGCCCTGCCCCTCCTCGTCCTCGTCCGGGCTTCCTCCCTCGGTCCCGTACTGCTTCGCATCCGGGAGCTGGTCGGAGTCGGCGACCAGCGCCACCCGCTCCAGGAAGTCGGCCAGCGAGCCGACCGGCGGCGCGCCGTCCTCGCCCGCGTCCGGCCGCTCGCCCGGGTCCTGCTCGTACTCCAGGGCGACCGAGGCCAGCTCCTGGAGGTTCTCCACCCGGGTCTCGTCCTGCGGGTCGGTCGACGCCTGGAGCTCGCCCAGGTAGCCGGTCTCCTCCAGCACCGCCTCCAGCACCGCGGCCGGGCCCGCGCCGGACTCGACGACCTGGCGCAGCCCGGCCATCAGCGCGTTGAACTTCTTCACCGCGTTCGCCGAGCGCGCGGCCATGCCGTACGCCTCGTCGACCCGCCGCAGCGCCTGCGCGAAGGAGATCCGCTCGCGCGCGGCCAGCGCGTCGATCATCGCCTCGGCCCGCTCGCCGATGCCGCGCTTGGGCACGTTGAGGATCCGGCGCAGCGGCACGGTGTCCTCCGGGTTGGACAGCACCCGCAGGTAGGCCAGGACGTCCTTGACCTCCTTGCGCTCGTAGAAGCGCACCCCGCCGACCACCTTGTACGGCAGGCCGACCCGGATGAACACCTCCTCGAAGACACGGGACTGCGCGTTGGTGCGGTAGAAGATCGCGACGTCGCCGGGCCTGGCCGCACCCGCGTCGGTGAGCCGGTCGATCTCGTCGGCGATGAACTGGGCCTCGCCGTGCTCGTCGTCCGCGACGTAGCCGACGACCTTCTCGCCGTCCTCGCCGGCCGTCCAGAGCTTCTTCTCGCGCCGGTTGGCGTTGCGCTCGATGACGGCGTTGGCCGCGCTCAGGATGGTCTGGGTGGAGCGGTAGTTCTGCTCCAGCAGGATCGTGGTGGCGTTCGGGTAGTCCTCCTCGAACTGGAGGATGTTGCGGATCGTCGCGCCGCGGAAGGCGTAGATCGACTGGTCCGCGTCACCGACCACGCACAGCTCGGCGGGCGGCACCTCGGCGAGCCGGCCGGCCGCCGGGTCGACGTAGTCGCCGTCGACGGTGCGCTTCGGGGCGTGCGCCGCCGCGCCGCCGCTCAGCTCGCGGACCAGCGTGTACTGGGCGTGGTTGGTGTCCTGGTACTCGTCGACCAGGATGTGCCGGAACCGCCGCCGGTAGTGCTCCGCGACGTCGGGGAAGGCCTGGAGCAGGTTCACCGTCGTCATGATGATGTCGTCGAAGTCGAGGGCGTTGGCCTCGCGCAGCCGCCGCTGGTAGAGGAAGTACGCCTCGGCGAGCTTCTTCTCCGTCGGGTTGGCCGCCTGGTCGGCGTAGGTCTCCTCGTCGATCAGCTCGTTCTTGAGGTTGCTGACCTTGGCGGTGAAGGACTTCGGCGGGAACTGCTTCGGGTCCAGGTCGAGGTCGCGGCAGACCAGCGCCATCAGCCGCTGCGAGTCGGCCGAGTCGTAGATCGAGAACGACGAGGTGAAGCCGAGCAGCTTGGACTCGCGCCGCAGGATCCGCACGCAGGCGCTGTGGAAGGTGGAGACCCACATCGCCCGGGCGCGCGGGCCGACCAGCTGCTCGACGCGCTCGCGCATCTCGCCGGCGGCCTTGTTGGTGAAGGTGATCGCCAGGATCTCGCCCGGCTGCACCCCGCGCGCGCCCAGCAGATGGGCGATCCGGTGGGTCAGCACCCTGGTCTTGCCGGAGCCGGCGCCGGCCACGATCAGCAGCGGCGAGCCGGCGTGCAGCACGGCCTCGCGCTGCGGGTCGTTCATGCCCTCCAGCAGCGCGGCCGGGTCGATCACCGGGCGGGCGGCGCCGTTGCGGTACCAGGCGTCCCGCGCGGCCTCGGCCGCGTGGTCGGTCTGGAAGAGCCCGTCCGGGATCGCCTCCTCGTAGGCGTCGTACGGGACGTCGTCGTCCCCGTACGGCGGCGGCTCCTCGTCGATCGGCGGCGCGGGCTGCTTCGACCCGGCGGCGGGGGCCTCGAAACCGGGGAGCGGGAGGTCGTCAAAGAGGCTACTCATGGCACTGACGAGTCTATGGCCACCCGCCGACAAGCCCGCCCGGCCCTTGACGGAACCGGGCGGACCCGCGGGACACCCGGGTCAGACCAGCCGGCGTGCGGTGGCCCACCTGGTCAGCTCGTGCCGGTTGCTCAGCTGGAGCTTGCGCAGCACCGCCGAGACGTGGCTCTCCACCGTCTTGACCGAGATGAACAGCTGCTTGGCGATCTCCTTGTACGCGTAGCCGCGGGCGATCAGCCGCAGCACCTCGCGCTCGCGCTGGGTGAGCCGGTCCAGGTCCTCGTCCACCGGCGGGGTGTCGGTGGCCGCGAAGGCGTCCAGCACGAAGCCGGCCAGCCGGGGCGAGAAGACGGCGTCCCCGTCGGAGATCCGGAAGATCGCGTCGACCAGGTCGGTCCCGGTGATCGTCTTGGTGACGTAGCCGCGGGCACCGCCGCGGATCACGCCGATCACGTCCTCCGCCGCGTCGGACACCGAGAGCGCCAGGAAGCGCACTCCCCCGGGGTCGCCCATCAGCCCGGCCGAGCGGCGCAGCACCTCGACGCCACCGCCACCGGGCAGGTGGACGTCCAGCAACACCACGTCGGGCCGCGTCTCGGCGACCACCCGGACCGCCGACTCCACGTCGTCGGCCTCGCCGACCACGTCGATGCCGGTCGCCTCGGTGCGCCCGATCTCCGCCCGTACCCCCGTCCGGAACATCCGGTGGTCGTCGACCAGGACGACCCGCGCGCGGCGCTCCGGCGCTGCCTCAGTCATTCGCTCTCTCCATCTCCAGCTCGACCTCGGTCCCGCCGTCCGGCGCGGGCCGCACCCGTGCGGTGCCGCCGTTGCGCTTCATGCGGCCGAGGATCGACTCGCGTACGCCCATCCGGTCCTCGGGCACCGTGTCCGGGTCGAAGCCCGGGCCGTGGTCGCGGACGAACACCATCACGGTCCTCCCCTCGACCTCGGCGTAGACCTGGACCGGTCCCCCGCCACCGTACTTGGCCGCGTTGACGGTCGCCTCCCTCGCGGCCTGCATCTGGGCCGCGATCCGCTCGTCCATCGGGCAGTCGCCGACGATCACCACCTCGACCGGGACGCCGTGCCGGTCCTCGACCTCGGCGACCACCGCGCGCAGGCTCTCCGCCATGGTGTCCGGCGCCTGCTCGGCGACCGCCTCCGGGCGGTAGAGCCACAGCCGCAGTTCGCGCTCCTGGGCCCGGGCGAGGCGCAGCACCTCCTTGGGGTCCTCGGCGCGGCGCTGAATGAGGGTCAGCGTGTGCAGCACCGAGTCGTGCACATGGGCGGCGATCTCGGCGCGCTCCTGGGCGCGGATGCGGGCGGTGCGCTCGGCGCCGAGGTCCTGCCACATCCGCAGCGCGTACGGCCCGACCAGCACCAGCACACCGGCGAGCACCGCGAGCGAGGCCTCGATCACCGAGCCGATCGTCGAGCCGCCGCCCTGGGTGGCGAGGAAGGCGATGATGCCCGCCACCACCAGCAGCACGCCCGCGCCGACCCGGGTGTAGGCGCCGCGCCGCTTCTCGCCCTCCTCCAGGCCGAACCAGCGCTGCCAGCGCGAGTCGTCGGCCTGCCGCCAGACCAGCGCCACGCCGACGCCGATCGCCAGCAGCGGCCAGCTGTACGGCTTGGCGGTCTGCACGTTGAACGCGTTGAGCAGGGCGATCACGCCGATCACCAGCATCACCAGCGCGGCCAGCTGGCCCAGCCCGCCCGGCCGCTGGCCGGAGGCCGCGGTGCCCGACGCGCCGGCCCCCTCACCGGCCTCGACCGGCTCGCCCCGCAGGGCGTGCTGCAGCACCTCGCGCAGCCGGCCGATCCACCCGCCGCGCCGGCCTGCGCCCTTGCTCAGCTCCCCGCCGCCGCCCACCTGCCAGGAGCCGACCGGGACGAAGGAGCCGTTGACGTACACCCAGTGCGCGCCGACCCGCGGCTCGCCGATGCCGATCGGCACCACGAACCAGAAGGCCGCGTAGAGCAGCCCGCCGAGCCCCTGCGCGAAGAACAGCACCACGAAGGCGATCCGCACCCAGCTGACGGGCAGTCCGAGGTGCACGGCGAGCCCGTGCGCCACACCGCCGAGCATCCGCCCCTGCGGGCTGCGGTACAGCCGGCGGTAGGGCGGCTTCGCGTCGCCGGGCGCGGACGGGTCGCCGCCCCCGGGCGGTGCGGGCTCGGGGGCGAGGGGACGGGAGTCGGAACCGGGTGCTGCCACGGCACCGATGGTTCCACGCGGGCGGGCCCGGACGCATCAGGGTGTGGCCCCGCAGGGACCCTGACGCTTATCAGGGACAAGTCAGGGTCCGAGCAGGGGCGGGACCGGTTGGGCGGGGGGTCCGACAGCCACCAGGATGGTGGGCATGACCGAAGACCACCGCGCAGAGGAGCTCCACGAGGCCGGGACGAGCGCCCCGCCTGCGCCGGACCGACCGCCGCTGACCCGGGCCGAGCACCACCGCGTGGTGGCCGGCGTCTGCGGCGGCCTCGGCCGGCACCTGGACATCGACCCGGTGGTGTTCCGCGTCGTGACGGTGGTGCTCTGCCTCTCCGGCGGCCTCGGACTGTTCCTGTACGGCCTCGCCTGGCTGATCGTGCCGACCGAGCCGGGCGCGGACGGCAAGGGCGGCACCCGCTCCGGCCGCACCGAGCTCCAGCGGGTGCTCACCGGCCGGGTCGACGGCCAGTCGGTCGGGGCGGTGCTCCTGACGGTGATCGGCACCGGCGTCTTCTTCTCCTCGATGGGCGACGGCGGCCAGCTGTTCCCGCTGCTGCTGCTCGCCGGGCTGGTCTTCCTGGCCGTCCGCTACGACCCGGAGCGCCGGCGCGGCGGCCGGATCCGCGGCCGCCGCCGGCACCACGGCCACGGTCACGGCCACGGCCACGGCTACGGGGACGGCGGGCGGCCGGGCGGCCCGTACGACCGCTACTTCCCGGAGGCCGGACCCGCCGCCGACCCCGCCACGGCCGCCACGAGCGGCTACCGCTGGCCGCCCGAGGAGCCGGCCGCGGCCGAGGAGGCGCGCGCCCGGCACGCCGCCGCGCGCGAGGCCGGCACCGTCCCCGCCGACACCCCGCACGCCGGCCCGTCCGGCTACCTGTGGGACCCGCGCCACCCCGAGCGCAACCCGTACGGCGGCACCGCGCCGACCCCGCCCTACGGCACCCCGACCCCGCCGCCCGGCGCCCCGGCCCAGCCGTGGTGGCAGCGGACCGACCTGCCGCAGGGCGACCCGCTGCGCAAGGAGGCCGGCCCGGTCCCGCCGGCCCCGCCGCGCCCGCCCGTGGTGGTGCACCGGCGCGAGCGCTCCCCGCTCGGCCTGATCGGCCTGCTGCTGGCGGTGGGCGCGGCCAGCGCCGTCTGGTCGGCCTCGAACAACGGCGGGGCCACCGTACGGGCCGGCAGCGTGCTGGCCACCGCGCTGCTGGTGATCGGGCTGACCCTGGTGCTCGGCGCCAAGTTCGGCCGGGCCCGCCGGCTGGTCGTCCCCGGTCTGCTGCTCACCGTCGCGCTGACGGCGATCGGCGGCTCCTCGGTCACCACCCGGAACGTGGCCGGCGACCGCACCTGGACCGTCGCCACGGCCGCCGAGCTGCAGCCGAAGTACACGCTGGGGGTCGGCACGCTGCGCCTGAACCTCAGCGGGGTCGACCCGGCCGGCACGACCCTGGCCACCACGGCCGAGCTGGGCGCCGGCGATCTGACCGTGACGGTGCCGACGGACGTGACGGTCAACGTGCGCAGCGAGATCGGCCTGGTCGAGGTCCGCGTCACGGGCCGCGAGGGCTACGACGACGGCCCGGGGAACCGCACCTACCAGCTGCTCCCGGTGAACGGACAGGAATCCAAGGGCACGCTCGACCTCACGCTGAGGGTCGGGCTCGGCAACATCAAGGTGGTCCAGCAGTGAGGAAGCACCAGCTCGACCTGTTCTCGCTGATCGCCGGGGGGCTGTTCACCGCGATCGCGGTGCTCTACCTGGTGGCGGCGGTGAACGACGTCTCGGTCAACGGCCGGATCATCATCCCGGTGACCTTCATCGTGCTGGGCCTGGGCGGCCTGGCCGGGGCGGTGGCGGCGGCGGTACGCCGCTCCCGGCCGGAGGAACCCGGGCAGGACCCGGGACACCAGCTCCACTCAGGACGCTAGCTCTCCAGCGGGCCCAGGTGCAGCTTGTCGCCCTCCTTGGTGACCCGGTACTTCGGCAGCGGCTTGGTGGCCGGGCCGTTCACCACCGCGCCGGTGGCCGCGTCGAACCGGGAGCCGTGGCAGGGGCAGTACAGCTGACCGTTCTTCGGCGCGTCGACCGCGCAGCCGGAGTGCGTGCAGACCGAGGAGAATCCGCAGTACTGACCGGCCTTGGGCTGCACCAGGTAGACCGCGTCGCCGCTGGCCGGGTCCTTGACCTGGGCCGAGCCGCCGACCGGGACGCTCGCCGCGTCCACCGTCACCGGCGCGCCGGCCGGTGCCGGGGCGGTCGGCCGCTGGGCCTTCGCGGTGGGCTTGTCCCGCCCGAAGGTGGCGGTCAGCGAGCCGGTGAGCAGTCCGGCGCCGCCCAGGGCGACGGCCGCGAGGCCGCCGTCCATCAGGGCCCGGCGCCGGACGTGGTCCTCGTGCAGACCGCGCAGGCGGTCCCGGGCGGAGCGCCGGGCGAGGTAGCCGTCCACCGAGAGGTACGGGGTGCCGGCCAGTACCAGCGGCGTCCAGGCCATCAGGTAGGCGAGGTCGTTGCCGAGGTAGTACGGCGTGACGCTCCAGCTGACGGTGAGCCAGAGGGTGAGGCTGATCAGCGCCCCGCCGGCGGCGGCGAGCCGGCCCCAGAGGCCGATCAGGGTGCCCAGGCCCACCGCGAGTTCGCCGAAGGCGACCAGCAGGGCGAACGGGGTGGGGTGGGACAGCGCCGGGCCGAGCAGGAAGTCGATCGGGCTGGAGCCCTTGACGGCCCGGGTCTGCGAGACGAACGAGGCGGGGTCGCCGGCCCCGGCCAGGTAGTGGCTGTCGGAGAGCTTGTCGAGCGAGGCGTGGACGAAGGTGACGCCGAGGAAGATCCGCAGCGGCAGCAGCGCCAGGCGTGAGCCGGCCGCCTTCCACCCGGCGATCCGTCCGGTGGTGCCCGTCGGGCCCGGTCCGTCCTGGGTGCCCGGAGGCGGTCCTGCCGTGCCGTCGCCGACGGTCCCGGCCGCCACGGAGCTGCTGGCCTCCGCCATTCCCCACACCTTCCCTCACCGGCCCGTCACCGCCTGACAGGTCCGGACGCATTCTGCCCGCTCGTGGCCGCTTTCGGTGGGAGGGCCCACCCGGGGGCGCGGAGTCCGCTGGTGGGCCGACGACGAACACCCGCGCCGCCGACCCCTGGTACGGGGGCGGCGGCGCGGGTGTTCGGAACCGGTCAGGGCCGGCCGGGGCGGGGAGTGCTCACTCCCACTCGATGGTGCCCGGCGGCTTGCTGGTGCAGTCCAGCACGACGCGGTTGACGTCGCGGACCTCGTTGGTGATGCGGGTGGAGATGCGGGCCAGCACGTCGTACGGCAGGCGCGACCAGTCGGCGGTCATGGCGTCCTCGGAGGACACCGGGCGCAGCACGATCGGGTGACCGTAGGTGCGGCCGTCGCCCTGGACGCCGACGCTGCGGACGTCCGCGAGCAGGACCACCGGGCACTGCCAGATCTCACGGTCCAGGCCGGCCGCGGTCAGCTCCTCGCGGGCGATCGCGTCGGCGTCGCGCAGCAGGTCCAGGCGCTCCTTGGTGACCTCGCCGACGATCCGGATGCCCAGGCCCGGGCCCGGGAACGGCTGGCGCTGGACGATCTCCTCCGGCAGGCCGAGCTCCTGGCCGACCATCCGGACCTCGTCCTTGAACAGCTTGCGCAGCGGCTCGACCAGCGCGAACTGGAGGTCCTCGGGCAGCCCTCCGACGTTGTGGTGGGACTTGATGTTGGCGGTGCCCTCGCCACCGCCGGACTCCACCACGTCCGGGTACAGGGTGCCCTGGACGAGGAAGTCGACCGACTCGCCGTGCTCGCCGGCCTCGGCGATGATCTCGGCCTGCGCCTGCTCGAAGACCCGGATGAACTCCCGGCCGATGATCTTGCGCTTCTCCTCCGGGTCGCTGACGCCCTTCAGCGCGTCGAGGAAGCGCTCCTGCGCGTCGACGACCTTCAGCTGCACGCCGGTGGCGGCCACGAAGTCCTTCTCGACCTGCTCGGTCTCGCCCTTGCGCATCAGGCCGTGGTCGACGTAGACGCAGGTGAGCCGGTCGCCGATGGCCTTGTTGACCAGGGCGGCGGCGACCGCCGAGTCCACGCCGCCGGACAGGCCGCAGATGGCGCGCTTGTTGCCGACCTGGGCGCGGATCGCCGCGACCTGCTCCTCGACCACGCTGCCGGTGGTCCAGGTGGGGGCCAGGCCGGCGCCGCGGTAGAGGAAGTGCTCCAGGACCTGCTGGCCGTGGTCGGAGTGCAGCACCTCGGGGTGGTACTGGACGCCGTAGAGGCGGGCCTCGTCGTTCTCGAAGGCCGCGACCGGCACCACGTCGGTGGAGGCGGTGACGGTGAAGCCCTCGGGGGCCGCGGAGCAGGCGTCGCCGTGCGACATCCACACCGAGTGCTGCGCCGGAACGCCCTCGAACAGGGTCGAGCCGGTGCGCGAGACGGTCAGCGGGGTGCGGCCGTACTCCCGGGCGCCGGTGTTGTCGACGGTGCCGCCGAGCACGGTGGCCATCAGCTGGAAGCCGTAGCACATGCCGAAGACCGGCACGCCGGCCTCGAAGATCGCACGGTCGAGCTGCGGCGCGCCCTCCTCGTAGACCGACGAGGGACCGCCGGAGAGGATGATCGCCTTCGGGTTCTTGGCGAGCATCTCGGCGACCGGCATGCTGCTCGGCACGATCTCGCTGTAGACCCGGGCCTCACGCACCCGACGGGCGATGAGCTGGGCGTACTGGGCACCGAAGTCGACGACCAGGACGGTGTCGGTCTCAGGTACGGACTGGACGGGAGTAGCAGAGGACACAGACGGCCTTCCGGCAGCGGTACGAAAGGTGTCGCGCGTGGCACGCCCTACGGAGGGTGCGCGGAGTGCGACGGGCGGGGGTCTGCCATCGAGTCTACCGGGCTGGCCGGTTTCACTCGTCTGCCCGCCCCGGGGACCGTGACCGGCACGGGCGCCGGTTCGTTGCTCCGGGCGGACCGTACGACCGCGCCGCGCCCACCAGACGCGTCGCCCCGCCCCGGCCAGGGCGCCTCCGTACGGGCACTGCAGGACCACGCGTGGAGCTCACCCCCAGTCCACCGGCGCGCGTGGCGCCGTCGCGGAGAACCGGCCCCGGCCGGGGAGCGGCGCGCCGTGGGACCGCGCGCGGGTGCTGCGGCCGGCCAGCAGGGGACAGCGAACCCGGCCGCGACCGGGGCAGGAGGTGGGGCGGCCGGCCGCCGGGGACGCCCGGGGCCGGCCGCCGCACCCGCCGCGGGACCGGCGCACCCCGCCCGCCGTCCCCGCGCCGCTGCGCACGTCCTTGTGCGCTCCGGCCAGCATCATTACGCACCGTGATCATCGTCGCCGTCCCGGCGCCGCCCCGGCGCCGACCCCCGCGGCACCCCCGCACGGCGGGCCCGACCCGGGCCGGCCATCGGCCCGGCCGGAAACGCCCTGTACCGAATCATGCCGAATCGGTTGCAGAGCAAGCCCTTCGTCCAGGACGATGCTGCATGGAAGAGGTTCTCCCGGTGGCCGACGGGCTACCTGTGGAGTCCCGTCCCGGTGCCGCCGAGACCCACGGTGGCAACGATTATCACCTCACGCTCCGTGAGCGATGGTCCGATGCCGGCCTGCGCGCCGGACCGCCGCCGCGGCACTGTGCGCCCGCGCGCGCCGGCCCATCCCCGCCGGAGCGGTGGCGCACGGCACGTCGAGCCAACCGTCCGGACGGCGCTCCTCCCCCGGCGCCGTCATCCAGCACCGGCGCGGCCCTGACGCCGAGTGCTGAGCGACAAAGGGCCCCGTTCCCCCGCGGGGCCCTTTGCCCTGTCCGGGGCCGGACGGCTGATCCGGACCGCTACTCCGGCCGACGGCTCCAGACGCTGGGGTCCACCGGCCCGTCGTCCTCCGGGCGCCGCGCGGCGGCCCACTGGGTGTCGCCCGAGCCGATCACCTCCGAGACGACCGGTGAGCCGTCGGGGAAGTCGGGCAGGTCCCGCTCGGACTGCGCCGGCACCTTCGCCGACGCCCCCTCCGTCCGGCCGTCGCGGGCCGCCAGCAGCCGCGGCACCGCCAGCGCGCCGACCGCCGCCCAGACCAGATTGGCCACCAGCAGCGTCCAGGGCACCAGGGAGATCGCGGTCTCGAACTCGGCGCCCTCGCCGAGGCCGAGGTCGCGGGCGGTGGCCCTCGACGAGCTCAGCATCCCGGACACCACCATCAGCAGGCTGAGCCCCACCCCGTACACCAGCGCCAGCCGGAGCCGGTCGGCGGCGTCCAGCCGCCGCCGGTACGCCGTCCAGCCGAGCACCGCGGCGGCGGCCAGCGCGAGCAGCCCGGTCCAGCGCCAGTCGCCGCTCGCGCCGTGCAGGTCGAAGAAGGAGTACTCGTCGACGTCACTGCGGTCCGGGTACCAGTCCGAATCGCCGGCGTCCGGCACCTCGCTGCTGGTCCGGAAGGTCGCCCCGGAGCCCAGCCCGAGCAGCATCAGGCCGACGTTGGGCAGGAAGGCCGTCGCGGTGGCGGTCGGTTCGCCGCCGACGCCCTCGTCGCCGCTCAGCACGGCGACCACCACGAGACCGGCCACCGACGCCAGGCCGACCGAGACCGCCAGCGCACGGCCGGCCGCCAGCCCGGCGACCGCCCAGCCGCGCACCGCCCGGTTGCGCCAGGCCGCCCAGCGCAGCGCGTCCGTGCCGTACACCGCGAAGGCGAGCAGCCCGGCGAGCAGCGCCGTCCAGCCGGCCGCCTCGACCCAGCCGGCCGAGGACTCGTAGCTGACCTGCCTGAGCGTCCCGAAGTCCGCGTCCACGTCGAAGCGACCGCCCGGTTGCCAGCCGGCGCCGCCGACCAGGCCGAGCAGCACGGTCACCGCGGCCGCGACCACGGCGGTGCGCACGGCCTCGCCGGTCGCCTGCCGGCGGGTCTGCTGCTCGCCGGTGAGCTCCTGCCCGCGGCGCGCCCCGATCCGCAGGCCGAGCCAGAGCGCGAGCAGCCACAGCCCGGTGACGGTCAGCGGGACGGCACGCACCAGTACCGCGCTGCCCCGCACGAGTTCGACCGGGCCGCCGGGGCTCGCGTCCAGGCGGAACGGCGCGCCGAGCGCGCCGAGGACGATCGCCAGCGCGGTGCCGAAGCGCGTGCTGTAGGAGGGGTGGTCGAGGACGGAGGTGTAGGGGAAGAACTCCCCCGGGATCGCCACCACCAGCGCGGCCAGCAGCAGCACGGCGGTGGGCGCGACCACCGCGCGCAGCGCCGGGCGCCAGTCGGCACCGGTCAGCCAGAGGAGCACGGCAGGCCGGTGCGCGGCCGGGTCGTACCGCCGGCCGGCGCCCCAGGGGCCCGCGGTTCCCGTCCCCGGCGTCCCCGGGAACGGTGGCACGGCGGGCGGCACGGACGGCGGGGGCGGCGGCGCCGACGACGGCGGAGGCGGCGGCAGGGCGGGTGGCGGCACCAACGGCCGCCCGCAGGACGCGCAGCCGAGCGCTCCCTGTGCCGACGCCGCGCCGCAGGATGCGCAGATGGCCATGGACCGCGTCCCCCCGTCCGAACGAACGATCTCCTGGTCCCCCAGGGCGCCCCTTTCTCCCACCGGGTACGGACGGCTGTCAACCGCTCACGCGCCGCCGGGCGTTCTCGGGACACACCCGGGACATTCCCGGATCCGGGCGGCGCCCCGGCGGCGCGGGGTCAGGCCTGCTTCTTCGGCACCTCCGGCACCGCCAGCAGCGGCAGCCGCAGCGCGCCGAACGCGTCGGCCGGCACCGCCGGGGCGGCGGGCCGGACCGGGGCGACCCGGCGGTACTGCTCGCCGGGCGCCGGGCGGGTGTCCGGCTCGCCCTTGTTGGGCCACATCGACATGGCGCGTTCGGCCTGCGCCGTGATGGTCAGCGAGGGGTTGACGCCGAGGTTGGCGGAGACCGCCGCACCGTCCACCACACTGATCCCGGGGTGCCCGTGGAGCCGGTGGTAGGGGTCGACCACGCCGGTCAGCGGGGAGTCGCCGATCGGGCAGCCGCCGAGGAAGTGCGCGGTCATCGGGATGTCGAAGATCTCGCCGACGCTGCCGCCGGGGAAGCCGTTGATCTCGTCGGCGAGCGCCTGGGCCCCGCGCTCGGCGGCCGGGATCCAGGTCGGGTTGGGGGTGCCGTGGCCCTGGCTGGAGGTCAGCGCTCCCTTCCCGAGGCCCTTCTCCTTCAGCGAGACGGTGATCGAGTTGTCCAGCGACTGCATCACCAGGCCGATGATTGTCTTCTCGGACCAGCGGTGCTGGTTCATCGAGCGGGCGAAGTTCACCGGGTGCTTGACCGAGTTGCCGAGGTAGCGCAGCCAGCGCGGGACCCGTCCGCCGCCCCGGACCTGGGCGATCGACAGCGCGCCCATCGCGTTGGAGCCCTTGCCGTAGCGGACCGGCTCGATGTGGGTGTTCTCGTCCGGGTGGATCGAGGAGGTGATCGCCACGCCCTTGGTGAAGTCCGCGCGGGCGCCGTACCGCCGGTCGGTGGTCTGCGCGCCCACCAGCGCCTCGGAGTTGGTCCGGGTCAGCTCGCCGAGCCGGGCGGAGATCCGGGGCAGGTGGCCGGCCGCGCGCATCCGGTGCAGCAGGGTCTGGGTGCCGTAGGTGCCGGCCGCGACCACCACCCGGGCGGCGGTGATGGTCCGCGCCCCGGCCTTCACCGGGTCGGTGGTCGAGCGGCCGTCGGTGCGCCGGACGTCCACCGCGAAGCCGCCGTCCCGCTCGCGGATCCGGGCCACCGTGGTGAGCGGGTGGATCTCGGCGCCGCCCCGCTCGGCCAGGTACAGGTAGTTCTCGGTGAGCATGTTCTTGGCGCCGTGCCGGCAGCCGGTCATGCACTCGCCGCACTCGACGCAGGCCCGGCGGGCCGGGCCCGCGCCGCCGAAGTACGGGTCCGCCACCTCGGCGCCGGGCGCCGCCTTCGCCGTGCCGTCGCCGTCCTGGCCGTCGCCGAAGAAGACCCCGACCGGCGCCATGTGGAAGGTGTCGCCGACGCCCATCCGCTCGGCGGCGGCCCGCAGGTGGACGTCGGACGGGGTGACGGTCGGGTTGAGCCGCACCCCGAGCATCCGCCGCGCCTGGTCGTAGAACGGCGCCAGCTCCTCCTGCCAGTCGGTGATGTGGCGCCACTGACGGTCCTCGAAGAACGCCTTCGGCGGCACGTACAGGGTGTTGGCGTAGTTCAGCGAGCCGCCGCCGACCCCCGCGCCGGCCAGGATCATCACATTGGCCAGCAGGTGGATGCGCTGGATGCCGTAGAGGCCGAGCTTCGGCGCCCACAGGTAGTTGGCCACGTCCCACGAGTTCCTGGGCAGCTCGTCGCGGTCGAAGCGGCGCCCGGCCTCCAGGACGGCGACCCGGTAGCCCTTCTCGGTCAGTCGCAGCGCCGAGACCGAGCCGCCGAAACCGGAGCCGACCACCACCACGTCGTAGTCGAACTCCCGGTCCTCAGCCGAACCCACCATCTGCCACTGCTCCTTCGGAAGTCGTCCACGAAACGGGGTAACCGGCTGCCGCCGGGCGGGCTACCTGACGCGCAGGGCCTTCAGCATCCGCAGCCCGGCGGTCATCATCGCCGCGTACTGCCGGTCGTCCTGGCCGAGCGCCGGCGCGAGCGGCAGCAGCCGCTGGCTCGCGATCGTCTGCGCCTCGGTGAACCGCAGGATGCCCTCGGCGCCGTGCCGCCGGCCGAGCCCGGAGTCGCCCATGCCGCCCATCGGCGAGCCGGCCGAGCCGTACGCCGCGCCGTAGGCCTCGTTGACGTTGACCGTGCCGGTGCGCAGCCGGGCCGCGACCGCCCGGCCGCGCCGGACGTCCCCGGTCCAGATGCTGGAGTTGAGGCCGTACGGGGTGGAGTTGGCGGCGGCGACCGCCTCCTCCTCGGTGTCGAAGCGGTAGACGGAGACCACCGGTCCGAAGGTCTCCTCGCCGCACACCGCCATGTCCGGGGTGACGCCGTCCAGGATGGTCGGCTCGAAGAAGAACGGGCCGAGGTCCGGCCGGGCCCGGCCGCCGGCCACCACGGTGGCACCGGCCTTGACCGCCTCCTCGACGTGCCGGGTGGTGGTCTCCAGCTGCCGGGAGGAGACCAGCGAGCCCATGTCGGCCCCGTACGCGAGGCCGCCGCCGAGCCGCAGCGCGCGGGTGCGGGCGGCGAACTTGGCGAGGAACTCGTCGGCCACCGAGCGGTGCACCAGCAGCCGCTCGATCGAGATGCAGAGCTGGCCGGCCGAGGAGAAGCAGGCCCGGACGGCGCCCTCGGCGGCCCGGTCGAGGTCGGCGTCGGCGAGCACCAGCATGGCGTTCTTGCCGCCGAGTTCGAGCGAGGCGCCGACCAGCCGCCCGGCGGCGCGCCGGGCGACGTCGCGGCCGGTGCGGGTGGAGCCGGTGAACGAGACGTAGTCGCCGTGCTCGACCACGGCCGGGCCGATCACCGGGCCGTCGCCGATCACGATCTGCCACAGGTCGGCCGGCAGCCCGGCCTCGATCAGCAGCTCGCGGGCCCAGAGCGCGGTCAGCGCGGTCTGCGTGTCCGGCTTGTTGACCACCGCGTTGCCGGCCACGAAGGCCGGCAGGGCGTCGCCGACCGACAGCTCCAGCGGGTAGTTCCACGGCGAGATGTGGCCGACCACGCCCTTGGGGCGGCGGGCCTCGACGGCCTGGGTGAGCAGCGGCACCGCGCCGAGGTGCCGCTTGTCGCGCAGGTACACGGGGGCGCGGCGGCCGTAGTGACGGGCGGCGATGGCGACGGCCATGACCTCCTCGAAGGCGTGCAGCCGGGCCTTGCCGGTCTCCGCCTGGACGAGGTCGAGCACCTCGTCCTGCCGCTTGAGCAGCAGGTCGTGGAAGCGCAGCAGGACGGCGGCGCGACGGCGGACCGGCAGCGCGGCCCAGGCCGGCTGGGCGCGCCGGGCCAGCTCGAAGGCGACCTCGACGTCCGCCGGGGTGGACTGCGGCAGGCCGGCCAGCCGCTCGCCGGTCAGCGGGGCGACCGTCTCCACCACGCTGGGCTCGCCGGTGGCGGTGATCCCGGCGGCGAGGCGGGCGACCAGGGACGGCGGCACGGCCGAGGCGACGGTGCGCCCGCCGCCGGGCGCGGCGGGATTGCGGCCCGGCGCGCCGGTGCCGGCGGGGTCGTTGGCCGTGGCAGCTGCTGTGAGGTCCGTCATAGGGCGCAGCCTAGGCGCTCGGCGCCCGGTTCGGTACCCGTCGGTAACAACAAAACGGACGGCCGGCGGCCCCGTCGGATCCGGCAGGTCGGCCGGTCAGTGGATCAGCGGATCAGCGGGTCGGCGGATCAGCGGGTCGGCGTGAAGTAGTGCAGCACCGCGTTGAAGCGCTGCTCGGCCTCGTTCCACTCGGTGCCCCGCTCCGGGCTGGACGAGTAGATCGCGTAGCTGGTGCCGTCCTTGTCGATGAACTCGGCCTCGATCGCCCGCCGGCGACCGCCCTCCTTGGCCAGGTAGCTGAACTCCCAGACCGCCGCCTCGTGGCCGTTCACCGCGACGCTGGTCAGCTTGTGCTGCTTGTAGTCCTTGAGCGAGGAGACGGTGCTCTCCATCTGCCGCATGTGCTCCAGCGGCCGGACCGACTGGCCCACGGTGACCGCGAACTGCAGGTAGTGCACCTTGTTGTCGGGGCTGTAGTAGATCTGGTTGTCGGACGTGCTGCTGCGCTGCCAGACCGGGGTGGTCGCGGGCAGCGGGAAGCGGAAGCCGGCCGGGTCGTCCACCCAGCGGTAGCCGACGGGCGGCGCGGGCGTGCCGTCGCCGGGTCCGGTCGGCTGAGGCTCGGCCACGGTCGGGGCCGGCTTGACCACGTCCGCGTCCGGCCCGCCGTGCCGTCCCCTCAGGTAGAACACCCCGGCGACGACCCCGGCGGCCAGCACCGCCAGCGCGACCGCCAGGACCAGCAGCACTCGCCGGCGCCTGGCCGGCCCGCGCACCGGCGCATCGGGGTACACCACCGGCGCGACCGGGCCGGCGGGCGCCCCTTCGACGGGCTCCCGCACCGGGTCCGCCCCGACGGACGGCACCGCCGGCGACTCCTCGGCCACGGCGGCCGCCGTCCGCGGCACGGTGACCGCCTCCGGCCCCTCGGCGGGCCGCCCGGCCACCTCGCCCGACCCGTCCGGCCGCTCCGGCCCGCCCGGCTCGCCTGGCTGGCCCGCTTCGCCCGACCGGTCCACCACCGGCACCGTCTGGGTGGGTATCCGCACCGGCGTGACCGGCTTGAACCCGATGGTGTGCCCGGCCTGCACCTCCGCCAGCATCCGGGCCGCCTCGTCCGCGGTCGGCCGGTCCTCCGGGTCCTTGGCCATCAGCGCGGCCAGCACCGGCCCCAGCGGCCCGGCCCGGCGCGGCTCCGGCAGCGGGTCCCCGACCACCGCGGCCAGCGTGGTCAGCGGCGAGGTGCGGCGGAACGGCGAGTCGCCCTCCACCGCCGCGTACAGCGTCGCGCCGAGCCCCCACAGGTCGGAGGCCGGGCCCGGCCGCTCGCCCTGCGCCCGCTCCGGCGCCAGGTAGTCCGGCGAGCCGACCAGGTCGCCCGGCCGGGTCAGCTCGGCCGAGCCCTCGTAGGTCGCGATGCCGAAGTCCAGCAGCACCGCCCGCCCGGTCCCGTGCTCCAGCAGCACGTTGGCCGGCTTCACGTCCCGGTGCAGCACGCCCAGCTGGTGGCCCCGGTGCAGCGCGGCCAGCACCTGGCCGCCCACCTCGGCGGCGGCGCGCGGCGGCAGCGTGCCGTCCTGGCTGATCACGTCGGCCAACGAGCGGCCGTCGACCAGCTCCATGACGATCCACGGCCGGCCGTCCTGCTCCAGCACGTCGTGCACGGTGATCACGCCGGGGTGCTTGATCCGGGCGGCCGCGGCAGCCTCCCGCTTCATCCGGGCGTGCAGGATCTGCAGCTCCTCCTCGGGGAGGTGGTTGACGGTCAGCTCCTTGACCGCGACCTCACGGTCCAGCATCCGGTCCCGGGCCCGCCACACCGTGCCCATCCCGCCGCGGCCCAGCCGCTCGCCCAACTCGTAGCGCCCGGCCAGCAGCCGCTCCGCCTCGGCCGACTCCGGCCGGTCCTGCGCGCCCATCCGCGACCGCTCCCCCTCATCCACCTGCCGTCACCGCGACGGAGGGCCCGGCGCAGACCACTCGGTGCAGACCGCTGAATCGAACAAATCCCACGGACACATTAAGCGCCCCGCTCCTCCCCCGGTAATCTCCCCCACCCGCCACCCCGGCGACCACCTTCCCACCGGCCCCGTCAGCCTGCGAACAGCACCACGGCCACCACGCCGAGCAGCAGCAACAGGAACACCCCGCCCACCAGGACCGGGCCCAGCAGCGCCGGCGGGATCCGCGGCGGCCGGTCCGGTCCGGACGCCTCCGCCCGCGGCCGCTCGGCACCCGCCGCACCGTCATGCTTCACCGCACCGCCGCGCTTCACCGAGCCGCCGCTTTTCACCGAGCCGCGCCGCCCGGGCGCGCGCCGCCGCTCCGGCAGCGGCGGCGCCACCCGGTCGCCGGCCGCCGGCTCCGGCGCGCCCGCCAGCAGCTCCGCCAGCTCCAACCGGACCTCCGCGGCCGTCGGCCGCCGCGCCGGATCGGGCTGCAGCAGCCGCTCGACCAGCGGCCCCAGTGGCCCGCACGCCTCCGACGGCACCCGCCGGCCCTCCCGCACCGCCGTCACCAGCTCCGGCACCCCGCTCTCCGGGTACGGCGCGCGGCCGGTCACCATCCGGTGCAGCAGCACCCCGAGCGCCCAGCAGTCACCGGCCGGACCGCCGTCCAACGGCCAGCGCTCCGCCACCGACCCGACCAGCTCGGCCCGCACCTCGTAGCGGCGCCGCCCGCCCGGTCCGCCCAGCTCCTCGGCCAGCACCTCCTCGGCCACCCCCGGGAGCAGTCCGCCCAGCAGCGCCGCGCCGTCCTCGCAGACCAGCACCGAACCGGCGGTCAGGTTCCCGTGCGCCAGGCCCGCGTCGTGCAGCGCCCGCAGCGCCGCGGCGAGGTCCGCGGCGACCTCCGCCGCCCGGTACGGCGGCAGCGGGCCGTCCGCGAGCAGCGCGGCCAACGGCCGCCCGGCCTGCCGCTCCTCGACGGTCCAGAGCCGGTCGCCCTCGACGAACGCCCCGGCGCCCTGCAGCAACCGCGGATGCCGCGGCGCGGCGGAACCGACCGCCGCCACCCGGCGCACCAGCCGCTCGCCCTCGACCGACCCGGAGCCGTCCGGCTCCTGATCGCCGATCAGCGACGCGGGAAGCTCCCACGCGCGCAGCCGGACGACGTCGCCGCTCCCCTCGTCCACGGCGAACGCGCTCAGCGCCTCCGGCCGGTCCGTCAGCCGGTAACGCCCCGCCAGCACCTGCCCCGGGCCCGCTCGCATGCGTGTTCCTCTCCGCTCACCGCCAAGCCTAGGCCCAGTCCGGCCGCGGCAGGCACCGCGCGGGCACCCCGGATTACCCTCGGTCCATGGACTGGACCGATCTGATCGACGCGGCCTTCGACATGGCCGGCAGCAGCAACAACGGCACCCGGGCCGAGGCCCTGCGCACCGTCGAGGCGAACGTCGCCCCCGACGAGAGGCCGGTCGCCTCCACGGCCGGGCGCCACCCCGACCACTTCCGCAAGGGCGTCCTGGTCCTGACCACCCACCGGCTGCTCTTCCTCAAGGACGGCAAGCCCCCGGTCCCGGTTCCGCTGGAGGCGGTCACCGACGCGACCGTCACCAGGACCCGGATCAACGGCGAGGTGCTGCTGGTGGTCGCGCTGACCGGCTCGCACCGCTTCGAGGACGTGGTCAAGGCGGAGATCTTCGCCGAGCAGATCCGCACCACCGCCCTGAACGCCCGCCAGGCCTCCCGGAAGACCCTCGGTGCCCCGGCCCCCGCGGCCGCCGCCTCCGGCGCCGAGCTGCTGGAGCAGCTGGAACGACTGACCGCCCTGCGCACCGCCGGCGCCCTCACCGAGGAGGAGTTCACCCGCGCGAAGCACCGCCTGATCGGCTGACCCACCGCCGCGCGGCCGCCCCGGGTCGGAGCGCCCGGAGGCGAGCGGCGCGAATCACTGCGCCGGCTGGAAGGTGTCGAAGGCGGTCTGGCGGGCCTGCGCGTTCTGCGGGGCGGCCCAGTCCGCGTCCGGCGTCGTCCAGTAGATCGCGTAGCCGTACTTGGCCGGGGAGCCGGTGACGAAGCCGCGGTTCAGCGAGTGCGTGCGCGGGCTGCCGCTGGTCCACTCCCAGTCGGCCGCGTTGGTCCACTCCCGGTAGGCGACGGACTGCAGCTGCACCCGCTGGTAGTTGGTCACCTGGCCGCGCAGCCCCGGCTCGGCGTCCTGCCAGTCGGCGAGCGCGCTCGGCCCCGGGCTGGTCGTCCACTCGATCCGCAGGGTGCTCCCGTTGCCCTTGAAGGTGCGGCGGATCGACTCCGAGCCCGACGGCTGCAGCCAGTCGGGCAGCACGACGGAGAAGCCGGACGGGTCCTTGTACTCGTGGTACCCGGCCGGCACCGCCGCCCCGGTCGCCGTCGGAGTGGGCGTCGGAGTCGGAGTCGGGGTGGGCGTCGGAGTCGGGGTGGGCGTCGGGGTGGGCGTGTCGCTCGGCGTCGGGTCCGCGCTCGGCGTGGGGGCGGGCTCGGGCACCGCGTCCTGCGCCGGACCGGAGCTCTCCGACACCGTCACCGGCGCCGCGCTGCCCGGCGTGACGTCCGCCGCCGCGGTGCCGCGCGCGCCGTTCGCCGAGCCGTCGTCGGAGCCGCCGAGCGCCTGCACCAGCGCGACCACGCCCGCGATCAGCAGCAGCACCACCACGACCGTCGCCACGGCCAGCCGCCGCCGGCCGGTGCGCGGGTCGGCCCCGGCCGCCTGGGTCGCGCCCAGCGTCCACTCACTGGTGACCGGCCGGACCGCATCCGTCTCCGAATCCGACGGACCCGACGAACCGGAAGGACCCGACGGCCCCGACCCGCCCGCCGCGCCCGAAGGCTCGCCGGACACCACAGGCACCACCGGCGCCGCCGACTCCCCCTTCCCGGCGTCCCCGGCCCGGCTGCCCACCCGCACCGTCCCGAGCAGCCCGCCGATCGGCCGCTTCGCGCCGCCGTCCGCGACCGGCACCGCCTGCTCGGTGGTCGACTCGGCCCGCGCGGTCGCCTCGGCGACCACCCGCTTGAGCATCGCCCGGGTCTGCGAGGCGGTCAGCCGCTTCGCCGGGTCCTTGGCCAGCAGCCCCTCGATCACCGGCAGCAGCGGCCCGGCGTTCGCCGGGGCGGCCAGCTCCTCCGTCATCACCGCGGTCAGGGTCGCCAGCGCCGAGCCCCGGTCGTACGGGGGCCGGCCCTCGACCATCGCGTACAGCGTGCCGCCCAGCGACCACAGGTCGGCCGGCGGTCCGGGCTTCTGTCCCTGGGCCCGCTCCGGGGATATGTACGAGGGCGCGCCGACCAGCATCCCGGTGGAGGTCACCGAGCTGTCGCCCTCCACGCTGGCGATGCCGAAGTCGGTGAGCACCACCCGGCCGTCCTCGCCGATCAGCACGTTGGACGGCTTGACGTCCCGGTGCAGGATGCCGAGCGCGTGGGCGGCACTCAGCACGCCGAGCACGTCCAGCGCGATCTCCGCCGCCCGGGCCGGCGCCAGCGGACCGTCCTCCCGGACCACGTCCGCCAGCGAGCGGGACTCGACCAGCTCCATGACGATCCACGGCCGGTCGTCCTCCTCGACCACGTCGAAGACGGTGACCGCCGAGTTGTGCCGGATCCGCGCCGTCGCCTTGGCCTCGCGCAGGGTGCGGACGATCAGCCGGTGCTTCTCGTCCTCCTCCACGCTGGCGTTCATCCGCAGTTCCTTGACCGCGACCGTCCGGCCCAGCATTTCGTCCTCGGCGCGCCAGACGGTGCCCATGCCGCCACGCCCGAGGACGTCGTTCAGCCGGTAGCGTCCGGCCAGGAGGCGGCCGTTGGAACCCTGCGCCTGGGTCATTCGGAACGTTCCCCCATGTGCTGCCGGCGGTCGTGGTGACGGCGTGTCGGACCGGCGTCAGGCCCGAGCGCCCAAGCCTCCATCATCCCCTGTCACGCGCGCCCCCGACCACCCGGCCCCCGGCCACCCTGGCGCGCGCCCGGGCCGGGGCGGCGCTCCGTGCCCGATCCGTGATCGAAAACTCTGTCGACCCCGCTCCGGGCCCTGCTACCGTTCGGCAGCTCACCGTCTTTCCGGGGGGAACACGACGTCCATGACCGCATCCGAACCGGGCGCTGACGGCCAGTCGGTCCGGCCGCCCACGGCCCCGCACTTCTCGGTCGCACCGGAACCGGAGACCCCCGAGGGCTACGTGGCCCCCGGGATGCCCGGTGCCCCGGTGGCCGGTTACCGCCCCGTCGAACCGGCCGACCCGGCCGGGACCGGTACGGCCGACGGCACCGGCGGCGCCCCGGAGCACCGTCGCCGCCGGCACCGGACGGGCCCGGCCGTGGCGCTGGCCGTCCTCGCGATGCTGGCCGGCGCCGCGGCGTTCGGCTGCGCCCCGGCCCGCGCGGAGGCCACCGTCGGCTGGCTGGCCATCGCCCCGGCGGCGGCGGTCGCCTGGCCGCTGGGCCGGCTCGGCGGCCCCGGCCGGTTACTGCCGCCGCTGGGCGCCCTGCTGGCGTCCGGCGCGCTGTTCCTCGGCCAGTTGCTCGGGCAGACCCGCCGGCTGCACGAGCTGGCGGGCACCGGCTACGGCGAGCTGCTGCACGACGCCCTCCCGCTCTGGCGCGACGGCCGCCGCCCGCTGGACCTGGTCTTCTTCGGCATCGCCGTGATCGGCGGCTTCCTGCTCACCCGCCGCGCCGCCACCCGCCAGTGAACCCGCGCCGACACGGCGCGGGGCCCCCGCCGCGGTGCGCGACGGAGGCCCCGGGAGAACGGGCTCAGCGGTGGTTGAGCGCCGGGTTGACGGTCACCTCGACCCGCTGGAACTCCTTGAGCTCGGTGTACCCGGTGGTCGCCATCGCCCGGCGCAGCGCGCCGAACAGGTTCATGGTGCCGTCCGGGGTGTGCGACGGGCCGGTGAGGATCTCCTCGGTGCTGCCGACCGTGCCGAGGTCGACCCGCTTGCCGCGCGGCAGCTCCTCGTGGACGGCCTCCATGCCCCAGTGGTAGCCCTTGCCGGGCGCGTCGGTGGCGCGGGCCAGCGCGGCACCGATCATCACCGCGTCGGCGCCGCAGGCGACCGCCTTCGGGATGTCGCCGCTGTAGCCGACGCCGCCGTCCGCGATGACGTGCACGTAGCGGCCGCCGGACTCGTCCATGTAGTCGCGGCGCGCGGCGGCGACGTCGGCGACGGCGGTGGCCATCGGCACCTGGATGCCGAGCACGTTGCGGGTGGTGTGCGCGGCGCCGCCGCCGAAGCCGACCAGCACGCCGGCCGCGCCGGTGCGCATCAGGTGCAGCGCGGCGGTGTAGGTGGCGCAGCCGCCGACGATGACCGGGACGTCCAGCTCGTAGATGAACTGCTTCAGGTTGAGCGGCTCGGCCGCGCCGGAGACGTGCTCGGCGGAGACGGTGGTGCCGCGGATGACGAAGACGTCGACCCCGGCGTCCACGACGGCCTTGGAGAACTCGGCGGTGCGCTGCGGCGAGAGCGCGGCGGCGGTGACCACGCCGGAGTCGCGGACCTCCTGGATCCGCTGCTTGATCAGCTCGGCCTTGATCGGCTCGGCGTAGATCTCCTGCAGGCGGCGGGTCGCGGCGGACTCGTCGGTGATCGCGGCGATCTCGTCGAGCAGCGGCTGCGGGTCCTCGTAGCGGGTCCAGAGGCCTTCCAGGTTCAGCACGCCGAGGCCGCCGAGGCGGCCGATGGCGATGGCCTGCTGCGGGGAGACCACGCTGTCCATGGGAGCGGCCAGGAACGGCAGCTCGAAGCGGTAGGCGTCGATCTGCCAGGCGATCGAGACCTCCTTCGGGTCACGCGTACGGCGGCTGGGGACGACGGCGATGTCGTCGAAGGAGTACGCCCGGCGGCCGCGCTTGCCTCGCCCGATCTCGATCTCAGTCACTTCGAGCCCTTCTGGTGGTGTTGCTCATGCCCGCCGGGTCACCCCGGCCGCCCCCCAGTATCCCGCACCCGTCCGCCCTCGCACGGCCCCGCCCGGCCCCCGGTCCCCCGGCAGGCGGTCCCCGGACAGCCCGCGGGGCCCGCCACCCCTCGGTGGCGGGCCCCGCGGCCGGGTGCCCCGATCAGCGGCGGGCGCTGTAGTTCGGCGCCTCGACCGTCATCTGGATGTCGTGCGGGTGGCTCTCCTTGAGGCCCGCCGAGGTGATCCGGACGAACCGGCCCTTGCTCTCCATCTCGGCGACGTTGGCGGCGCCCACGTAGCCCATGGTCTGGCGCAGACCGCCGACCAGCTGGTGCAGCACCGCGCCGAGCGGGCCGCGGTAGGGCACCTGGCCCTCGATGCCCTCGGGGACGAGCTTGTCGTCCGAGGCCACCTCGGCCTGGAAGTAGCGGTCCTTGGAGTAGGAGCGGCCCTGGCCGCGGGACTGCATGGCGCCCAGCGAGCCCATGCCGCGGTAGGACTTGTACTGCTTGCCGTTGATGAACAGCAGCTCGCCCGGGGACTCCTCGCAGCCGGCCAGCAGCGAGCCCAGCATCACGGTGTCGGCGCCGGCGGCCAGCGCCTTGCCGATGTCGCCGGAGTACTGCAGACCGCCGTCGCCGATGACCGGCACGCCGGCCGCCTGGCAGGCCAGCGCGGCCTCGTAGATCGCGGTGACCTGCGGGACGCCGATGCCGGCGACCACGCGGGTGGTGCAGATGGAGCCCGGGCCGACGCCGACCTTGACGCCGTCCACGCCGGCGTCGATCAGCGCCTGGGCGCCGTCGCGGGTGGCGACGTTGCCGCCGACCACGTCGACCTTGACGGCCGACTTGATCTTCGCGATCCAGGCCAGCGCGTTGTGGCTGTGGCCGTGCGAGGTGTCGACGACCAGGAAGTCCACGCCCGCCTCGACCAGGGCCTGGGCCCGGTCGAAGGCCTCGGCGCTCGCGCCGACGGCGGCACCGACCAGCAGCCGGCCCTCGGAGTCCTTGGCGGCGTTGGGGTACTGCTCGGCCTTGACGAAGTCCTTGACCGTGATGAGGCCCTTGATCCGGCCGTCGTCGTCGACCAGCGGCAGCTTCTCGATCTTGTGGCGGCGCAGCAGCGCCATCGCGTCGACGCCGGAGATACCGACCTTGCCGGTGATCAGCGGCATCGGGGTCATGATCTCGCGGACCTGGCGGGTGCGGTCGGTCTCGAAGGCCATGTCGCGGTTGGTGACGATGCCGAGCAGCTTGCCGCTCCCGTCGGCGATCGGCACACCGGAGATCCGGAACTTGGCACAGAGCGCGTCGGCCTCGGCCAGCGTGGTCTCCGGGCCGACCGTGATCGGGTCGGTGACCATGCCCGACTCGGAGCGCTTCACCAGGTCGACCTGGTTGGCCTGGTCCTCGACCGACAGGTTGCGGTGCAGGACGCCGACGCCGCCCTGACGGGCCATCGCGATCGCCATCCGCGACTCGGTGACCTTGTCCATCGCCGCGGAGAGCAGCGGAATGTTGACGCGCACGTTGCGGGAGACCCGCGAGGAGGTGTCGACCTCGTTCGGCAGCACCTCGGACGCCCCCGGCAGCAGCAGGACGTCGTCGTACGTGAGTCCGAGCATCGCGAACTTCTCGGGTACGCCTGCGGCGTTGTAAGACATTTCGGGGGTACCTTCCGTGGCCGGCTCGATCAGCTCGCGCCCTGCAGGTGGGGGCGCTGTCATCAGCTCACTCGCTCGGACGCCGAAAGCCCGGTGGCCGTGACCGTTGGAGGATCCTCCAGGGAAACCCCGTGCACACCGTCGAAACTTTGGCGACCCGCCCAGGCGCCGATACCCCATGGTACTGGCACCGCGAATGCGCTCTCGTGTGCCCTTGACAACACAGCCCGGCCATGGGCCATTCCGCTCCTAGGAGGACTCCTCCGCGAGCGCCCGCAGCCGGCTGAGCGCGCGGTGCTGGGCGACCCGGACGGCCCCCGGGGACATCCCGAGCACCTCCCCGGTCTCCTCCGCCGAGAGCCCGGCGGCCACCCGCAGCAGCACCAGCTCGCGCTGCCGGGCCGGCAGGTTGGAGAGCAGTTCCTTCGCCCAGGCCGCGTCACTGCTGAGCAGCGCCCGCTCCTCCGGGCCGAGCGCGTCGTCCGGCACCTCCGGCAGGTCGTCCTGCGGGATCACCGTCGAGCCGGGCCCGCGCATCGCGGCCCGCTGCAGATCGGCGATCTTGTGCGCGGCGATCCCGTAGACGAAGGCCTCGAACGGGCGCCCCTGGTCCCGGTACCGGGGCAGCGCGCAGAGCACCGCGACGCAGACCTCCTGCGCGATGTCGTCCACGTGGTGCCGGGCACCGCCGGGCAGCCGCACCAGCCGGCCGCGGCAGTACCGCAGGGCCAGCGGGTGGACGTGGGCGAGCAGCGCGTCGATCGCCGGACCCTCGCCCCGGACGGCGGCCGCGACCAGTGCGGAGAGCGCACCGGGACCGTCGCCCGGTTCCGCGTACGCCGGGCCGGGCCCGGGCGCGGAGGGCTCGGCCTCCACCGGGTCCGCCTCACCGGGAGCCCCGGTCACGTCGTCACGCATCGGTCCATGGTGCCTGGTCGCGCGGGAAAACGCGGCACCGCGTCCGGAGTTGTGCACCGGAACGTTATGCGGTGCCGCACCGGTCCGCACCACCGGCCCCTCCTGCACCGTCCCGCCTCCCGCCCCGCCGCCCCGGGCGCTCCCGTCCGCGGCGCCGTCCGCCGAGTCTCCCGCGGCCGTGTGGTTCGCCGCAGTTCCTGCCCGCTGGTCCCCGAGGTGCTCCACTCCTCCATGGTGCAACCTCGGGACCGTCACGTCACACGCCCCCGCGCGGACAATCGCGCGGAGCGTGCCGGACCCGGCGGCGCCGGCGGCGGTCAGCGGACCAGGCCCCAGCGGAAGCCCAGCGCCACCGCGTGCGCGCGGTCCGAGGCACCGAGCTTCTTGAACAGCCGCCGGGCATGGGTCTTGACGGTGTCCTCGGAGAGGAACAGCTCGCGGCCGATCTCGGCGTTGCTGCGTCCGTGGCTCATGCCTTCGAGCACCTGGATCTCACGCGCCGTCAGGGTCGGCGCCGCGCCCATGTCCGGGCTGCGCAGCCGGCGGGGGGCGAGCCGCCAGGTCGGGTCGGCGAGCGCCTGGGTGACGGTGGCCCGCAGTTCGGCGCGCGAGGCGTCCTTGTGCAGGTACCCGCGGGCGCCGGCGGCGACCGCGAGGGCGACCCCGTCGAGGTCCTCGGCGACGGTGAGCATGATGATCCGGGCGCCCGGATCGGCGGACAGCAGCCGCCGGACCGTCTCCACCCCGCCGAGGCCGGGCATCCGGACGTCCATCAGGACGAGGTCGGAGCGGTCGGCCACCCAGCGGCGGAGGACCTCCTCCCCGTTCGTCGCGGTGGTGACCCGGTCGACACCGGGTACGGTCGCGACCGCGCGGCGAAGCGCCTCGCGGGCGAGCGGGGAATCGTCGCAAACGAGAACGGAAGTCATGACCGTCGTCCTCCGCAGCTGATCCGCGTCACGTTGAGCCTCCTGGCTGGTACGAACCTCTTCGACACGGCCGATCGGCGTCAGACTCCGTGCTGATCGCCTGAGATTCCCCGCGATCGTTCCCGACGTCCGGCGCCCGCTAACCGCCTCCGCACTTCCAACGACCATCACTCGAATGAGTTACGGCCTTCGGGGCCACCTCCACCACTGTACGTGGCCGACCCGTTACCGATCAGCCGCATCGCGGTGCACACGCCGCACTTTTGCGCAGCTCGCGCGCGGTCGGCGTACAACCCGCACACCCGCGCGGGTCCTCGTGCGCCGGTCGGCCACCCGATTGCCACATTCGCGCCCGGCGGTCGCCGGCCCGGCAGGCCTGCCCACTTTGCCCGGTTTTAGAGCTTTCGTATGGTCATTGACTGTTGTGCCACTCTGTGGGTGACTTGTCCATGGAGTTGCCGTAAGTCATATTTCCAGGTGTCCACACCGCGCCGGACGCCCGCCGTGCCGTCGCCGACGCAAGCCGCCGGCGACCGGCCCGCGGTCGACGACCTCTGAAGGGAATGAGCCATGGCAGATTTCTCCCGACTCCCCGGCCCCAACGCGGACCTCTGGGACTGGCAGCTCTCCGCAGCCTGCCGCGGCGTGGACAGCTCGCTCTTCTTCCACCCCGAGGGGGAGCGCGGCGCGGCCCGCAGCTCGCGCGAGGCGAGCGCCAAGGAGGTCTGCATGCGCTGCCCGGTGCGCACCGAGTGCGCCGCGCACGCGCTGGCGGTGCGCGAGCCGTACGGCGTCTGGGGAGGCCTGACCGAGGACGAGCGCGAGGAGATGATGGGCCGCTCGCGCAACCGGCTGGTGGAGGTACCGCTCGTGGCGCCGAGTGCGGCCCAGCAGTAGAAACGCCAGGCTCCGCCCGACCGGGAAGAAACGTTACTTCCCGGAGTGACACCTGTTCGGGGCCCGCCCGGTCGACACGGGCCCGGCACGCCGGCGGGTCAGCGCCCCGCCGTCGCCCCCGCCGCCGCCCCCGCCAGCCGCTCCAGCATCAGCGCCACCGCCGGCACCTCGGCGAGGTCCGGCAGGGTCAGCGCGACCACCTGCCGCACCGCCGGCGCCCCCGAGACGGCGTGCACCGCCACCGGCACCACCCCGTCCGGCCGTACCGACTCCAGCGCCAGTCCGGGCAGCACCGCCACCCCGAGTCCGGCCGCCACCAGCCCGACCACCGCCGGGTAGTCGTCGGTCGCGAAGTCGATCCGCGGCTCGAAGCCGGCGCCCGCGCACAGCTCCACCAGGTGCCCCCGGCACTGCGGACAGCCGGCGATCCACTGCTCCCCCGCCAGTTCGGCCAGCCCCACCGGCCCGCCGCGCCCGGCCAGCCGGTGCCCCGCGGGCAGCAGGCCCACCAGCGGGTCGTCCAGCAGCGGGGTGACCACCAGATCGGACCAGTCGGCCCCGGCGCTCAGCTGCTGGGCCTCCAGATTGGCCTCGGCGCGCGCCTCCCGGGGCGTTCCGTGCGCGGGCGCGGGCGCCGGCGCGAGGGTGGATCCGGGGGCCTGCGGGTAGCGGAAGGCGAGCGCGACCTCGCACTCGCCGCCGCGCAGCATCGCCAGCGACTCCGGCGGCTCGGCCTCGACCAGCGACACGCGCACGCCCGGATGGCTGTCCCGCAGCCGGGCGACGGCCGGCGGCACCAGGGTCGAGCTTGCGGTCGGGAAGGACACCAGCCGCACCCGTCCGGCCCGCAGCCCGGCGATCGCGGCGACCTCCTCCTCCGCGGCGGAGAGCCCGGCGAGGATCCCGGTGGCATGCTTGAGCAGGACCCGCCCGGCCTCGCTCAGCTGCATCCCGCGGCCCGAGCGGACCACCAGCGGGGTGTCCACGGACTTCTCCAGGGCCTTCATCTGCTGGCTGATGGCGGGCTGGGTGCAGCCCAGCTCGCGGGCGGCGGCGGAGAAGGAGCCGGTGCGGGCTACGGCACGCAGGACGCGCAGGTGGCGGGCCTCGATCATGCCACCAAGATATAAGGGATTCTTTGCATTACGCAAAATTCAACTGATAGTTGAAGACTGAAGCAGCCCTGAACGGCCGCAGGCCCGGCCCGCCACCCCTCTCGGGGCGCGGACCGGGCCTGCGTCAGTGGCCGCGCTCAGCGGCTGCGGCCTCGGTGGCTACGGCCTCAGTGCGAGTGGCCGTGACCGCCGTGCGAGTGACCGTTGTCGGCCTCCTCCTCCTTCTTCTCCACCACGAGGGTCTCGGTGGTGAGCAGCAGGGAGGCGATCGAGGCGGCGTTCTCCAGGGCGGAGCGGGTGACCTTGACCGGGTCGATGACGCCGGCCTTGACCAGGTCGCCGTACTCGCCGGTGGCGGCGTTGTAGCCCTGGCCCTGCTCCAGCTCGGAGACCTTGGAGGTGATGACGTAGCCCTCCAGGCCGGCGTTCTGGGCGATCCAGCGCAGCGGCTCGTGCAGCGCCTTGCGGACGACCGCGACACCGGTGGCCTCGTCGCCGGACAGGCCCAGGCCGTCGTTCAGCACCTTGGCGGCGTGGACCAGGGAGGCGCCACCACCGGCGACGATGCCCTCCTCGACCGCGGCGCGGGTCGCCGAGATGGCGTCCTCCAGGCGGTGCTTGCGCTCCTTGAGCTCCACCTCGGTGGCGGCACCGACGCGGATGACGCAGACGCCGCCGGCCAGCTTGGCCAGGCGCTCCTGCAGCTTCTCGCGGTCCCAGTCCGAGTCGGTGTTGGCGATCTCGCCCTTGATCTGGGCGACGCGGCCGGCCACGGCCTCGCTCTCGCCGGCACCGTCGACGACGATCGTCTCGTCCTTGGTGACGGTCACGCGGCGGGCCGAGCCCAGCACGTCCAGACCGGCCTGGTCGAGCTTGAGGCCGACCTCCTCGGAGATCACGGTGCCACCGGTCAGGACGGCCAGGTCGCCGAGGATCGCCTTGCGGCGGTCGCCGAAGCCCGGGGCCTTGACGGCCACCGCGTTGAAGGTGCCGCGGATCTTGTTCACCACGAGGGTGGACAGCGCCTCGCCGTCGACGTCCTCGGCGATGATCAGCAGCGGGCGGGAGGAACCGCCCTGCAGGATCTTCTCCAGCAGCGGCAGCAGCTCCTGGATGGAGGAGATCTTGCCCTGGTTGATCAGGATGTACGGGTCCTCCAGGACCGCCTCCTGCCGCTCCGCGTCGGTGACGAAGTACGGCGACAGGTAGCCCTTGTCGAACTGCATGCCCTCGGTGAAGTCCAGCTCCACGCCGAAGGTGTTCGACTCCTCGACAGTGATGACACCGTCCTTGCCGACCTTGTCGATCGCCTCGGCGATCAGCTCGCCGACCTGGGCGTCCTGGGCGGACAGGGTGGCGACGGCGGCGACGTCGTCCTTGCCCTCGATCTCACGGGCGACCGACAGCAGGTGCTCGGAGACGGCGGCGACGGCCTTGTCGATGCCCTTCTTCAGGGCGGCCGGGCCGGCGCCGGCGGCGACGTTGCGCAGACCCTCGTTGACCAGGGCCTGGGCCAGCACGGTGGCGGTGGTGGTGCCGTCGCCCGCGACGTCGTTGGTCTTGGTGGCGACCTCCTTGACGAGCTGCGCGCCAAGGTTCTCGTACGGGTCGTCGAGCTCGACCTCACGGGCGATGGTGACGCCGTCGTTGGTGATGGTCGGGGCGCCGAACTTCTTGTCGATGACGACGTTGCGGCCCTTGGGGCCGATGGTCACCTTGACGGTGTCGGCCAGCTTGTTGACACCGCGCTCCAGCGAGCGGCGGGCGTCCTCGTCGAACTGCAGGATCTTCGCCATGTTCCCTATTCCCTCGGGGGTGCGGCCTTCACGGCGGCCGCTCGACTACGTGAACCAACAGCCACGCCCCGGTCCCCTGTCACTAGGGACACGGATCCGGGGCGTGGCTCTGACGTCTTACTTCTCGATGATGGCGAGAACGTCGCGGGCGGAGAGCACCAGGTACTCCTCGCCCTGGTACTTCACCTCGGTGCCGCCGTACTTCGAGTACAGGACGATGTCACCGACGGCGACGTCGAGCGGCAGACGCTGGCCGTCCTCGAAGCGGCCCGGGCCGACGGCCAGGACGACGCCCTCCTGGGGCTTCTCCTTGGCGGTGTCCGGGATAACCAGGCCGGAGGCCGTGGTGGTCTCGGCGTCGAGCGGCTGGACCACGATGCGGTCCTCGAGCGGCTTGATGGCAACCTTGCTGCTGGTGGTCACGTCCGAGCTCCCCTTCGGAGATTACGGGGTTTTCTAACGGGTAGGGGCGAACTCGCGCATCTGCCGTCGCGGGGGTCAGACACGCACTGTCGCGTTAGCACTCCCCCGGTGGGGAGTGCTAGTGATGACCATAGGCCGCGGTTAGCACTCAGTCAACCAGAGTGCCAACGACGCGCCCGGCGGTCCCACGATCCGAATGAGTGGGCGACGGGTGGCCGTACTCATGTGCGGGGCGGTCCCGGCCCGCACACCCGGCCGTCCTCCTGTCGCCTTCGGCCAGCTCCGACCGGCGAGAATGGCGGGGTGGAGAACGACGACCTGCGGCCCCTGCTGACCGACCGGGGCCAGGCCCTGCTCGCCGAACTGCGCGACTTCGCGCCCGGGGAGGAGCTGGCGCTGGCCACCCGGCTGCGCAATGAGCACCCCGCCGAGCTGGTCTCGGCCGCCTTCGGGCAGGCCCGGCTGCGGCAACGGGCCCGGGCCAAGTTCGGCGCCGACGCCGACCTCATGTACTTCACGCCCAACGGCGTCGAGCAGTCCACCCGGCGCGAGGTCGCCGAGTGGCGGGCGCGCCGCTTCGCGGACCTCGGGGTGAAGCGGCTGGCCGACCTCTGCTGCGGGATCGGCGGCGACGTGCTGGCGCTGGCCCGGGCCGGTGTCGAGGTGCTCGCCGTCGACAAGGACCCGGCCGCCTGCGCCGCCACCGCCGCCAACGCGGCCGCGCTGGGCCTGGCCGACCGGGTCGAGGTGCGCTGCGCGGACGTCGCCGACATCGACGTCACCGGCTTCGACGCGGTCTTCACCGACCCGGCCCGGCGCACCTCGCGCGGCCGGGTCTTCGACCCCGAGGCGTACGCGCCGCCGCTGTCCTGGGCGATCGAGGCCGGCCGGCGCACCCCGGTCGGGGCGCTCAAGGTGGCGCCCGGCATCCCGCACGAGGCGGTGCCGGCCGACGCGGAGGCCGAGTGGGTCTCCGACCACGGCGACGTCAAGGAGGCGGTGCTCTGGTTCGGCACCCGGGCCGAGCGCCCGCACCGCGCCACCCTGCTGCCGCAGCGGGCCAGCCTCACCGGCGGCGACCTGCCCGACCCGCCGGCCGGCCCGGTCGGCCGCTACCTCTACGAGCCGGACGGCGCGGTGATCCGGGCCCACCTGGTCGCGGAGGTGGCGCAGCGGGTGAACGGGCGGCTGATCGACCCGAAGATCGCCTACGTCACCTCGGACGAGCTGGTCGACACCCCGTACGCGCACGGCTTCGAGCTGACCGACGTGCTGCCGTTCCACATCAAGAGGCTCAAGGCGCTGCTGCGCGAGCGGGGCGTCGGCACCGTGGTGATCAAGAAGCGCGGCATGGCGATCACCCCGGAGGAGCTGCGCCGCCAGCTGAAGCCCGCCGGCCCGAACGAGGTCACGGTGATCCTCAGCCGCACCGACCACGGCCCGCTGATGATGCTCGGCCGGCCGGTGACCGGCCCGGCCGCGGCCGTTCAGCCGGCCGGCGCCGCGATGTAGTCCTCAAGACGGGCCACCGCGAAGCCCTGCTCCTGGATCCTGGCCAGCAGTTCCCCGAACATCTGCGTCATCGTCTCGCCCTTGAGGTCCTTCGGGCCCCGGAAGTGGGCGAGCACGATGTCGCCGGGCCGCAGCTTCTTGTCCGCCGCCTGGTACTGCATGTCATGGATCTGCATCGACTCCCGCCACAGCACGATCGCCCGCGGCCCGCACTGCTGCACCGCGGTGTTGAGCGCCGGCGTGTTGGCGCCGTCGCCGTAGGGCGGGCGGAACAGCAGCGGCGGGGTGCCGTACTGCTGGGTGAGCGCGGCCTGGGCGTCGCAGACCTCGGACTTCTGCTTCTCCGGCGTCACCTTGCTCAGCTGCGCGTGGTCCACGGTGTGGTTGTGGACGTGGTTGCCGAGCGCCTGGAGCCGCTTGAAGTAGCCGTAGTCGTCCTTGACGATGTCGCGGGTCAGGAACATCGAGACCGGCACCTTGAGGTCGGTCAGCATCTCGACGAACTTCGGGTCCTTCTCGGCGCCGTCGTCGATGGTGACGAAGACGACCTTGTCGGCGGTCCGCACCTCGCTGAACACCGGGACCTGGCCGGTCCGCTGGAGCTTCACCGGCTTGTCGGCGGGGGCCGGGGGCGCGGGCGGCAGCGGGGTGAGGTGCCACTTCGCCCAGGCGGCGGCGTCCCCCTCGGCCGGGGCGGGGGAAGCGCTCGGCGGCGGGGTGGCCGCGCCCTGTTGCGGCGCGGCGGACCCGGCCGGGGCGGTGGTGCCGCCCGGCGCCACCAGCGCGGCGGACGCGGCGCCGCTGTCGCCCCCGCCCGAACACCCGGTGGCGGTGGCCAGCAGGGCCATGGCCCCCACCGCGTACACCGTCGTCCTGCTCCACCCGTGCCTGTTCACCGCGCCGCGCTCCCCGTTCCCGTTCAGCGATCCCACTCGCTAGCACGGTAACGCCACGGCGTTCGGTTCCCGATCGGACGTGCGAACGGGCGCCGGGATCAGCCTTGCACGGCCTACTCCACGTGCTCGCTGGTGAAGGACCAGCGGTGCACCGGGCGGCCCAGCAGGCCGGCGGGCGGCTCGGCCACCGGCACCGGCTCGCCGGACCACCAGGTGATCAGCAGCACGCGCTCGCCGGGGGCGGCGAACAGCTCGGCGCGTTGCAGCCCGGCGCGACCGCGCAGCGCGGGCAGCGCGGTCTCCCGGACCCAGGCGGAGAGCTCGGCGCCGCGTCCGTCGGCGGCCCGGGCCTCCCACATCGCGGCGGTGGTGCTCACGCCTGCCCGCCCAGGGCCTGATAGGCCTGGCCGTGGAAGTCCGTGTGCGGGACGTGGACCTCGGTGACGGGCAGCGAGGAGTCCGCCGACAGGTCGAAGGAGGACGGCGCGCGGTCCCGCCAGACCATCTCGGAGCCCAGCGCGGCGACCATCGCGCCGTTGTCGGTGCACAGGCCCGGGCGGGGCACCCGCAGCCGGATGCCGGCCTTGTCGCAGCGCTGCTGGGCCATCTCGCGCAGCCGCGAGTTGGCCGCGACGCCGCCGCCGATCATGAGGTGGTCGACGCCGTTGTCCTTGCAGGCCTTGACCGCCTTGCGGGTCAGCACGTCGGTGACCGCCTCCTGGAAGGACGCCGCGACGTCGGCGACCGGCACCTCCTCGCCGGCCCGGCGCTTCGCCTCCACCCAGCGGGCGACGGCGGTCTTCAGACCGGAGAAGGAGAAGTCGTACTCCGGGTCCCTGGGGCCGGTCAGGCCGCGCGGGAAGGCGATCGCCTTCCGGTCGCCCTCCCGGGCGGTGCGGTCCACCACCGGGCCCCCGGGGAAGCCGAGCCCGAGCACCCGGGCCACCTTGTCGAAGGCCTCGCCGGCCGCGTCGTCGATGGTCGCGCCGAGCGGGCGCACGTCGCTGGTGATGTCCTCGCTGAGCAGCAGCGAGGAGTGCCCGCCGGAGACCAGCAGGGCCATCGTCGGGGACGGCAGGCGGCCGTGCTCCAGCTGGTCCACGCAGATGTGCGAGGCGAGGTGGTTGACGCCGTACAGCGGCTTGTCCAGGGCCCACGCGTACGCCTTGGCGGCGCTCACGCCGACCAGCAGCGCGCCGGCCAGGCCCGGGCCCGCGGTGACGGCGATGCCGTCCAGGTCGCTCGCCTTGACGCCCGCGGTGTCCAGGGCGCGCTGGATGGTGGGGACCATCGCCTCCAGGTGCGCGCGGCTGGCGATCTCGGGGACGACGCCGCCGAACCGGGCGTGGTCGTTGACGCTGGAGGCCACCGCGTCGGCGAGCAGGGTGGTGCCGCGCACGATGCCGACGCCGGTCTCGTCGCAGGAGGTCTCGATGCCGAGGACGAGCGGTTCGTCAGCCATGGGGGGTGTCCTTCTTCACGTCCGGTCGCGGGTGGTCCGCGGGTTCGTCGAGGTCTTCGGGGCCGGCGGCGCCGTCGACGGCGACGGCCGCGAGGTCGAGGCGCATCACCAGCGCGTCGACGTTGGCGGGCTGGTAGTAGCCGCGCCGGATGCCGACCGGCTCGAAACCCGAGCGCTCGTAGAGCCGCTGCGCGCGGGTGTTGTCCACCCGCACCTCCAGCAGCAGGTCCGCGCAGCCGCGCCGGGCGGCCTCCCGGACCAGGTCGGCGAGCAGCGCCGCGCCGAGGCCGGCGCCCTGGTGGCGGCCGGCGACGGCGATGGTCTGCACGTCGCCCTCGTCGGCCACCGCCATCAGCCCGGCATAGCCGACGATCGTGCCGTCCGGGGCCTCGGCGACGGTGTAGTGGCGGGTGCCGCCGGGGCGGGCCTCGGCCAGCTCGGACCAGAACATGCCGGCGGACCAGGCGTCCTCGGGGAACAGCTCCAGCTCCAGCGCCAGCACCGGGGCGATGTCCCACCAGCGCATCGGGCGCAGCGTGGCGACGGGGGCGGCGGTGCGCACGGCCCCGTCGGTGCTCGGGCCGGTCACGCCGGGAGCACCGCCTTGTAGCCGGCCGGCACCTGGGCGTCCGGGCGGCGCAGGTAGAGCGGGGCGTTGGGCAGCAGGGCCCGGCCGGCGGCCAGCTCGGCGGCGGCGAAGTCGGCGAGCGCGCCGGCCGAGACGTGCTCGGGGCCGTGCGCGCCGGGGAAGGCGTCCGGGTAGAGCAGCGCGCCGGCGCCGACCGAGCGGGCGGGGGGCGTCAGCTCGCCGGGGCGGTCAACCGACGGGCCCTCGGTCCGGGTGCCCTCGGCGTCGTAGGAGGCCCAGTAGACCTCCTTGCGGCGGGCGTCGGTGGCCACCGTGAACGGCTCACCGGCCAGGCCCCGCGCGCGGGCCCGGTGGGCGATGGCGTCCAGGGTGCAGACACCGTGCACCGGCAGGCCCAGGGCGTGCCCCAGCGCGGCGGCGGTCACCAGGCCGACCCGCAGGCCGGTGTACGGTCCCGGGCCGACACCCACGGCGATGTCGGTCAGCCGGTGCTTGTCGACACCGGCCGCCCGCAGCACCTGGTCGATCGCGGGCAGCAGGAGTTCGCCGTGGCGCCTGGCGTCGACCTGGTCGGTCTCGGCGAGGACGGCCGAACCGTCGTGGACGGCGGCGGTGACGGCGGGGGTAGCGGTGTCGAACGCGAGCAGCAGCACGGGTCAAGGTTAGACCGGTCGGGCGGTGACCCGTCGGGCCCCGGCTCCGTCCCGCCGCCGGGGGCGTGCGCCGCACCGGTGGGAGTGCGTCCGGCGGGAGTGCGCCGCACGATCGAAAACCCGCCCCACGGCGGAACACACGTCCGACGCGATGCGGACCGGACGGACGGACCTGGCACGATGGGGCCGACGGTTTTGGGACGGCGGTGGGAGCACACGTGGCGAAGATGGGTCCTGGAGTGGTGGTCACGGGGCTGACCCTGGGGGCCCTGGCGGTGGTGAGCCTGCTGGCCTTCCAGGCCAACGGCGCGCAGGACCGCGCGGTCGCCGCCAATCCCGGCACGAGCACCACCGCGGCGTCCAGCGGGCCGGCCGCCCCGGCCACCCCGAGCGCCACCCCGACGCCGACCGTCCCGGCGCTGCCCACCGCGGGCACCGGCACCGGTCTGCGGGTCGTCTACTCGGTCGGCACGCACTACGTCTGGCTGATCGACCCGAAGAAGACCCCGCAGGTGGTCGCCGCCTTCCCGGTCACCCCGGGCACGGTCGAGCCGGCCCCGGGCAGCTACCCGGTGTACAGCCGCACCCAGTCCGGCACGGGCACCGACGGCAAGGCGATCGAGCACGTGGTGCGGTTCGCCCAGCAGAACGGCGTGGTGTTCGGCTTCAGCGCGGCCGTCGACGGCGCCACCGGCACGCCCGCCGCCCCGGCGACCTCCGCGTCCGGGACGCCCTCCTCGATCGGGAGCGGCACCGGCGGTACGAGCAGCGCGAGCGGCAAGACCGGCGGCATCCGCAGCAGCCGGGCCGACGGCCAGCTGCTGTGGGACTTCGCGCCGAAGGACACCAAGGTGGTCGTGATCGCCTGACCGGGCGGTGGGCTACGCGGCGCGGCGGGCCTCGTGCGCACCGCCGTCGGCCGACGGCTCCTCGGCCCGCGGTTCCTCCGCCGGACGGCGTCCGGGCGGGGTGCAGACCGCTTCCGCCGCCGCGCAGGCGGCCAGCAGGGCCCGCATCGGCTCCCCCGCGGCACGGCGGTCGGGCCCCTCGGCCCCGGTCCCGCGCGGTGCGCGCTCCGGGGCGGGCGTGGTGCTCGGCATGGCGCCTCCTAGTTAGGCAGACCTAACCTCAAAACCCATCCCACCACGCCCGGGACCCCGACCGCAACATCTTCCCGACAGTCTGTCGGCAAACCGTGACGGGGGCGGACGGCGAGGTCAGGCCAGCACGGACAGGTCGACGCCGTCCCAGCGGGGGCCGATCCCGGTCAGCTCCACCCGGCGCGGGTCCAGGTCGCCGCCCGCCGCCTCGTCGCCGACGGCCCGCTCGATCCGGACCTCCAGGCGGTCCTCCGACAGCCGCTCCACCTTGCCCTCGCCCCACTCGACCACCACCACCGACTCGGGCAGCGAGACGTCCAGGTCGAGGTCCTCCATCTCGTCGAGGTCCCCGCCCAGCCGGTACGCGTCGACGTGCACCAGCGCCGGGCCGCCGGTCAGCGACGGGTGCACCCGGGCGATCACGAAGGTCGGCGAGGTGACGGCACCGCGCACCCCGAGCCCCTCGCCGAGGCCGCGGGTCAGCGTGGTCTTCCCCGCCCCCAGCTCGCCGGAGAGCAGCACCAGGTCCCCCGGCCGCAGCAGCGCGGCCAGCTCCCGGCCGAGCCGGCCCATCCGGTCGGGGGTGGCGGCGGTGAGAGTGGCGTGCGAGCCCATGCGCGAATCAAGCCCTTCGGTCCGTACGGCGGCGCACCGGCTCTCGGGCGCCCCCGCTACCGTGCCACATCGACGGCGGCGCCCGCGCCGGACGTCCGCGGGACCCGGTCCGGCGAGGTCCGGCGAGGGTGCTCCCGGGCTCGCTACACGCGTTCGCCGACCGGGGGCGCCGGCGGGGCGGCGCCGCGGAAGCGGGCGGCCCGCTCGAACAGCGCGGCCAGCCGGCGGTCGACCGCGTCGGGCCGCTCCAGCATCACCAGGTGCCCGGCGTCCTCGACCAGGACCAGCTCGGCGCCCGGCAGTTGTTCGGCCATCACCTCGCCGTGGCCCGGCGGGGTCATCAGATCCTTGGTACCGGTCAGCACCAGGACGGGCATGCCGCGCAGGGCGGCGAGCGCCTCGGTCTTCTCGTGCGCGGAGAACACCGGGTAGAACTCGGCCACCACGTCGATCGGGGTGGCGTCCAGCATCTGCTCGGCGAACCGGGCCACACCCGGGTCGACGTCCTTCCCGCCGAAGGAGAACCGCCGGTAGAGGACGGCGCTGACGTCCGCGCCCAGCCGGCGGGTCGCCTCCACCAGGTCCACCTGACGGCCGAGCAGCTTCATCATGCCCGGCGCGACCCGGCGGAACAGCTTGGCGCCCGCCTGCGGCAGGCCGAAGGTGACGGCGTCCCAGTTCCCGGCCAGGGTGCCGATCAGCGCCACGCCGGCAACCCGCTCGCGGAACAGCTCGGGGTGCTGGTCGGCCAGCGCCATCACCGTCATGCCGCCCATCGAGTGGCCGACCAGGACCAGCGGGCCGGTCGGCGCGACGGCGTCGATCACGGCCTTGAGGTCGCCGCCGAGCTGGTCGATGCTGGCGGGCTCGCCGGCCAGGAAGGAGCGGGAGCGCTCGGAGCGGCCGTGGCTGCGCTGGTCCCAGAAGACCAGGCGCAGGCTGTCGCGGAACGCTGCGCGCTGGAAGTGCCAGCTGTCCTGGTTGAGGCAGTAGCCGTGGCAGAAGACCACGGTCAGCGGCTCGGGCGACCCGTCCGGCTCACCGGTGCCGTCCAGCTCGACGTACAGCTCGGTGCCGTCGGCGGCGGCCACCGTGCGGGGGCGACCGCGCAGCGAGCCGTACGGGGCCTTGGCATCCAGTTCGGCACGGGCCCGGCGGCGCATCGTCCGGCCGACCGTCAGCCGCTCGATCGCCACGCCCGCGGCGGCGCCGGCCGCGAGCACGCCGACCGAGATGCCGATCAGCCCGGCCCGGCTCACCCCGGTGGCCGCCTCGGCCGCCTTGACGGCGCGGGCCACGCCGCTGACCGCCCCGACCGGGTCGGCGCCGGGCTGCTCGCTCATCCGCGCGGGTCCTCGTCCAGGCCGCCGACGTAGCGGCGCGGCACCCGGGAGCCGATCCGGGTCACGATCTCGTAGGAGATGGTTCCGCAGGCGCGGCCCCAGTCCTCGGCGGTCGGCTCGCCGCGCTCGCCGTTGCCGAAGAGCAGCACCTCGTCGCCGATCGGCGGGGTGTCGCCGCCGAGGTCGACGACGAACTGGTCCATCGCCACCCGGCCGGCCACGGTGCGCCACTTGCCGTCGATCTGCACCGGGGCAATGCCGCTGGCGTGCCGCGGGATGCCGTCGCCGTAGCCGAGCGGGACCAGGCCCAGCGTGGTCGGGCCGGGAGTGGTGTAGTGGTGACCGTAGCTGACGCCGTGTCCGCCGGGGACGTGCTTGACCAGGGCCAGCCGAGCGGTCAGCGACATCACCGGGCGCAGGCCGAAGTCCTCCGGCGAGCCGACGTCCGGGACCGGCGAGAGCCCGTACATCGCGAGGCCCGTGCGGACCATGTCGAAGTGCGACTGCGGGAGCAGCAGGGCGGCCGGCGAGTTGGCCAGGTGCCGCACCTCGGGGCGCAGGCCGGCCGCCTCGGCGGTGGCCAGGGCGGCGCGGTAGGCGTCCAGCTGGGCCTGGATGGAGGGGTGGCCGGGCTCGTCGGCGGCGGCGAAGTGCGACCAGACGCCGACCACGGTCAGCAGGCCGTCCAGCTCGGCACGGCGGGCGGCGGCGACCAGCTCGGGCCAGTCGTGCGGCTGGCAGCCGTTGCGGCCGAGGCCGGTGTCGGCCTTGAGGTGGACCCGGGCCGGGATGCCGGTGGCGCGGACGGCGGCGAGCAGTTCGGTGAGCGCCCACTGGCCGCTCACCGAGACGTCGAGATCGGCGAAGAGGGCCTCGCGCCACGGGCCGCCCGGCGTCCACAGCCAGCAGAGGATGCGGGCCTGGTCCGGCCGGATGCCGGCGGCGCGCAGCGCGAGCGCCTCGTCGGGCGTCGCGGTGCCCAGCCAGCGGACCCCTGCGGCGACCGCCTCGCGGGCGCACCGGACGGCACCGTGCCCGTAGGCGTCCGCCTTGACCGCGGCCATCACGGCGGCCCCGCCGATCCGCTCGCGCAGCGCGTCGAGGTTGCCGCGCAGGGCGGCGAGATCGATGGTCGCCTCGGCTCGCGCGCCTTCGGTGAGAGTGGCCATAACGGTCGTCTTCGCAGTTGTCATCAGGGTCAGTCTCCCAGACATCCCGGGGTCCTCGCCGAACGGCCCTCGGCACGCCGCCCCGGCGCAACCCGCCATCCGGTCCGGACGCGCACGAATCGCGCCCGGTTCCCTCCCGCCCCGCACCGGCCCGCAGGTGCAGACCGGCCGGCCTACCGCACCCGCCCGACCGCGCTCCGGAGCGGAAGGTCGGCCGGGCCGACTTCCCGCTCCCGCGGTGGCCGGTCGGTCGCCCCGTCCGCCCCTTCCGTCGCGCGGACGTCGTTCCAGGCGGCGGAGACGGCCCCGGCCACCTCCAGGGCCGTGACCGGGGCGCCGGGGGCCGCGGCGGCGTGGCGGGCGGCGAGGCCGTGCAGGTAGGCGGCCACCGAGGCGGCGTCCAGCGGGGAGAGGCCCGCGGCGAGCAGCGAGCCGGCCAGGCCGGCCAGGACGTCCCCGCTGCCGGCGGTCGCCAGCCACGAGGTGCCGGTCGGGTTCACCCGCACGGCGCCGCCCGGATCGGCGACCACCGTGGTCGAACCCTTCAGCAGCACCGTCGCCCGGTACGCCGCCGCGAGCCGCCGCGCCGTGGCCAGCCGGGCGGCCGCCAGCTCGTCGGCGGCCGGCGGCCGGGCGGCCGGGTCGCCCGCGCCGCTGCCCGCCGCCCCGGCGAGAAGCCGGGCCGCCTCCCCCGTGGGCGGGGGCAGCAGCGTCGGCGCCGTCCGAGCCGCCAGCCCG
>NZ_JBHVPZ010000013.1:0-233636 GCF_042887135.1 Kitasatospora sp. NPDC057965
GCACGGGCCCGCCGCACACCCCTCGGGTGCGCGGCGGGCCCGTGCGCGGCCGGTGCGCGGGTCTCAGTGGTGGCCGTGGCCGCTGCTGATCTTCTCGTGCTCCTCGGCGGTCGGCTTGGCGATCTGGGCGCCCTCGCCGTAGAAGCCGCGGGAGAGCTTGGCCCGGGCGCGCTTCCAGATGGACACCTTGCGGGCCACCCCGTTCTCGTCCACCGCCGGCGGCAGCACGACCGGCTGCGGCTGGTCGTGCGAGGTGAGCGTGTAGAGCCGGTCCTGCGGCAGCGGCGCGTGCACCTCGACGAACTCGCCGTGCTGCAGCCGCTGGATGACGCCGGTCTCGCGCCCGTGCAGCACCTTCTCCCGGTCCCGCCGCTGCAGGCCCAGGCACCAGCGCTTGGTGATCACGAAGACGATCACCG
The DNA here is from genome assembly GCF_042887135.1 of Kitasatospora sp. NPDC057965. NCBI lineage: Bacteria > Bacillati > Actinomycetota > Actinomycetes > Kitasatosporales > Streptomycetaceae > Kitasatospora > Kitasatospora sp. NPDC057965. The sequence goes on from NZ_JBHVPZ010000013.1 coordinate 420, forward strand.
GACCGACGAAGAAGCCGATCCGGGCCGCGTTGGTGATGGCGTTGATGGACAGGTGGAAGTGGGTGGCGAGCAGGTCGTTGCCGCCGGCGGCGAGCAGGATCAGGTAGAGGGCGATCCAGGCGGCGCCGAAGGCGGTGCGCACCGGCGCGTTGCGGGGCCGGTCGGCGATGTGGTGCTCGCGCCTGTCCCCGGTGATCCATCCCTCCAGGAACGGGTAGGCCCAGATCGCCACCAGGATCAGCGGGAAGATCATCAGCGGGACGAACACGCCCATGACGAGCGTGTGGCCCCAGAGGCCGATCTCCCAGCCCGGCATGATCCGGATCAGGCCTTCCGAGAAGCCCATGTACCAGTCCGGCTGGGCGTCGGTGGACACCTGGTCCGGCCGGTACGGGCCGTACGCCCAGATCGGGTTGACGGTGGCGATCGCGGCCATCGCCGAGACCACGCCGAACACCAGGAAGAAGAAGCCGCCCGCCTTGGCCATGTAGACCGGCATCAGCGGCATGCCGACCACGTTCTCGTTGGTCCGGCCGGGCCCGGCGAACTGGGTGTGCTTGTGGTAGAAGACCAGGATCAGGTGGGCCACCAGCAGGCCCAGCATGATGCCCGGGATCAGCAGGACGTGCACGGTGAAGAGCCGCGGAATGATGATGGAGCCCGGGAACTGGCCTCCGAACATGAACATCTCGATGTAGCTTCCGACGATCGGCACGGCGAGGACCGCGCCCTCCATGAACCGGATGCCGGTGCCGGAGAGCAGGTCGTCGGGCAGCGAGTAGCCCATGAAGCCGTCGAACATGCCGAGGATCAGCAGGCCCGCGCCGAACAGCCAGTTGATCTCGCGGGGCTTGCGGAACGCGCCGGTGAAGAAGACCCGGAACATGTGCGTGAACATGGCGGCCACGAAGACGATCGCGGACCAGTGGTGGATCTGGCGGATCAGCAGGCCGCCGCGGATCTCGAAGCTGATGCCCAGCGTCGAGGCGTAGGCCTCCGACATCCGGATGCCCTTGAGCGGCACGTAGCTGCCGTCGTAGACGACCTCGCCCATGGACGGGACGAAGAAGAGGGTCAGCCAGACGCCGGTCAGGATGATGATGAGGAAGGTGTAGAGGCAGATCTCGCCCAGCATGAAGGACCAGTGGTCCGGGAAGATCTTGCGCAGGTTGGACTTGGACAGGGCGTAGATGCCGAGCCGTCCGTCGGTCCAGTCGGCGAGGGCCTCGACCTTGTTAGCGGGCTCCGCGCGGGTACTGGTGGCCGGCTCCGGGCCCGGCTTGCGGTCGGCTCTCACGACGGGCTCCCCGGCGTCCGCCGCGGCACGTCCTGGACGCCCGGCCGCGAAACGGCCGGCCGATGGAGTGATGTGATCATCGGACCTCTCGATACGGGGGTGCCGGGCAGGCCGGCGCGCGGATCCGGCGACCCGCCGCCCCGTTGCTCAAAGTGATGGAGCGCTTACTCTGTCATGCTGTCGGGAGCACGCCGACTGTGCACGTCCATCGGCCCGTCCGGCCGCTCGTGTCGGCCCGTCCGGGGGGTGCGGCGCACCGGTTCGGCCCCGCCGCGGCCCCGATGCTGCGCTCGGGTGCTGTTGGCGGCACGGTGAAGCGTTTCGGCGCGCGCCGCGCCCGGGGAGGGTGTGGGGCCGGGCCTACGCTGCGCCAATGGTGGAACACGCGGAACTCTTCGAGGACGTGACGGCCGACCTGGCCAGGGCCGGCTTCGACACCGGGCGCGGGCCCTCGGGCCTGCGGATCGACCGGGAGTCGCAGGGGGTGGTGATCGGCTGGCCGTCCGTGGACGGCGCGGCCGGCGACCGGCCGCCCGCCGAGGGCATCCGGGCGGCGGTCACCGGTGCCGTCGCCGCGGTGCTGCGCGAGTCCGGCTACCGGGTCGCGCAGGCGGGCCCCGACGGACTGGTCGTCACCGACGGCCCCGCCCGGGCCGCGGCCGCGGCGGAGGGGGCCGAGCGCGAGCCGGCCGCCGTCCCCGAGCAGTGGTGGGGCTGACGCCGGGGCGGCGGGCCGTCGGATTGCCGCTGCTCCCGGCCACGTGCAACCATGAGGTTGCAACCGCTGGTGACGGCCGAGGAGCAGCCCCATGAACGACACCGCGACGGTGGACCGCGGCCCCGGCGACGCGGCGGTCGACGGCGTGCTCGGCGCCCTCGCCGACCCGACCCGCCGCCGGCTGCTCGATCTGCTCGCCGCCCAGGGCGAGGCCACCGCGACCACCCTCGCCGGGCGGCTGCCGGTCTCCCGGCAGGCCGTGGTCAAGCACCTGGCGGTGCTGGACGCCGCCGGCCTGGTCGCCGGGCAGCGGGCCGGGCGCGAGGTGCGCTACACCGTGCGCCCGGCCGCCCTGGACTCCGCGGCGCGCTGGCTGGCCGGCCTCGCGGCCGACTGGAACCGGCGGCCGGCCCGGGGCCCGGCCGCCGGCAGCCGGTAGCCGGGCCCCGGGCGGCTCGGGCGGTGACGGCCGGTCGGGTTCAGCCGTGCGTCGCGGCGGCGAGCGCCGCGGCCAGCTCCGCCACCCCGGGCTCCCGCAGCACGCCGTAGTGGTCGCCGGCCAGCCGCACCGTGTGCGGCGCGGCCGGTCGGCCGGCGCCGCCCCCGATGCCGTCCGCGCGATCGTCGCCGCCGGCGCCCTCGATGCCCTCGATGAACGAGTAGTCGTCACCGGTGGCCTTGAAGACGGTCACCGGGGCCGACAGCCGCCGCTCGGCCAGCTCCCGGAAGCTGTACTCGAACTCGTACGTCTCGCCGACGATCCGGGCGATCCGGCGGATCAGCTCCTCGTCGAGGTCGGGCAGCAGCCCGTGCACGAAGCCGGCGAAGCCGTCCTCGTCGCGCACCCCGGCCAGGCACCGCGCCAGCTCCGGTCCGCCGATCGATCCCGCGAACACCGAGTACAGGATCGTCAGGTACGCCGGGTTGCGGTAGGAGGACTCGCGCCCGTACCGCTCCCCGTCGGTCCGCCGCAGCTCCGGGTTGCCCGGGCAGATCAGCATGACGTCGGCCACCCGCTCCCCGGCCCGCTCCAGCTGCCAGGCCGTCTCGAAGGCCACCCGGGCGCCGAACGAGTACCCCCACAGGGTGTACGGGCCGTGCGGCCGGATCCGCCGGATCTCCGCCAGGTCGGCGGCGGCCGTCTCCCGGATCGTCGGGTACGGCGTCTCCCCGGGGTTGATCCCGTACGACTGCACCCCGAAGAACGGCCGGCCCGAGCGCCCGGCGAGCGGGCGCAGGTTCATCGGGTAGCCGCCCAGCCCCGGCCAGCAGAACACCGGCTCCCCGGCGCCGTCGCGGGCCAGCGGCACCAGCCGGGACACCGGCCCGCCGCCTGACCCGCGGGCGGTTCGGGCCGTGTCGATCCGCGCCGCCAGGTCCGCCAGCCTCGGGCACTCGAACAGCACCTGAAGCGGCAGTCGGGTGCCGAACTCCCGGTTCACCCGGTTGACCAGCGCCACCGCGATCAGCGAGTTGCCGCCCGCCGCGAAGAACTCGTCCGCCGTCGAGACGGCCTCGTACTTCAGCGCGGCCGCCCACACCGTGGCCAGCCGGCGCTCCGTCGGCGTCGACGGTGCCGTGAACGGCGCGCCCGTCCCCGCGTCGCGGACCTGCTCGGCGGCGGCCAGCGCCTTGGCGTCCACCTTGCCGTTGGCGGTCAGCGGCAGCCGGTCCAGCACCAGCACCCGGTTGGGGATCATGTAGTCCGGCAGCACCGCCGCCAGCTCGTCCCTGATCAGCTCCGCCGGGCCCTTCATGTGCACGGCGTCCTCCTGCATGCCCTCGCTGCGGACCTGCTCCTCGCTCACCCGGCCGCCGAGGAAGAAGTACGACGGCCCGGCCGGGATCCCGCAGCCGGTCAGGACGGTCTCGATCCGCCGGGCGGACGGCAGCGGGTGGCCGCTGCGCGAGCTGTAGCCCGAGGACATGAAGCCGAAGCCGAGACCGTTGCGCTGCAGGTGGTGCAGCCGGGCACCGAGGCCGATGTACTCCAGCCACGGCTCGGTGGCCCGGCTGACCGCTGTGATGCCGAAGCCCGCCCGCCGGTACACCTGCTGGTTGATCGCGATGACGTGCCGGGACTCCACGATCTCGTCCGAGACCCGGACCAGCTCGCCGCCCTCGTGCCGGTACAGGCCCGCCGGCAGGCCCTCGACCCCGCCCGGATGGGCCTGGACGAACAGCTCGGTGTCCTCCCGGCGCGGCCGCCCGTCGTCCGCGGCGACGGTGAAGCTGCCCAGGTAGAAGTCCTCCTCGGCGACGTCCAGCCGCCGCTGGACGGCCGGCTCGTGGCCCAGCGGACGCACCGCCAGTCCGTACTCCGGCAGCACCTCCTCCAGCACGCCCAGCATGTGGCCGGTCTCGAACTCCAGCACCTCCCGGATGTTGTTGCGGTACACCGGCTCGATCGCGCCGCGGCGGCCCAGGAAGTGCACCGCCAGCGGCGGCCCCGCGGGGTCGGCCTCGCCGACCCGGACCAGGGTGTGCTCCACCGGGTGGTGGTAGTACACGCCCGCCGGCGCGCCGTGCGAGCCGTCCGTCTCCAGGTACAGCTGGGTGGCGTACAGCGCCCCCGGGGAGGCGTAGGCGTACTTCGGCAGCAGCCGCTCCTCGCTGTGGAACTGTCCGAACCACCGCAGCACCGGGCCCAGTTCGGCGAGCGTGACGGGGGCCTCCCGGGGCGCGGCGGGCACCGCGGGCGGGGCCGGGTGCGGGGCGGCCAGCAGCGTCAGCAGGTCGTCCGCGGTCACCGGGCCGCCCTCGAAGAAGCGGTAGGTCTTGCGGGCGAAGGTCTCCCGCCGCTGCCGCCCGGTCTCCCGGCGCCCCGGCAGCTCCACCACCGGCCGCCCGGCCAGCTCGGCCGGGGTGCGCACGCCCGGATTGGACAGCTGCGCCCGCACCTGGAGCCGGCTCGCCTTGGACTGGTGGTGGCCGCCGTGGTTGCCCTGGTCCATCAGGGCGGCCTCCTTGGGATTCAGCTCCACGCAGGCGACCAGGTTCCGGTGCCCGGTCCGCGCGTCGTCGGTGACCACGGCCGCCGCCCGCCGCACCCAGGTGTGCTCCTCGATCGCGAGCGCGATCTCGTCCAGCTCCACCCGGTAGCCGCGCAGCTTGACCTGGTTGTCCACCCGGCCGGCGCACTGCAGGGTGCCGTCCGGGTTCCACTGGGCCAGGTCGCCGGTGCGGTACAGCCGCTCGCCCGGCAGGTGCGGCGAGGCGACGAACCGCTCGGCCGTCAGATCCGGCCGGTTGAGGTAGCCCCGGGCCAGCTGGACGCCGCCGATGTACAGCTCGCCGGCGGCCCCGACCTCCACCGGCGCCAGCTCCCCGTCCAGCACGAAGCAGCGGGTGCGGTCCACCGGCACGCCGATCGGCACCGAACCGCCCGGGTCGCCGAGCGCTTCGGGGTCGACCCGGTGGGCGGTCGCGTTGATGGTGCACTCGGTCGGGCCGTAGAGGTTGACCAGCGCCGCACCCGGCAGCGCGGCCGTCAGCGCCCGCGCCAGGCGCACCGACAGCGGCTCGCCGCCCGAGTACAGCCCGCGCAGGCCGGTGCAGTCCGCCAGCCGCTCGGTGTCCAGCAGCGCCTGCAGCAGGGTGGGCACGCACTGGAGGGTGGTCACCCCGTGCGCGAGCACGGTGTCGATCAGCGCCTCCGGATCCCGGTAGACACCCGGCGCGCCCATCACCACCCGGGCCCCGGCGGCGGGCGCCAGGATCTCCCACTGCGCCGCGTCGAAGCTCATCGGCGTCTTCTGCAGCACGGTGGCGGCCGGGCCGAGGTGTCCGGCGTCGGCCAGCCAGCGCAGCTGGGACACGATGCTGCGGTGCTCGATCATCACGCCCTTGGGGCGGCCGGTGCTGCCGGAGGTGTGGATGACGTAGGCGAGGGACTCCGGCTCCGGGGCGGCGGGACCCTGGCTCTGGTGCGGGATCGGGGACGCGCCGGGGTGCTCCGCGTCCTCGGGGGCGTCGGCCGGGGTGACGATCCGGGTGCCCGGCGGGACCAGCTCGGCCAGCCGGGTCCGGAGGTGCTCCTGGGCGACGATCACCTTGGTCCCGCTGGACTCGATCATCCAGCGCACCCGCTCCTGCGGGTACTCGGGCGAGAGCGGCAGATAGGCGGCACCCGCGTGGAGGATGCCCCAGGCCCCGGTCATCAGCTCCAGGGACGGTTCGGTGTACAGGCCGACGCAGTCGTCGGCGGTCACGCCCAGCCGGTGCAGCCGGGCGGCGAGGGCGTCGGCGGCCGCGCGGAGCTCGCCGAAGGTGAGCCGGCCGGCCTCGTCGGTCGCGGCGGTGGCGTCGGTCACGGCGATGGCGTCGGGCCGGGCGGCGGCCTGGGCACGGAGCAGGTCGGGCAGGCAGAGGGAGTGGCGGGCGGCGTCGAGCAGGACGGCGGACGGGACGGACTCTGCGGTCATGAGGGGGTTCCCTGAGGTCGGGGCCGGTACGGCCGCCCGGTGCGCCGACCGGGCGTGACTCCCAAGGTCGGCCGCCCGGTGTCCCGTCCGCCTGGGGCGAGGGCCGCCTTCCGGTCCGGGTTTCCGCCCGGGCCGGAAGGCGTCCGGGTCCCGGGTGTCCCGGGCAGGTCCCGGTCGGCCGCGCTCGCGGTCCCGCCCCGGGTCAGGTGCCGGCCGGGTGGCCACCGCCGTCGGGTGCGGGAGGAAGGCGGTCACGGCGGGCGGGGCCGAGCGGCCGCGCAGGGTGGCGGTGCGCACGAGGCGCCCGGGCGATCGACGCGGACTTTCCGGTGCGGCCGCCCGCCGCGGGGGTGCCGCCCCGGCAGATCGGTCGGACCTGGGGTTCCGGGGGGAAGTGACGTTGGTCCCTGCCGCCCGCCCCGTCGGGTTCCGCACGCTGGAATGCGGGTCCGCCGGTTCACGAAGACCGGCGGGCCCACCAGCAGACCCGGTAGCCGAACGAGTGAGGACCCACGCCGCCCATGCCCGTCGAGACGATCGTGCACCGTCTGGTCGATGCCTTCTTCACCCACTGCCGGGAGTGCGGCGAGCCCCGCGACGTCGAGTGCCACCACGCCCACTGGCGGCTCTACCTGGATCTCGACCTGGAGACCCTGCGCCGGATCCGCGCCTGGGCGCTCGACCCGGCCAGCCGGGCCGGCACCGAGACCGAGCGCACCGTGCTGCTGCACTGGCTGGAGACCCAGGAGGTCTGACCGCCTTCGGCGGCTCCCTCGGTGCCGCGGACGGCCTTGAGCGCTCAGGTCGGGTCCGGCGCCGTTGCCCGTTCCGCGCGGACCTCGGCGACGTGCGGGTCGGTGCGATCGTCGTACCGCCACAGCGCCGGCAGCGCGGCGGCCAGCACCCCGCCGCTCACCAGGCAGGCCAGGCCGCCGGTGCGCAGCGCGGCCCGGATGCCGTAGCGGGCGGCCAGTCCGCCGGCCCGGAGGTCGCCGAGGGCCGGCCCGGCGGCGCTGATCAGCAGCTCCAGCCCGGCCGCGCGCCCGCGCAGCCCGTCCGGGATGGACCGGTTCCAGATCGCGCCCCGGAAGGTGTCGCCCACCCAGTGCGCGGCTCCGGCGACGGCCAGGCAGAGCAGTACCGGCCACAGGCCGGAGCCGAGCGCGGCCGCCGCCGTCGCCGCGCCGACCGCCGCGCAGGACAGCAGGACGAACCGCCCGTGCCGGTGCACCCGCCCGGTCCAGCCGCTGGTGGCGGCGGCCAGCAGCCCGCCCGCCGCCGAGGCCGAGTAGAGCAGGCCGAGTGCCCAGCGCGCGTCCAGCTCGTCGGCGAGGAAGGGGAAGAGCGCGGTCGGCAGGGCGAAGGCGGTGGCCGCGAGGTCGGCCAGGTAGGTGCCGACCAGGTCCGGCCGCCGGGCCACGTGGCGGGCGCCCTCGGTGAGCTCGCGCAGCGCCGGGGCCCGCTCCTCCAGGGCCGGGCGCAGCGGGCGGAGCCGGGTGAGCAGCGCGATCGAGAGAAGGAAGGTGGCCAGGTCGACGAGGTAGGCGGTGCGCACCCCGGCGGTGGCGATCACCACCCCCGCGGCGGCGGGCGCGACCAGCCCGACCACGGTCCACCGCAGGGAGAGCAGGGCGCCGGCCGCGAGCAGCTGGTCGTGCGGTACCAGCCGGGGGACCATCGCCTCCAGCGAGGGCTGCTGGACCCCCTGGAGCGCGGCGGCGCAGCCCGCCGCCGCGTAGAGCGGCCAGATCATCGGCTCGTCGGTCAGCGCGTTGAGAAGCAGCAGCGCGCAGAGCACGGCGAGCGCGATCTCCGTGGTCAGGGCCACCGTCCGGCGGTCGAGCCGGTCGGCGAGCACCCCGCCGTACAGGCCGAGCAGGACCGTCGGCACCAGCTCCACCGCGCCGACGGCGCCCACCGCGAGCGGCGAGCCGGTGGCGTCGGCGATCTGCAGCGGGATCGCGGTGAGGGTGAACACCGAGCCCAGCATGGTGACGGCGCCGGACGTCCAGACCAGGCGGAAGTCCGCGGAGGACCGCCAGGGCGCGGTGTTCGGCAGGAGCCGGGACCACGGGCGGCCCGGGCCCGTTCCGGTGGTCGTCATGAGTGTGTGGGTCCCTTCCGGGGAGACGCGAAGGCGCGGGGACGGTTCCTTATCGCTGATAAAGTCCGAGCCGGAACTTAGCAGCGATAAAGTGAGCTGCCAAGGCAATAGCCGGGGGCCGGCCCGGGCGGCGGAAGGGCGGTACACGATGGCGCTGACACGGGACGCGGTGGTGCGCACCGCCCTGCGGCTGCTCGACGAGGTCGGCATCGACGGACTCACCACCCGTCGGCTGGCCCGCGAGCTCGGCGTGCAGTCCCCGGCCCTGTACTGGCACGTCAAGAACAAGCGGCAGCTGCTCGACCTGATGGCGGAGGCCATGCTGGCCGAGGCCCTGCCGCCGGACCGCGAACCCGACCCCGCGCTCTGGCCGGACTGGCTCGCCGCCGACGCCCGGGCCAAGCGCGCCGCGCTGCTCGCCCACCGCGACGGCGCCCGGGTGCACGCCGGCACCCTGCCCACGGCCGAGGAACTTCCCGCCGTCGAAGCGCAGTTGGGCGCACTGTGCGAGGCGGGCCTGCGTCCGCGCACCGCGCTGCGGCTGCTGCTGACCATCGACCGCTACGTCATGGGCTGGGTCACCGAGGAGCAGGCCTGGCGGCAGGACGCCGAACAGCGGGACGGCTCGCCTTTCCCGGACGAGGCGCTGCGCGAGCTTCCGCTGCTGCGCGAGGCCGCCGACGTGCTGCGCATGACGGACCACGACGCCGACTTCGAGTACGGGCTGCGGGTGCTGATCGAGGGCTTCCGGACCGAGATCGCCCGCGAGGCCGCGGGTGCCGCGGGTGCCGCGGGTGCCGCGGGTGTCGCGGAGGCCGGGGAGGCCGGGGAGGCTGGGGAGGTCGGGCCTGGGGACGATTCGCCGGCCGATCCGATCCGCTAACTTGACCGTCCATGCGAACTCTCGACCCTGCCCGCACCGCCCTCGTCCTGGTCGACCTCATGGAGCGGATCGCCGCCCTGCCGCTCGCCCCTCGCCCCGGCAGTGAGGTGGTCGCCACGGCGCTCGACCTCGCGACGGCGTTCCGGGCCGCCGGCGCGCCGGTGATCGCGATCCGCGTCGAGCGCCCCGGCGTCGCCGAGCAGCCACCCGGGAGCGACCTGCTGCCCGAGGTCGCCGCCCTCGCCGACGAGGTCGTCGTCAAGCGCACCATCGGCGGATTCCACCGCACCGACCTGCACGAGCTGCTCCAGGCGCGCGGCGTCGACACCCTGGTGTTCGGCGGCATCGCCACCAACCTCGGCGTCGAGTCCACCGCCCGGTCGGCCGCCGACCACGGCTACGCGGCGGTGTTCGTCGAGCAGGCCATGACGGCCCTGACCGAGGAGGAGCACCGGGCGTCCGTCGCCCTCTCGCTGCCCCGCTTCGGCGAGGTGGTCGACCGGAGCGGCCTCAGCCTCGGCTGACGCCGCCCCGGGCCAGCTCCAGCGCCTCGCGCAGCCGGCCGTCCGCCGAGGTGAGCAGCCGGGCGGCGGCCGGGGCGTCCACCCCCGCGAGGACGACCAGCACGGCGTCCTTCACCTCGCCGCCGGTGGCCGCCAGCGCCCGTCGCGCCGTCTCCTCGTCCGCGCCGGTGATCTCGGTGACGATCCGCCGTGCCCGGTCGCGCAGCTTGGCGTTGCCGGCCCGGACGTCGACCATCAGATTTCCGTACGTCTTGCCGAGCCGGACCATCACCGCCGTGGAGAGCAGGTTCAGCACCAGCTTCTGCGCCGTGCCCGCCTTGAGCCGGGTCGAACCCGCCACCACCTCCGGCCCCGTCACCACCTCGATGCCCAGCTCGGCGGCTGCGACCAGCGGCGATCCGGAGCTCCCCGCCAGTCCGACGGCCAGCGCCCCGGCGGCGCGGGCGTAACGCACCGCCGCCACCGTGTACGGGGTGCGACCGGAGGCGGAGAGGCCCAGCACGGTGTCCTCGGCGGTCAGCGCCAGCGCCGCCAGGTCGGCGGTCGCCAGCTCCGGACGGTCCTCCGCGCCCTCCACGGCGCGCACCAGCGCCCGCGCGCCGCCCGCGATCAAGCCCACCACCTGGCCCGGGGCGGTGTTGAAGGTCGGCGGGCACTCGCCGGCGTCCATCACCCCGAGCCGCCCCGCCGTGCCGGCGCCCGCGTAGACCAGTCGCCCGCCCCGGGCCATCCGCTCCGCGACCGCGTCCACCACGACGGCGATCCGCGGCAGCTGTCCGGCCACCGCCCCGGCGACCGTACCGTCCTCGGCGTTCAGCAGCCGCAGCAGCTCCAGGGTCCCCAGCCGGTCGAGGCCGGCCCACTCCGGCCGCACCACCTCGGTGGTCGGGCGGTCGGTGTCGTCCATACCGTCTCCCTCCCCGCGCATGACGGCCGCCAACCGGGGCAGGCGCCGCACGGGCGGGGAAAGGAGACCGCGATGGGCCACGAGGAGACGGTCGCCGCCCTGCTGACACGCTTCGGCCGCACCTACGCCGACGAGGCGGGCATCAGGCTCCGCGACACACCGTCGCCGCTCTACCGGCTGCTGGTCCTCACCACGCTCAGCTCGGTGCGGATCGGCGCCTCCCTCGCGGTCGCGGCGGCGCGGGAACTCTCCGCGGCCGGCCTGCGCACCCCGAAGGCGATGGCCGCCTCCCGCTGGCAGGACCGGGTCGACGCTCTCGGCCGCGCCCACTACGTCCGCTACGACGAGAGCACCGCCACCGCCCTCGGCCGCGGCGCCGAGCTGCTCCTCGACCGCTGGCGCGGCGACCTCCGCCGCCTGCGCGACGAGGCCGACGGCGACCCGGACCGCATCGCCGAACTGCTCCGCGAGTTCCCCCGGATCGGCCCGGTCGGCGCGAGCATCTTCTGCCGCGAGGCCCAGGCCGTCTGGCCCACCCTGCGGCCCTCCTTCGACGCCCGCACCCTCCGCGCCGCCGCCGACCTCGGCCTGCCCCACACCCCCGCCACCCTCGCCGCCCTGGCCCCGCCGCACGACCTCGCCCCCCTCGCCGCCGCCCTCACCCGCCTCAGCCTGAGCCACCCCCGCCCGCACGAACTCCTGGCGGCCTGAGGCTCCGCCTTGCCCACGCCGGCCCGCCCTCCGCCGGACGGGTGCGGCCCGGCCGGTGGGCGTCGTGCCTCCACCGTCGATCTGGCGTCTGGACCGCGGGCGTCACCGGGTGGGCCCGTCGGCCGGCGTGATCGTCGACGGGACGGCGTGTTCAGGTGGCGAGGTCGGTAGGGCGGACAGCGAGGTTCCGGGGGGGCGGAGCCGGAGTGGGAGACGGCTTCGTCGTTTCAGGGTGGGAAGCGCGATCCCGCGTTCCAACAGGGCATGTGGGAGTTCGCCGCAGCCTCCTTCCAGCTGGTGGCGGGATCGAGGCCGTCGCTGGAGGCGCTCGCGGCGCGGTTGCGGCTGCCCGTCGAGCGGGGGTGGGAAGGCCTCGGGTCCGTGGACGTCGCCATGGTCCGCACCGAGCAGGTGGACTTCGCCCTGAGCCGGTTGGAGGGAGCGCCTGCCCCGCACACGCAGGTCCGGGTGAGCCGTTCGACCGACGACGTGGAAGCGGCGCTGGACATCCTGCTCCGCGCGCTCGGTGTCGACCGCGGGCCGCTTGCGTTCCGGGGCAGCGTGGGCGCAGCTCGGGATCAGGGTGTGAGCTGGGTGAGGAGGGCGCGGGCGAGGGGGGTGGGGAGGGCGGGGTTGGCAGCGGCGACTTCGGCGATGTGGGGGACCGGGTCGGCGATCAGTTCGGTGAGGAGGGTGGGCGGTAGGGAGGGGTTGGCGGCGGCGATCGGGCGGGCCTGTCGGTCCTCCAGGCAGGCGGTCAGGGCGGGCAGCGGCGCTGCGGGGTGGGAGGCGATGGCGCGCAGGGCCGTCCGGACGGGCGGGCGGTGGTGGGCCAGGTCGGTGAGCAGGGCCGGTGAGGCGTCCGGGTTGGTGGCCATCCGGGCGGCGACGCGGACGCCGTGCCGGGTGAGCATGGCGCGCAGCAGTGGCTCGGGCAGACCGGGGTGCGGGGCGATCGCCTTCAGGACCTTGGCGTCGGGGTCGGCGGCGAGGGCGTCGCGAATGGCGGGCGGCAGGTCGCGGCGCTCGGCGACCAGCATCCGGACGGCCGGTTCCGGGGAGGCGGCCAGCTGTGCGACCTCGGTGGGGGAGGCGGCCGCGATCCTGGGCAGCAGGGTGGCGTGGGCGTGGCCTCGGGCGGCCAGTCGGGTGAGTACGTCGAGCGGTAGCCGTGGGTGGTCGGCCAGTGATCGGGCGACGTCGCTGCTCTCGTCCTCGGCCAGGATGCGGATCACGTCCTCGTCGATCGCGGGGTTCTCGGCGAGCGCGCTGCGGACCCACCGCACCGGGTCGGTGGCGAGCCGGCGGTAGACCTCCGGCGGCAGGTCGGTGCGGGCCGCCAGCTCGGCGCGCGGCGCCGCCGCGGGGTGGCCGGCGAACCGGGCGGCGGTGGCGGGGGGCGTCGCGGGGTGGGCGAGGGCGTTGGCGGTGATGTGGTGCCGGCCGGTCTCGTGCTCGCCGGAGCAGACGGTGCCGGGCAGCGCCGGGCAGTCGGGGAACTCGCAGTCCTGGCCGTGCTCGTAGGGCACGGTGTGCCGCTCGCAGACCGGGCAGGCACCGGCCGGTGGCAGCGCTTCGCCGGTCGGCAGCGTGCCTCCGGTCAGCAGGGCGTCGCCGGTGAGCAGGGCGTGCACGACATCCGGCGGTGTCCGGTCGTTGGCGGCCACCGCGCGGCGGACGGTGGTGTGCGGGTGGTGGGCGAGGGCCGCCGCGAGATCGGGTGGTGCGGCGAGGGCGAGTTCCGCGACGACCTCGGGATCCCGGTCCTCGGCGAGGCGTCGTACGACGTCGTCCGGCAGGTCGGGGCAGGCGGCGAGCCGGCCGCGCAGCCAGGGGTCGGGGTCGGCTGCGAGCCGTCGTGCCAGGTCCGGCCGGCCCTCGCCGCGCTCCAGCAGGGTGAGCGCTGACTCGGGCCGGCTCGCGTCGTCGACGTCGGCGAAGAGCGCGCGCACCTGGGACGGGGTGAGGTCGTCCCGGTCGGTGAGCTCGGCGGCGAGGTCGTCGGCGAGAGTCCGGTCGGGGGCGGTCGCGGCGAGGGTGATCAGCCGGTCGACCAGGTCGGCGGACAGGGCGGGGTTGGCGGCGAGGCCGCACAGGACGCGGTCGGGGTGGAGCACGACGTGGATCACCCCGGCATCCTGCCAGGTCCACAGTGGCACGCGTGTGCGCCTGTGCTGGGTCAGGCCATCCAGAAGAAGACCGCCGTCATCCGCCGGTCCTGCAGGGACAGACCGTGGTAGGCGGTGGCGCTGTGGATGAGGTTGGCGTGGTAGACGAGCAGCCGGTTGAAGCGGTTGGGGACGCGGACGTCCTCGGTGAAGGCGTCGGCGGGGACCCGGCGGGTGCCGAGGGCCTCGACCAGGTTGTTGTGCGGGGCGGTGACCAGGTTGCCGCCGAGCCGGCCGCCGGGGAACCGCTGGCGGTAGAAGCCGGTGCCGGCGCCCTTGGGGGCGCCGGGGGTCAGGTAGAGGACGGCCGCGTAGCGGCAGAGGGCGCGGGAGTCGGTGTGCGGGCGCGGCTCCGATTCGGCGGCGCCGACGAGCTGGACGCAGTTGTGGTTCAGGGTGCCGCCGCCGGGGGCGCTCTGCACCCAGAGCCGCGGCGCCCCGGTGGCCTTGCGGACCAGTGCCTCGACGCGGGCCAGCTCGTCCGCTTCGAGGCCGGGCATGGTCCGCAGGCCGGGCCAGGTCTCCGGGCGGTAGGGGTAGCCCTCGGCCCAGTCGTTGCGTTCCAGGCAGCGGCGTCGGACGGCGTCCGGGTCGGGCAGGACGTCGTCGAACACCCAGTAGTCGCGGCCGGGGGTGGGCTTGCGGTAGGGCAGGACGGGGAGGGGCGCCGTCCGTCCGGCGGGCAGTGGAGGCATGGGCCGACCATAGGATTCGTCGCCCCCAACGTTCTGCCGTGAGCAGGTCAACCTTTCGTCAAGGTCGCCATGGCCATGACCGGTCGTGGCTGTGGGCGGGGTCACGCTTGAGTGCGCGGCGGGGGACGGGAAGGGTGGTGCCATGACCACCTTCGAGATCGATCCGGCCGACCCGGCGGCCGCCGGGGCGCCGCGCACCCGCACGCATCACTGGCAGGCCGGTCCGCCCATCTCCGCGTTCCCGCACCTCACCGGGGAGGAGATCCTCCAGGAGATCATCGCCGGCCGGATCCCGCAGCCGCCGATCGGGAGCACCATGGGATTCCGGCTGGTGGAGGCCGGTCCCGGGACGGCCGTCTTCGACGGTGAACTCGGCGACCACCTCTTCAATCCGATGAACACCGTCCACGGTGGGTACCTGGCCACCCTGCTGGACTCGGCGCTCGGCTGCGCCGTGCTGAGCCGGCTGCCGGCCGGCGTCGGCTACACCACCACCCAGCTGAACGTGCACATGGTGCGGCCGTTGTTCGCGGACTCGGGCCAGGTGCGCTGCGAGGGGGTCGCCCTGCACGTCGGCCGGACGATCGCCACCGCGGAGGCGCGGATCATCGGCTGCGAGGACGGCCGGCTCTTCGCGCACGCGACCACCACCTGTGCCGTCCTGGCCCCGCGCCGGGCCGGCTGACGGACCCGAAACGGGCCCAGGGCTCCGGGCCCCCGGCGGTTCGCCCGCGCGCACCGGCGCGGTTGCCGACCGCCGGGGCCTGTCGGCCGTGACGGGGCGGGTGACGGGTGGCGGCCGACGGGCGGAGCCGTCACCGCGCCCCGGACGTCACTACGCCCCGAGGGCCGCGGCGGCCAGCCCGCAGACGGCGACGAAGCCGCAGATTCCGAGGTTGATCACCTTGTGGGAGAGGAAGACGGCGGCGAACTCGCGGATGGTCGCGCTCGGCCAGTAGTACCGGGCGGTGGGCGAGCCGCAGACCTGGCCGGTGACACCGGTCTTGCGGGCCGTCAGGGCGGCACGGAAGGCGTGGAAGTTGTTGGTGACGACGACGGCGCGGTAGTCGGCCTTGGCCTGCTCCATGATCACCTTGCTGAACAGCAGGTTCTCCTCGGTGGTGCGCGAGCGGTCCTCGCGCTCCAACCGCTCGGCCGGGAAGCCGCGATCGGTCAGGTAGTTCGCCATCGCGTGGGACTCCGGCAGCTTCTCGTCCGGACCCTGGCCGCCCGAGGTGATCAGCACCGGTGGATTGCCGCGCGCGGCCTGCTTCTCGTAGAGCTCGCGGCCGCGTTCGAGCCGGCTGGCGAGCAGCGGCGGCACCCGTTCGCCGCCGATCAGCCCGGAGCCCAGCACCACGACGAAGTCGACGTCGCCGCGCGGCCGGTGGAGCTGGTAGAGGAAGGCGTAGCCGACGAAGCAGACGAACAGGAAGGAGACGTAGCCGACCACCAGCAGCGCGGTCGCGGCGAGGATGCCGATGCTCGGGGACTTGGTGAGCAGCGCCGCGATGAACAGCCCGATCAGGCCCAGGATGCCGAGTCCGGCGAGCAGGGACAGCAGGTTCGCCGGCCGCCGCCCCTCCTTGCGGATCATCGTCAGCCCGTTGGAGAGCAGGAACCAGACCAGGGCGATGGTGCCGACGGTCGGGAGCAGCGCGATCAGGGCGACCGCCAGCTCGGCGACCAGGCTGGGCGCCTTGCGCAACTCGGCGATCAGCGCGAGGGCGAGCAGCGAGACCGCGATGCCGAGCAGAACGGCGTTGCTGAACCGGCGGCGGTCGCGAAGGACTCCGATCCCGCACAGGAGGAAGAACAAGGCCGCTGGGGCATAGGCGATCATGCCCGTATCGTAGGGTCCGGCCGGGCGGCGCCGGCTCGCGCCTCCTGCTCCGCGGGACACCCGCAGGCAGTATCCGCCTCGACCTCCTCTCCTGCGCTGTCCCGGTCCGCTTCCACCGGCCGACCGACCCGGCGGACGCCGGGAACGGCCGCGGTGCCGGCGCAGGCGAGCGCGACCAGGACGGCGGTGACCAGCAGTGGTCCGGTGCTGCCCCAGGCGTCCGCGGCCAGCGGTGCGAGCGCGTACCCGAGCGGGGCGGCGGCGAGCGACAGCAGCCAGTCGTAGGACGTCACCCGGGCCAGTACCTGCGGCGGGAACTCCTGCTGAACCACCGTCTGCCACACCGGGCTGAGGAAGCCCAGCCCCGTCATCGCCAGTGCGTACGCGGCCACCGTGACCGGGGCCGGCGCCGCCAGAGCGAGGGCGGCCAGCGGCAGGGCGTACAGCGCCAGGCCCAGGTTGGCGACCAGCACCGGCCGCCGTGGCCGGTACCGGCCGGCGAGCAGCGAGCCGACCAGCACGCCGCCCGCGGCGGCCTGGGTCATGGCGATCCAGACGCCGTCCCCGCCCAGCTGCCGGGTGGCGATCAGCGGGCCGAGGGTGAGCAGCACGGCGGCGGCGCCGTTCCACACGCCGTGGCCGATCAGGCTCGTCCAGTACCAGTCGCGCGAGCGCACCTCGCTCCACCCGCGCACCAGGTCGGTCCGCAGCGAGCGGCGCTCGCCGGGGGTGTGCCGCACCCGCAGCCGTGTCAGCAGCGCCGCGCTGACCAGGAAGGAGGCGCCGTCCAGCAGGAACGCCCAGCCGGCGCCGGCCGTCCAGATCAGCAGCCCGGCAAGTGCCGGGCCGCCGAGCCGGGCGGCGTTCGCGGCCGAGGCGAGCAGCGCGTTGGCCCGCATCCGCTGCGGCCCCGCCACGGTGGCGGCCACCAGCGGCGTGGCCGTCGGTATGGCGAACGCGGAGGCGATCCCGCCGATCGCCTCGGCGGCCGCGATCGGCGCCAGCCGGGGCTGGTCGGCGAGGAGTTCGAGGCCGACGGCCAGCTGGGCGGCGGCCCGGACCAGGTCGGTGACGAGCGCGACCAGCCGGGGGTTGACCCGGTCCCCGACCACGCCGCCCAGCGGGAGCAGCAGCAGACGCGGGACCATCGCGCAGCCGAGCACGAGGGCGAGCGCGCCGGAGGAGCCGGTCGCCCGGGTGACGGCGATGGCCAGGGCGGCGGGCACGACGGCGTCGCCCAGGGTGGAGATCGTCCGACCGAGGAAGAGCAGCCGGAAGTCCGGCAGGCGCAGCGGGTGCTGAAGCAGGGTCACGGGAGGAACTGTATTTCGTTGCCGAAGTTTCGGCAACGAAATATCGGCGGCCCGAAAGCCGTAGATCACGGCCGCCTAGACTCGGGGCATGACACGCGCGACCCACCGGACGGCGGCCGAGCGGCCCCGCGACTGGACCGACGGCCACGTCGAACGCTGGCGGCCGGTGCTGCCGCACCTCGACCCGGACGTCGAGGGCGCCGTCACCCGGATGAGCAAGCTCACCCGCCACCTCGGCCGGGTCCGCGAGCAGGGCGTGGCCGACTACGGCCTGCAGAAGCACGAGTTCGACACCTTGCACGGGCTGGCCGGCCGCGGCGGCCGGGCCACCCCCTCCGACCTGCGCGCCGACCTCAACCTGGCGCCGGCCTCGGTGACCGGCCGTCTGGAGGCGCTGGAGCGGCGCGGATTCGTCGTCCGCACCCCCTCCAGCGACGACCGCCGCCGGGTCGACGTCGAACTCACCGAGGCGGGCCGGCTGGCCTGGCGGCAGGCGCTGGACGTGGTCGGCCACGAGGAGCAGCGCCTGCTCGGCGTCCTCACCCCGGTCGAACGGCGTCAGCTCTCCGACCTGCTGCGCCGCGTCCTGCTGGCCGCCGAGGAGCCGGTGCCGGATGCCCCGGCCGACCACCCGCGGTCGCGGACCGACCGCGGGGAGACCGGCTGGCACGGCTGATCCGGCGCGGACGCGTCGGTGCGCCCGGGACCGTCCCGGGACGGTGGGCCGTCAGTTCCAGGGCCCGACCGTGAGGCGGATCCGGGCGTCCGGTCCGAGGATCGGCCGGGTGGTGGCCGGCAGCGGCACATGGGCGAGCCAGGAGCCGTCACCCTGCGGGGTCTCGTCGGGCAGCGGGTCGCCGGTCGGGCTCAGGTCCCGGATCGCCCCGGGCACCTCGGAGTTCCAGTGCGCCCAGGCCGCCGGCCGCGAACCGCCCGCGGCCACGTCGACGATCAGGGTGTCCGAGAAGTCGGCGGTCTGCTCCAGGTGGTCGCCGAAGCCGAAGAGCCCGTGCGTCTCGCGCAGCGAGAGCAGGTTCAGGTCGATCACGAACCGCATCGCGCCCGAGCCCTGCGAGCGGAGCCCGCTGGAGAGGAAGGTGGTCGCCAGCGGGACGGCGCCGTCCCCGGCGGTGGCGGCCCGTGCGCGCAGGCTCGCCTCGGTCGGGTCGGACAGCTGGATCGGGCACCAGTGCGGCGCGGTCCGTTCGTGCATCAGCACCGGCAGCCCGCGCGCCGTGACCCGCACCTCCGCCTGCCAGGTGACCTCCGCGTCCCCGGGCAGCCGGACGTCCACGAGGTCGGTGTCGGCGCGCACGTCTCCGAACAGGAAGCGGCGCAGGTTCTGGTAGCCCTCCTCGGAGTTGACCAGCCCGTAGGCGCCGCTGTGGCTGCGGTAGGCGAACGCCCGGTGGGCGCCGGTGACCTGGGCGTTCTCGATCTGTACCAGCCCGTCGCTGCGCGGGCCGACGGCCTCGGCCGAGATGCCGTGGCCGACGTCGTAGTCCCGGGCGTCGGTGCCGACCATGCAGAACACCCGGTCGAGCGGGAAGCGGCCGGCGGCGTCCGCGGCCGAACCGCTGCCGTCGTCGTCGCCGATGTCCACCGCGCGCCAGCCGTCCGGCGGCCCGTCCGGGTCCGGGGCCGGCGTCAGGTACTGGTACATCCGGTCCGGGCCGAAGATGTCGGCGCCGTTGATGTCGAACATGTCGCGCAGCGCCTCCGGGACCCCGAAGCCGACGGCGAAGGTGATGCCGCCGTGCGGCGTTCCGTAGGTGAACAGCTTCGCGACGTAGTCGGTGGCGCGTTCGTTGCGCTCGGCCGGGATGATCTTCTGCAGCAGGCAGCGGCAGATCAGCCCGCCCATCGAGTGGGCGACCAGGTTCACCCGGCGCGCACCGGTCCGCTCCCGTACGTGGTCGATCAGCCGCAGTAGGTCACGGGCGGCCGTCTCCAGGTCGAACGACTGTGCCTGGCTGCCCCAACTGCCGGAGCAGAGGTCGTAGAAGCGGTGGATCCAGATGCTCTCGGGGGGAGGTTCCTCCTCCTTCTCCGGCCGCGGTCCGCCCTCGACGACGATGTGGTAGCCCTCGTCGAGGTGCAGCCGCAGTAACGGACTTTCGAACTGGTAGAGAACGGGGTTGTCCTGGCGGCCGACGCGGATGTGCGTCGAGCCCTGGTTGAATCCGTAGAACGGATCCGTGACGGCCTTCTCGATCCCGGGGGTGCCTCCGGCGTATCCCCGGACGTAGATGATCGGGAGCCCGGCGGACGGCGTGCTCATGGCCGGCCTGCCCTCTCCGCGGCCGGTACCGGCCGGCACCGGCCGACCCGTTGACAAGGGAGCTTCTCCTCCCAGTGTCGGCGGCCGGCACCGGCCTGTCACCCCCCTGCTTCGGACCGTTGATGACCCGTCACTGAACGTGTGGGGGCCGTTGGTCCGCGAATCGCTCCATCGCGGCCAGGACGGCCTCGCGGGTGGCGGGGGAGCCGGTGTGCCCGGCGTTCTGGATCACCGTCAGCTCGGCGTCCGGCCAGGCCTTGGCGAGCGCCCAGGCGGTGTCCAGCGGACTGTCGAGGTCGAGGGCGCCGTGGATCAGCACGCCCGGGATGCCGGCCAGCCGGTGCGCGTCGCGCAGCAGTTGGCCGGGCTCCAGGAAGGCCCGGCGGGAGAAGTAGTGCGCGGTGATCCGCACGAAGGCCGTCAGCGCCTCGGAGGGGCGGTTCGTGTAGGCGTTGGGGGAGCCCTGGGTCTCGTGGGAGATGACCGCGTCCTCCCAGGTCGCCCAGGCGAGGGTGGCCGCGCGGCGCACGGACTCGTCCGGGTCGTTGAGCAGCCGGTCGTACGCGGCGAGCAGGTCGCCGTCGCGGTCCTCGGGCGGCAGCGCGTCGCGGAAGGCCTCCCAGGGGCCCGGGAACAGCCGCCCGACGCCCCGGTAGAGCCAGTCGATCTCCTCCGGCCGGGTCATGGTGACGGCGCTGATGACGATCTCCGACACCCGTTCGGGGTGCGCCTGCGCGTAGGCGAGGATCAGCGTGGAGCCCCAGGAGCCGCCGAACATCAGCCACCGCTCGATGCCCAGGTGTTCGCGCAGCCGCTCCAGGTCGGCGACGAGGTGCGCGGTGGTGTTGTGCTCCAGGCCGGTCGCCGGGTCGGCGGCGTGCGGCTCGCTGCGGCCGCAGTTGCGCTGGGAGAACAGCACCAGCCGGTAGCGCTCCGGGTCGAAGTACCGCCGGTTCCCGGTGTTCAGCCCGGAGCCCGGTCCGCCGTGCACCACGACGGCGGGCTTGCCGCCCGGGTTGCCGGACACCTCCCAGTGGATCCGCTGGCCGTCGCCGACGTCCAGCAGGCCCTCCGCGTAGGGCTCGCCGACAGGGTGTAACGCGGTCATGCGGGTGCCTCCTCGCCGGGACGGATCGTGCGCGTCCGCGAGACTAGCGTTCTGACGGACGGTGGTCGAACGATTTCGGACGGCACCCGCCCGCGCGGCACCCGCCCGCGCGGCCGGCACCCGCGCGAGGCGGACGGCGTCGAGGGCCGCGCGCTGACGGTCAGCGGCGCTCGGCCGGGAGCAGCGCCGCCAGCCCGTCGAGGATGCGTTCGAGGCCGAAGGCGAACCGGGCGTCGAGGTTCGGCCCGGTGAGCTCGTCGGCCATCGCGACCAGCCGGGGGAACTCGTCGGCCGGCAGCGCCCGGAACCGCTCGGCGGCGGCGTCGGCGACCGCGCGCCGGCCGGTGCCGGTGGTCTCGGCCGCCGCCATCGGGGACTGCTCCTGGAGCACGAAGCCCTGCACGTACGCGCCGAGCAGGTAGGACACCATCGCGGCGTCGGCGGCGGAGAAGCCGGCCCCGCGCAGCCGGTCGAGCTGGTCCTCCATCAGGTGCAGCAGGTTCGGGCCGGGCGCGAGGCGGCCCGCCACCACCTTGGCCGCGTCCCGCCTGCCGAGCAGGTGGGCGCGGTAGCGCTCGCAGTAGCCGCGCAGCTGGACGCGCCAGTCGCCGGTGCGCGGCGGGGCCTCGACGCCGGCCATCAGGGCGTCGTTGAGGAGGTCCAGCAGCTCCTCCTTGTTGCGGACGTGCCAGTACAGCGAGGCGGCCTTGACGCCGACCTCGGCGGCCACCTTGCGCATCGACAGGCCGGCCAGGCCGTCGCGCTCCAGCACCCGCAGCGCGGCCTGCGCGAGCGCCTCGCGGGTGAGTGCGGGCTGGGCGGCGTCCTGCTCGTCGGCCGGCATGGGGTCCTCGCTGTTCGGCGGGTGGGGGGTGATCGCACTTGCAATCTAACACCGTTAGGTGCACGCTGTCCTCCGTCGCCCAGTCCCTAACGTCGTTAGGGACCTCATGGGACCGACCCACTTCACGGGACCGAATCAGGAGGGCCACCCGATGGGGGAGACCGAGGGGATCGCGGCGCCGGGCGCCCGGCGCCGCCGGCTCGCGCTCGCGACGCTCTGCATCACCATGTTCATGTCCATGCTGGACAACGTCATCGTCAACAACGCCCTGCCCCGCATCGGCCGGGACCTCGACGCGGGCATCACCGGCCTCCAGTGGGTGGCCGAGGGCTACAGCCTGGTCTTCGCCGCCCTGCTGCTCACCGGCGGCGCGCTCGGCGACCGCTACGGCCGCACCGCCGTCTTCCGGCTCGGGCTCGCGCTGTTCACGGCCGGCTCGGCCGCCGCCGCGCTCGCCGGAACCGTCGGGACACTGGTCGCCGCGCGGATGCTCCAGGGCATCGGCGCCGCCCTGCTGACCCCGGGCAGCCTCGCGATCCTGCGGCAGGTGTTCACCGACGAGCGCGAGCGCACCAAGGCGATCGGGACGTGGTCCGGCGTGTCGGCGCTCGGCCTCTCGGTCGGCCCGGTGGTCGGCGGCCCGATGGTGGAGGCCTTCGGTTGGGCGAGCGTGTTCTGGATCAACGTGCCGATCGGCGTCGCCGCGTTCGTCCTCTCCGGCCGGGTGCTTCCCGCGATCCCGGGCCGCGCCCGCCGCGTCGACCTCGGGGGCCTCCTGCTGTCCGCGACGGGCCTCGCCGCCGCCGTCCACACCCTCGTCGAGGGCCCCGGGCGCGGCTGGACGGACACCCGGGTGCTCACCACGGCGGTGCTCGCGGTGCTGCTGCTGGCCGCCTTCGTGCTGCTCGAACGGCGGATCGCCGAGCCGATGCTGGACCTGCGGCTGTTCCGCGACGGCGTGCTCGGCGGCGCGCTGCTCGGCGGGTTCATGGTGAGCTTCGGGATGTTCGGCGCGCTGTTCTTCCTGCCGCTCCTGATGCAGGGCGTGCTGGACTGGTCACCGACGGCGGCCGGCCTCGCCGGACTGCCGATGACGGCGATGATCGTCGTCGCGGGCCCCGTCTCGGCCCGGCTGACCGGCCGCCACGGGCCCCGGTTGCCGCTGGTGCTGGGCATCGCCCTGTGCGCGCTGGGCCTGGCCGGCCTGTCGCTGTACGGCGAGCAGGCCCGCTACGCCGAGTACCTCTGGACGCTGTTCGTGCTCGGCCTGGGCATGGGGATGACCTTCACCCCGGTCTCGATCGCCGTCCTCCACCGGGTCGCCCCCGAACGGATGGGGACCGCCTCGGCCACCGTCAACACCCTGCGGGAGCTCGGTGGCGTCCTCGGCATCGCCGTCCTCGGCGCGGTGCTGACCCACCGCCTGACGACCGTGCTGACCGCCTCGCTGGCGGGCCTCGGCCTCTCGTCCGGGACGTTCGGCCGCGCCGCCGACACCCTGGCCACCGCCACCACCGCCCCGGCCGAGCCGCTGCCCGCCCCGGTCCAGTACGCCGTCGAGCACGCCTTCACCGACGGCATCCACCTCGCGCTGCGCTGCGGCGCAGCGGCCCTGGCGGTGGCCGCCGTGCTGGTCGCCCTGCTGCTGCGGGCGGGTCGGCGCCCGTCGGCCGCCGCGGCACCCGGCCCCGTGGAGCACGACCTCCCCGCCGAGGCCGAAGCGGAGGCCGAGGCCCGAGCCGGGACCGGAGCCGGAGCCGGGTCCGCGCCGTAGCGGTCGTGCCCGGCCGTCCGCCCACCGGCCCCGGCGCCCGCTCAGCGGATGCCCTCCACCGCGCACTGGGCGGCGCGGGCCAGGGACTTGCGGGCCTCCCAGCGGCGGGCCGGGTCGCCGGGCGGGGCCGGGATCGCCGGGCGGAAGGCCAGCTCGGCGACCAGGCCCCGGACGGCGACGACCCGGGCCAGCGAGGTGAGCAGACCGTCCTCGCCGACGAAGGCGGGGGCGCTGGTGGGGCGGCCGTCGGCCAGCCGGTAGCGGATCGCCACCGGCTGGACGGGGGCTTCGGCCCGGACGGCGGCCTCGAAGAAGGCCGGGCGGAAGCGGCCGCTCTCCCGGCCGCACCAGGTGGAACCCTCCGGAAAGACGATCATCGGGTGACCGGCCCGCAGCCCGGCGGCCACCTCGGAGACGGTCGTCGGCAGGGAGCGCAGCCGGTCGCGGTCGAGGAAGACGGTGCCGCCCAGGGCGATCAGCGGACCGAGCACCGGCCAGCGCCGCACCTCGGTCTTGGCCAGCGAGCGGCCCGGGCCGGCGGCGGCGATCAGCGGGATGTCCAGCCAGGAGACGTGGTTGGCCACCAGCAGCATCCCGCCCCCGGCGCCCGGGGCCGCCCGCGGTCCGGGCTCGATCCGCACCGCGACCCCCAGCGAGCCGAGCAGGGCGCGCGCCCAGAACCGGGCGAGCCGGTCGCGCGGCCCGCGCGGCAGCGCCCGCGCCGGCACGGTGAGCGCGAGCCCCACCGTGAGCACCGTCAGACAGGCGGCCAGCCGCAGGACCCGGCGGGGGAGGGCGACGGTGGGCGCCGGGTCCGTCAGGCAGGCCTCCGGGGTGCAGGAGGCCGTCGGCAGCCAGACGCTCATGAGACCTGTTCCGGGGCCGGGGCCGGGGCCGGGGCCGGGTTCGAGGCCGGGGCCGCGGTGCCGACGCCGCCGACGCCGGAGAGGAAGTGCCGCAGGTAGCGCGGGTCGGTGCGCTCCAGCGACAGCAGCACGTAGAGGTCGGCGCAGTCGAAGTCCGGGTCGTGCGCGGGCCGGCCGCAGACCCAGGCGCCGAGCCGCAGGTAGCCGCGGAGCAGGGCCGGCAGCGGCGCCTTGGCGGCCCGCTCCACGCCGGTGGCGTCCCACGGGCGGTGCGGGGTCACCCGGTACTGCTCGGGGGCGAGGTGCTTGGCGGCGACGGTGTCCCACACCCGGGCGGCGGTGGCGCCGCCGTCCTCCAGCGGGATCGAGCAGCAGCCGCCCACCCAGGTGTTGCCGGTGTCGGCGAGGTAGCGGGCGATGCCGCCCCACATCAGGTTGATGACCGCGCCGTTGCCGCGGTGCTCGGCGGCGATGCAGGAGCGGCCGAGCTCCACCAGTCCGTCCCGCAGCGGGGCGAGGCCGGAGAGGTCGAACTCGCCGTCGGAGTAGAGCCGACCGGCCCGGCGGGCGGCCTCGGGGCGCAGCAGGCGGTAGGTGCCGACGACCGCGCCGTCCTCGCCCTCGCGGACGAGCAGGTGGTCGCAGAACTCGTCGAACGGGTCGACGTCCAGCCCGGGGACGGTGCTGTGCAGGGTGGCGCCGAGCTCGTCGGCGAAGACCTGGTGGCGCAGCCGCTGGGCGGCCCGGACGTCGGCCTCGTCGCGGGCCAGCGCCACGGTGTAGACGGCCGAGGCGGAGCCGGCGGCGCCTTCCTGGCGCGCGGCGGGCACCGCGTCGGCGGCCCGGCCGGGGGTGACTGCGGGCGGAGCGTACGTGGGGACGGTGGTCATGGCGGACCCTCCAGGGCAGCACGGACGACGGCGGCCACGGGGTTTCCGTGGCACCGGCCCGGCCAGGCCCGTACGGTCGACGGGTCTGCGAACCGGCACCCGTATGTCTCTCCAAGTCGGCTGGCATCCACGTTGCCGTTCGGCGGAGCGCAGATGTGCACCT
Source organism: Kitasatospora sp. NPDC057965 (assembly GCF_042887135.1). Taxonomy (NCBI): domain Bacteria; kingdom Bacillati; phylum Actinomycetota; class Actinomycetes; order Kitasatosporales; family Streptomycetaceae; genus Kitasatospora; species Kitasatospora sp. NPDC057965. The sequence goes on from NZ_JBHVPZ010000013.1 coordinate 25,933, forward strand.
GCTGAATGCGACCACGCGACGTGTGCGGGACACCTGTTGGGCACCGGCGCGCCGCCCTATCCTCCGCTGCATGGGGTGGATTCCGGGGGCGGGATTCTGGCGAGGAATCGCCAGTGACATGACAGGCGTGCTGAGGTGCCAGGCGGCGGCGACGGCGGGGCTCACCGTCGTCTACCTGCTGGCCAGGGCGGTGGGACTGGCACCCTCGCCGTGGTGGTGCCTGGTGGTGGCGATGGCGCTCGCCCTGCACCTGGTCGGCGAGCGCTGCTGGGAGGACGACCGCCGACCGCGGGCCGCGCTGGTGGCGCTGGGCGTGGCGCTGCTGGTCGCCGTGGCGCCGTACCTCCTGATCGGGGTGGCGGCCGGCTGGGCGGAGGCGCAGGCGGCGGACACCTACGCCTCGGGCGCGATGGCGGGTGGGCTGCTGCTCGCCGGGTACGTGGTGCGCGCCGTGCACGCGCTGCGCAGCGGCGCCCGCCCGCCCGGCCCCGCCGTCGCCCCGGCGCCCGGCCGGGGCACGGGCGGGTAGTGGGACGGATCGGGGCCGGGCGGGCGCCGGGGTCTCGGCCGGGCCGAGGGACGGTCGGGTCAGGTCAGTAGGCCTGCCAGCCCTGCGGGTCGAGGCCGCCCGGGATGACCTCGGCCGGCCCGTAGGGCGCGCGGGTGAGGACGAAGGAGCCGATGTCCAGATGGCTGACCGAGCCGTCGGCGGCCCGCACCACGCGCAGCGTCTCGCCCGCGTAGTAGTCGTCGAGCCCGGTCCAGGTGCCGTCCTCCTCGGGGCGGAACCGGGAGCCGCGGCCGCCCTGGCCGAGCACCGAGAGCTCCAGCGCACGCCCGGCCGTCAGCCGCAGGACGTGCGGAGCGGCGCCCCAGTACCAGGGGCCGGTGAGGGCGAGGAGCTGCTCGTCGACCTCGGGCAGCGGGCGCCACGGCTCGGGGAGGCGGGGCTCGTGCTGCGCGGTGATCGCGATCAGCTCGGCGGCGACCAGCGGGGTGCGGGAGCCGTGGGTGGCGTTGGCGAAGGCGATCGCGGCCAGGCCGTCGGCCTCGCTGACCCACAGTCCGGCGGTGAAGCCGGGCATCGAGCCGCTGTGCCCGAACAGGGTGCGGCCGTCGTGCCGGATCAGCTGCAGGCCCAGGCCGTAGGTCTCGGTCCAGTCGTCGGTGTCCGGCGCGACGGCGGGGCGGCGCATCTCGGCGACGGTGTCGGCGGACAGCACCTTCGGGTCGCCGTCGGCCAGGAAGGCGGCCCACTTGGCGAGGTCGGCGGTGGTGGACCAGAGCTGGCCGGCCGGGGCCATCAGACCGGCGTCGTTGAGCGGTTCGGGCAGCAGGACGTCGGCCCAGGGGTGGACGGCGAAGCCGCCGGCGTGCGGGTGCTCCGGGAGCAGGGTGGTGCGGTCCATGCCGAGGGGTTCGAGCACCTCGCGGCGCAGCACCTCGCCCCAGTGCTCGCCGCGCAACCGCTCGACCAGGGCGCCGAGCAGCGCGTAGGTGGGGTTGGAGTAGTGGTGCAGCCGCCCGGCGGGGTGGCGCCGGGGCCGCTCTTCCTCCAGCAGGTCGGCGAGGGCGGGCCGCAGCGTGCCCTCGGTCCGCTCCCACCAGGGGCCGGGGGTCTCGCAGGCGAGGCCGGCCGAGTGCGAGAGCATCTGGGCGACGGTGGCGCCGTCGGCGGGGGTGCCGGGCAGGTGGCGCTCGACCGGGTCGGCGAGGTCGAGCAGGCCCTCGTCGCGCAGCCGCAGGACGAGCACGGCGACGAAGGTCTTGGTGATCGAGCCGATCCGGTACTGCACGTCGGCGGTGGGAGCGTGGCCGTCGACCATGCTGCGGGCGCCGTTCCAGACCGGCCGCCCGTCCCGGACCACGGCGGCCACCATCGAGGGGGCGCGGCCCTCGCTCTGGGCGACGGCCAGGCGGTGCAGCAGCGCGCGGCGGGTGGTGGGGAGCAGTTCGTCGGACAGGTCGGTCATCTGATCCTCTGACATGGTGCGGTCGGGTTCGGTCGGGTTCGTTCCGCGGTGCCATGGCACAGCGGCCCCAACCTAGTTCGCTCCGGGCGCGTCGTTCCACCCATTTTCTCCCGACCGGTTCCGCCACTTCCGCCACTTCCGACACTCCGGCACCGTCCGTCCGGCGGACATCACTTGACATGAGCAATTGGTCCAGTCCATTTTGGGGCCCTCCCCGCACCTCCACCCCCACACCCCCACTGGAGGTCATCGGTGCACAAGCGCACCCGACTGCCCGCCGCCGGCGCCGCCGCGCTGCTCGCGGCCGCCGCGGCGTTCACCGCGCCCACCGCCGCCCACGCGGCCGACCAGCTCACCAACGGCGGCTTCGAGACCGGCACACTGTCCGGCTGGAGCTGCTCCGGCGGCCTCGGCTCGGTCGTCACCACCCCCGTGCACAGCGGCGGCAAGGCGCTCGCCGGCGCCGCCACCGCGGGCGACACCGCCAAGTGCGTGCAGACCGTCGCGGTCAAGCCCAGCACCACCTACACGCTCTCCGGCTGGGTCCGCGGCAGCTACGTCCACCTCGGCGTCACCGGCGGCGGCTCCGCCTGGACCTCCGCCGCCGACTACAGCAAGCTGAGCGTCTCCTTCACCACCGGAGCCACCCAGACCAGCGCCGAGGTCTACGTCAACGGCTGGTACGGCCAGGGCACCTACTACGCCGACGACATCGTCCTCGACGGCCCGGGCGGCGGCACCACCCCGCCGGTCGACACCCAGGCCCCCACCGTGCCGGGCAACCTGCGCGCCACCGGAAAGTCCGCGACCAGCGTCACCCTGGCCTGGGACGCCGCCACCGACAACGTCGGCGTCACCGGCTACGACGTGTACCAGGGCACCGCCAAGGTCGCGACCGCCACCGGCACCACCGCCACCGTGCCCGGCCTGAGCGCGTCCACCGCCTACACCTTCACCGTCAGGGCCCGCGACGCGGCCGGCAACACCTCCGCCGCCTCCACCGCCCTGGCCGTCACCACCGACGCCAACGGCGGCGGCCCCGCCCCGAGCGGCTTCAAGCAGGCCGCGCCCTACCTCTACAACGGCTGGGGCAACCCGCCGGCCGCCACCACCGTCATGAACGCCACCGGCATCAAGTGGTTCACCCTGGCGTTCGTCCTGGCCCAGAACGGCTGCAACCCCACCTGGGACAGCCAGCGGCCGCTGCTGAACGGCGTCGACCAGGCCACGATCAACGCGGTGCGCGCGGCCGGCGGCGACGTCGTCCCGTCGATCGGCGGATGGAGCGGCAACAAGCTCGGCCCCAACTGCGCCACCACCGCCGACCTCGCGGCCGCCTACCAGAAGGTGATCGACGCGTACGGCCTCAAGGCGATCGACGTCGACATCGAGAACACCGACGAGTTCGAGAACACCGCCGTCCAGGACCGGATCCTCGGCGCGCTCAAGATCGTCAAGCAGAACAACCCCGGTCTGCGCACCATCGTGACCTTCGGCACCGCCACCACCGGCCCGACCTACTACGGCAACCGGCTGATCGAGCAGGCCAAGGCGCTCGGCGCGGACATCGACGTCTTCACCATCATGCCGTTCGACTTCGGCAACGCGTCCACCGACATGTACGCCGCCACCGTCAGCGCCTCCGAGGGCCTGAAGACCAAGCTGAAGTCCGTCTTCGGCTGGGACGACGCCACCGCCTACGCGCACATGGGCATCTCCGGCATGAACGGCCTCAGCGACACCGGTGAGATCACCAGCGTCCAGAACTGGACGGCGATCCGCGACTGGGCCAACAGCCACCACCTGGCCCGGATGGCCTTCTGGTCGGTCAACCGCGACCGCGGCTGCCCGGGCGGCGGCCAGCAGGAGACCTGCTCCGGCATCGCCCAGAACGACTGGCAGTTCACCTCCGTGACGGCCGGCTTCACCGGCTGACGCACCCCCGGCACGGACCCGGTCCGGCCCCTCGGCGGAGGGGCCGGACCGTACCGCTGCCGCCGTACGGGCGGGTGACCCCGGCGGCGTGGCGCCGACCCGCGGAAGCGCTGCGCTCCTAGGGTCCGTCTGACCGCCGACCACCCCACGGAGCGTCATGCCCTCCCACCGCGAGCCGAGCCTTCCCGAGCCGCGCCGGCCCGAGCCGCCCGCCGGCGTCAAGGCCCGCCGGGTGCTCCGCAACCCCAGGGTCTGGGCCGTCCCGGCCGTGCTGGTCGGCCTGCTCAGCCTGCTGATGTCGCTGCTCTACCTCGGCGGCATCCTCGACCCCCGCGGCGATCTGCACCACCTGCCGATCGCCCTGGTGAACAGCGACCGCGGGGCCGAGGCCGGCGGGCAGCCGCAGAACCTCGGCGAACAGCTCGTCACCGGCATCGCCACCGCCCCCGGCCAGGGGGACGCCGTCTCCTGGCGGCGGCTCGACGAGGCCGAGGCGAAGCGGCAACTGGCCTCCGGCAAGCTCTACGGTGCGCTCCAGGTGCCGCCCGAGTTCACCGCCACCGTCGTCGCCCTCCGCGGCGCGAGCGCCACGCCCGCGCGCCCCACCGTGATCCAGTACACCAACCCGGGCGTCGGCAGCCTCGGCTCCTCGATCGCCGCCCAGATCGGCCAGCAGGCCGTCCACCAGGCCTCGCTGTCCCTCGGCACCCGGCTCACCGCGCTCCCGCAGGCCCAGGGCCTGGACGACGCGGCCCGGCTGCTGATCGCCGACCCGATCGCCCTCAGCACCACCGTCGGCCACCCGATCGGCAACCGCAGCGGACTCGGGCTCTCCGCCTTCTACTACACCCTGCTGCTCGTCCTGGCCGGTTTCTTCGGCGCCAACATCATCGGCAACGGCGTCGACGTCGCGCTCGGCTACGCCGACAACGAGATCGGCCCCTGGCGGGCCCGCCACCCGGTCGTGCCGATCAGCCGCACCAGCACCCTCGCCGTGAAGAGCGTGATGTCGGTGGGCCTGTCGCTGCTCACCTCCTCGCTCATCATGCTGGCCGGGGTGGTGATCCTGGACATGGACGCCGCGCACCTGCCGCTGCTGTGGATCTTCTCGGTCTGTGCCAGCAGCGCGGTCGGCCTCGGCGTCCAGGCCATCAACGCGGCCTTCGGCGGCCTCGGCCTGCTGGTCAGCATGTTCGTCTTCATCGTGCTCGGCCTGCCGTCCTCCGGCGCCACCGTGCCGCTGGACGCCCTGCCGGCCTTCTACCGGTTCCTCGCGCTGTTCGAGCCGATGCGCCAGCTCACCGACGGCGTGCGGGCCATCCTGTTCTTCGACGCCCAGGCCGACGCCGGCCTCACCCGGGCCTGGATCTGGATCGGCATCGGCACCGTCGCGGCCCTGCTCTTCGGCTTCGCGATGACCCGCTACTACGACCGCAAGGGCCTGCACCGCACCGTGCCCGAGCTCGCCTGAGCGCGGTCCGCCGCACCGGGGCCGGGCGCGGGCCCGGTCACGGTGCGGCGGACCGCGGAAGGCCGGGTCAGCCCGCCGGCAGCGGCGGCAGCTCCGGCCGCCACAGCCAGGCCTCGAACAGCTCGTCCAGCGGCCCGCGGGCGTACCGGGCGGCATGGGCGCGGAAGTCCGCCGTGGTCACCACCCCGTGCCGGTGGAACGACGCCCAGTCCTTGAGCATCCGGAAGAAGGCGGTGTCACCGAGGGCCAGCCGCAGCGCGTGCACCACCAGGCCGCCGCGCTGGTACAGCCGGTCGTCGAACATCAGCTTGCGGCCCGGATCGGCCAGCCGCAGGTCCTGCGGCAGCCCGGCCAGCAGCCGGTGCGCGAACGCCGCCCGGGCGCCCGCCGTCGGCCCGCCGGAGCGCTCCGACCAGAGCCACTCCGCGTACTTCGCCAGCCCCTCGTTCAGCCAGATGTGGCTCCAGTCGCCGATCGACACGCTGTTGCCGAACCACTGGTGCGCCAGCTCGTGGGCCACCAGCCGCTCCCGCTCCCAGCCGCCGCCCAGGTGGTTGGTGCCGAAGGTCGCCACCCCCTGCGCCTCCACCGGGACGTCCAGCTCCTCGTCGGCGACCACCACCGTGTACTCGCCGAACGGGTACGGGCCGAACACCTCCCCGAAGTAGGCCATCATCTTCGGCTGGCGCCCGAAGTCACCGGCGAACGCGCCCGCCAGCCGCTCCGGTACGTACCCGGTCTGCGGCACCTGCGGGTGCTCGGCCAGCACCACCGGCCGGTACTGGCCGATCGAGACCGTCACCAGGTACGTCGAGGTGGGCGCGGACTGCTCGTACACCCAGGTGGTGCTGGACGAACCGGTGGTCCGGGTCAGCAGTCGGCCGCCCACCACCACCGTGTACGGGGACGGCGTGGTGACCGCTATCTGGTAGGTCGCCTTGTCCGCCGGCCGGTCGTTGCACGGGAACCAGGACGGCGCGCCGATCGGCTGGCTGGCCACCAGGGCGCCGTCGGTCAGCTCCTCCCAGCCCAGGCCGCCCCAGGGGCTGCGCACCGGCCGCGGGTTGCCGGTGTAGTGCACGTCGACGGTGAACGCCGCCCCCGCCGCCAGCGGCTTCGGCGGGCGGATCCGCAGCTTGCCGGCCCGGTGGGTGTAGCGGGCCGCCTTGCCGTCCACCAGCACCCGGCCGATCCGGAAGTCGGCGAGGTCCAGCGCGAACTCCGTCAGCGCGCTCACCGAGACGGCGCTCAGCCGGGCGGTGCCGCCCAGCCGGTTCGGGCCGGGCCGGTAGTCCAGCGCCAGCTCGTACCGGTGGACCCGGTAACGCGGGTCACCGCTGTTCGGGAAGTAGGGGTCCGGCGGGGCGGCGGGCTGCGGGGGCTGCGGGGACTGCGCCGGGCGGGGGTTCACCGGGTCGTACGCTCCTGGAAACACGGGACTGGGCAGGGGACGGGGCTGGACGGTGGCTGGACGGTGGCTGGACGGGCGGGCTCGACGCGGACACGGACAGGGACGGGGACGCCCGGGGGCCGGACGGGGCGAACCCCGGCCGGCCCCCGGGGGACGGCGGTCAGGAGGTGGCCTGCCACACCTCGATCGGGTTGCCGAGCCACCGGCTGTCGGCGGGCACGGACTCGGCGCGCATCACCAGCGAGGCCGGGCCCAGCGTGCTGCGCGCGCCCACCGTACTGCCGGGCAGCACGATGCCGCCGGGCCCCAGGGTGGCGCCCTCGCGGAGGACGACAGTATCCATCCGCATGATCCGGTCGTGGAAGAGGTGGGTCTGCACCACGCAGCCGCGGTTGACCGACACCCCGTCCCCGAGCGTCACCAGGTCCGCCTCCGGCAGCCAGTAGCTCTCGCACCACACGCCGTGCCCGACCTTGGCGCCGAGCGCCCGCAGCCACAGGTTCAGCACCGGCGTACCCGGCACCGCGCCCACCAGCCACGGCACCGCCAGCACCTCCACGAAGGTGTCCGCCAGCTCGTTGCGCCACACGAAGGAGCTCCACAGCGGGTGCTCCACCGCCCGGAACCGGCCGACCAGCAGCCACTTCGCGGCCACCGCGACCGCGCACGCCGCCGTGCCGGCCGTCAGCAGCAGCGCGCCGGACAGCAGCGCCGCCGCGAGCGGGGACCACTCGGTGGAGAGCCAGGACAGCGCCGCCAGCGTCAGCGCGCCCAGCGCCCCCGAGGCCACCACCGGCAGCAGCCGGGCCACCTCGACCAGCCCGCGCGCCCACAGCAGCCGCGCCGGCGGCTCGTAGGTCAGGCTCTGGTCCGCCTGGTCGGCCGAGCGCGGCAGCCGCACCGGCGGCATGCCCAGGTACGAGCCGCCCTTCTTGGCCTTCTCCGGCGTCGCCGACAGCACACCCACCAGGCCGCGCTTGGGCACCGAACGGCCCGGCGCGGTCATCCCCGAGTTGCCCAGGAACGCCCGCTCGCCGACCTTCGCCTCACCGAGGCGCACCCAGCCGCCGCCCAGCTCGTACGGCGCCATCAGGGTGTCGTCGGCCAGGAACGCGCCGTCGCCGACCGTGGTCAGGCTCGGCAGCGCCAGCACCGTCGACACCTCGGCGTGCTTGCCGACCCGCATGCCCAGCGCCCGCAGCCACACCGGGGTCACCAGACCCGCGTACAGCGGGAAGAGGACCTCCCGGGCCTGGTCCATCAGCTGCATGACCGTCCACGCCTGCCAGCCGACCCGGCCGTGCAGCGGGTGGACGCCCGGCTTCAGACCGATCGACAGCAGCCGCACCGCCGCGACCAGCTGCGCCGCGTACACCACCCCGAACGCCAGGGTGGCCGGCAGCAGACCGAGCAGGGCGCCGCCGAGCGCGCCGCCCAGACCGTCCGCCGGGTCGACGAACGGGGCGAGCACGGCCAGGCCGGCCACCGCCGGCAGCAGCGGCAGCAGGCTCAGCGCCGTACCGCTCAGCCCGTACAGCGCGGACCAGCGGGCCCGGCGGACCGGGCGCTCCTTGGGCCAGGTCCGCTCGGCGCGGCCCAGCTTGACGGCGGGCGCGCCGCCCCAGCGCTGACCGGTCGGGACGTGCCCGGTGACGCTGGAGCCGGCCACCACCTGGGCCCGCTTGCCGACCCGGGCGCCCGGCAGCAGCGTCGAGCGGGTGCCGACCACGGCGCCCGAACCGACCTTGAGCTGCCCGACCTCCAGCCGGTCGCCGTCCAGCCAGTAGCCGTTGAGGTCCACCTCGGCCTCCACGGCGCAGCCCCGGCCCAGCTTGAGCATGCCGGTCACCGGCGGCAGCGAGTGCAGGTCCACCTCCTCGCCGACCTTGGCGCCCAGCGCCCGCGCGTAGCGGACCAGCCAGGAGCCGGAGAGCGAGGTCGCGCCGCTCACCTCGGCCAGCCGCTCGGCGGTCCACAGCCGCAGGTGGACGCCGCCGCCGCGGGGGTAGCTGCCCGGCCGCAGGCCGCGCAGCAGCAGCCGGGCGCCGCCGGCCGCGATCGCCAGCCGGCCCGCCGGGGTGAACAGCGCCGCCGCGCCCGCGCCGACCGCCCACCAGGAGGCGGTCGGCGCCCAGGCGAAGCCGTCCAGGTGGGAGAGCAGGTTGCCGAGCGCCAGCAGGGCGACCGTCCAGCGCAGGCCCACCACGGTGAACAGCGGGATCAGCAGGAGCAGCTGCAGCAGCTTGGCGCGGGTCGGCACCGGTTCGACCGTCCGGGCCTCGCCGGTGTCGGCCGCGGTGCGCTCCAGGTGGCGGGCGAGCTTGCGCAGCGTCGGCTGCTGGTAGATGTCCAGCACCGCCGCGTTCGGGTAGCGGGTGCGCAGCAGGGTGGTCAGCCGGGCGGCGGCCAGGCTGCCGCCGCCGATCGCGAAGAAGTCCTCCCGGGGGCCGCTCACCGGCACGCCGAGGATCTCCGTCCACTGCTCGGCCAGCCAGGCCTCGGTGCCGTAGAGCTGCTCGGTCGGCCCGGCGGTCTCCAGATCGGGCAGCGGCCAGGGCAGCGCGTTGCGGTCCACCTTGCCGGAGGTGCGGGTGGGCAGGGTGTCGACCGGCGCGAGCAGCGGGACCAGCGCGGCCGGCAGCTCGGCGCGCAGCCGCTGCACGGCCTGCTCGCGGTCCCAGCCCTCGCCGGTCACCAGGTAGCCGACCAGCAGCTGGTTGCCGCCGCGCGCGGTGCGCACGGCCGCGGCCGCGCCGGCGACACCGGGCAGCGCCTGCAGCGCCGCGTCCACCTCGCCGAGCTCGATCCGCCGGCCGCCGAGCTTGATCTGCTCGTCGGCGCGGCCCAGGAAGAGCAGGCCCTCCGGGTCGGCCTGGACGAGGTCGCCGCTGCGGTAGGCGCGTTCCCAGCCCATCGAGGGCAGCGGGGCGTACTTCTCGGCGTCCTTCTCCGGGTCCAGGTAGCGGGCCAGGCCGACGCCGCCGATCACCAGCTGGCCGGTGCCGCCGGGCGCGACGGGCTCACCGGCCTCGTCGACCACGACGAGGTCCCAGCCGTCCAGCGGCAGGCCGATCCGCACCGGGCCCTCGCCGGTCAGCAGCGCGCCGCAGGCGACCACGGTGGCCTCGGTGGGGCCGTAGGTGTTCCACACCTCGCGGCCCTCGGTGACCACGCGCTGCACCAGCTCGGGCGGGCAGGCCTCGCCGCCGAAGATCAGCAGCCGGACCTCGTTCAGCGCCTCGGCCGGCCAGAGCGCGGCCAGCGTCGGCACGGTGGAGACCACGGTGATCTCCTGCTCGGCCAGCCAGGGTCCGAGGTCGGCGCCGGAGCGCACCTGGGAGCGGGGGACCGGTACCAGGCAGGCGCCGTGCCGCCAGGCCAGCCACATCTCCTCGCAGGAGGCGTCGAAGGCGACGGACAGGCCGGCCATCACCCGGTCGCCGGGGCCGATCGGCTCGTCCTGGAGGAAGAGCGCGGCCTCGGCGTCGACGAAGGCGGCGGCGTTGCGGTGGGTGACGGCGACGCCCTTGGGGCGGCCGGTCGAGCCGGAGGTGAAGATGATCCAGGCGTCGTCCGCCGGGGTGGGGCGCTGCGCGGCCGGGGTCTGGTCGGCGAGCGGCTCGCGGGCCGCCCCGACGGGGGTGAGTACGCGCTCGGCGCCGAGGACGGCGGCGACGGCGGCCTCCTCGAAGACCAGCTGGGCGCGCTCGTCCGGGTCCTCGAAGTCCACCGGGACGTAGGCGGCGCCGGCGGCGAGCACCGCGAGGACGGAGACGTAGAGGTCGTTGGTGCCGGAGGGCACGCGCACGCCGACCCGGTCGCCGCGGCCGATGCCGGCGGCGGCGAGGCGGCGGCGCAGCTGCTCGACCTCGGCGGCCAGCGACCGGTAGCTGAGCACGGTGCGGCCGTCGTCGAGGGCGGGCTCGGCGGGGTGCTGCCGGGCGGTCGCGTCGAGCACGTCGACCAGGGTGCGCGGGGCGGCGGCGGGGCGGCCCGGGTAGCGGGCCTGCTTCTCGGCCTGCTCGGGCTCCGCGGCCTGCGCGGGCCCCGGGGTCTGCTTGCGCAGCTCGGCCTGCGCGGGCTGCTGAGCCGGCTCGGCGGGCGGCGTCGGGGTGGCGGCCGGGGTCTGCTCGGTCGCGGCGTCCGGGCGCGGTTCCCGGCTGGGTTCGGCTGTCATGGCTGCCGTGTGCTCCTTGTCCTCGCCCCGTCCCGATCGATGTCCGACCCTTGGGGGCTGTGGGAGCACTCGCCTGTCCGGGTGACCCCACTCCGGGGCCGGAGCGGACAACCCGACTGATGGTAGCCCCGGGTGATGAACGAAGGTTCGACCAATGCTCCGCCCAACTGGCCCGCAAGTGGCCGAATCTGACGGAGCATCAGCTCACAACTGAGGCTTCGTGGGTTGCATGTGACGACCTGTCAGTCGTTTTGACGGTCCGTCAGGTCGATTTTCCGACCGTGACCCATGCCACACCGGATGCTGCTCCTTCGGGGTGACGGGCCCGCCGCGCGGGGGTGCGGCGGGCCCTGCGGGGTGGTGCGGGCGGTCAGCGGAGGGGGTGGCGGAACCGGTCGAGGTGCTCCTGGAGGAACGCCTCCAGGGTACGTGGGGACCGTCCGATCAGCCGGGTGGCGGCGTCGTCCGGGGCCTCCGGACGCTCGACGGCGAGCCGCTGGATCTCCACCACGTGGGCGGCCAGCCAGTCCGGCATCCCGGCCCGGGCGACCAGGTGGGCGCGCAGTTCTCCGGGCGGCAGGTCCACGTAGGCCACCGGCCGGCCGAGCAGGGCGCCCAGCAGTCCGACGAGTTCCGGGTAGCTGTAGGCCCGCCCGCCGGTGAGCGGGATGCTGCCGCCGGCCACCTCCGGACGGGTGAGCACGGCGGCGGCGACGTCGCCGATGTCCCGGCAGTCGACGTAGTTGCAGCGGGCCGTGCCCATCGCGCCGTGGATCAGTCCGGCCGCCGCGATGCCGGGGGCGAGCAGCAGCAGCTTCTGCATGAACGCGTAGGGCCGCAGCACGGTGGCGGTGACGCCGTGGGTGCGCAGCCGTTGCTCGATCAGGTGGTGGCCGCGGGAGACCGCGACCGGGGAGTCCGGCTCGGCGGCGGGCGCCGAGACCTTGACGATGTGCTCGACCCCGGCCTGTACGGCGAGGTCGACGGCGAGCAGCTCGTGGTCGACCTGGCGCGGGCCGTTGGCCATGGTCAGGAAGAGCTGCCTGGTCCCCTTGAGGGCGTCACGCAGCGACTCCGGGTCCTCCGCGTCGGCGGCGACCGGCTCGACGAGCGGGCGGGTGCGCCCGTCGAGGCCGGCCGACAGCCGGCCGGGGTCACGGCTCAGCGCGCGGACGGGTACGCCCTGGGCGGTGAGGCTGCGCAGGGTGGCGCCGCCGGTGGCGCCGGACGCGCCCATGATGGTGATCATTCCGGGTCTCTCTCTTCTCGGGAGGGTGCTTGGTGTGCTCGGTGTGCTCGGTGTGCTGTGTGTCGGGGTGGCGGGGGTCCGTGTCGGGCCGGGTCAGCGGGCCGGGTCAGCGGGCCCGGCGGCGCCGGGGGAGGCTGCCGCGCCAGCGCCAGGTGATCGCGGTCCCCGCGATGGCGGCGGAGACCGGCAGGTCGAAGCGGAGCCGTCCCGGCCACGGGCTGTCGGCCAGGGCTGGGATCCGCGGCAGCCACTGCGCGCCGGCCAGGCCGACGGCCAGCGCCAGCGCGGCGGCGCCGAGGCCGAACGCGAGGGCGAGCAGCGGGCGCGGCCCGCGCTCCGCCCAGGAGCCGGGCGGGCGGCGGCGGTGCCGAACGCCGACCAGGGCGGCGACCAGGGCGGAGGTGCCGGCGATGGTGCTGACGGCCGCGATCTTGAGCTCCGTCTGGCCGGTGGCGAAGCCGCCGATCCCGGCCATGACGGCGGGCGCCGCGTAGGAGACGAGCACCTCGCGCCAGAGGACGAAGGGTGGCGGGGCGGCGGTGGCCGGAGCGGCCGGCTGCTGGTGGACGGTACTGGGCATGGATGGCTCCAGAGTGATTAGGCAACTAACTATAAGTGCTAAGGAGGCTAACTATCCGGGTGTGAAGGGCTTCGCCGGTGGCCGTGGCCGGTCCGGTCTCTCGGGCGGGGTGGGTGGGTGGCCGGGTGGCGGGTGCTCAGTCGTCGGTCAGGGCGGTCATGCCCTCGACCAGCCGGGCCAGCAGGTCGAGGAAGACCGCGCGCTCCTCGATCGTGAGGCCGCTGACCATGGCCTGCATCCGCTCGAAGTGCTCGGGTGCCATCTCGCGCAGCCGCAGGGCGCCGCGCGTGGTCAGCACCACGACGTTGCCCCGTCCGTCCTCGGTGGACGGGCGCCGGGCGACCAGGCCGTCCCGTTCCAGTCCGTCGACCAGGCCGGTCACGGTCGCCCGGGAGACTCCGAGCGAGGCCGCCAGCTGCGAGGGCGACTTCTCGCCGCCGTGGTCCTCCAGTTCGGCCAGCAGCCGGTAGCGGCCGGTGGACAGGCCGAAGCGCGCGAAGTGCGCTTCGCCGGCCTGGCCGAGCCGGGAGCCGGCGGCCATCAGCCGCGCCGCGACCAGAACCGCCTGCGGGTCGGCCGACAGGCCGTACCGGGAGAGCTGCCGACGGGCCTGGTCGAGCGTGGGTGCGCCGTTTCCGGCCTCGTGCTGCTGAGCCATGGAAGTAATATGGCGGCTAACCATATTCGCCGTCAAGCCGCCCGCCCGCCCGTGCGGCGGCCCGTCCGTCCCCCGGTGGCGCGCCGCAGCCCCTCCCCGTGGCACGGGGAGGGGCTGCGGTGGTCGCCGGCTAGCGGAGCTGCTGGCCGGCCCGGTAGTGCGAGAGGTAGACGCCGAGGCTGGTGACGGCGAGGGTGCCGACGCTGAGCGCGGCCGTGATCGTCTCCTTGTGGTGCTCCAGGAAGTCCTCGATGCTCGCGAACAGGCCGTGGTGGTTCTCGGTCTCCAGGTGGACGTCGCCGTGCGGGGTGACGATCGTGTACTGATAGGCCATGACTGCCTCCCGGTTCCGGATTGCTGGTGTAGCGGCTCCCCGGCCAGGGGTGGCCGAAAACCGGCCTCCGATGCGGTACGGCCAGATTCACCGGTGCGCAGTGATCGGAACGGACCGGTCGGTCTACGCATGGGAACCCCGGCCGGGTGGCCGCCGTTGGAGTGTTGTCGCGGGTGGCTGAAATTCGCCTACATACTTTCATATTGATTCGTACTGGACCTGCGATTTCCTGGTTCGAGTGCTAGCGTGCCCTGCCAGCTTCTCGGAGTCGGGAAAGAGGGTCCCGGAATGCGTCATGAATTCTCCCGCCGCGGATTTCTCGGCGGTACCGGAATGGCCGCCGCCGGAGCATCCGCCACCTCCATCGGCCTGACCGCCGGCGATGCCGGAGCGGCCGGAGCCGCGTCGACGGAACGGCCCGAGGGGGAGACCGTCCTCCCCTCCGACCGCCGCTACGAGACGCTCAGCCAGGGCTTCAACCAGCGCTGGCGGAGTCGGCCGGCCCACATCCGGCTGGTGGGCAACGAGGCCGACGCCGTCGCCGAACTGCGGTCGGCATCGGACCGCGGGCTGCGGCCGACCGTACGCGGCGGCGGCCACTGCTACGAGGGATTCGTCGACAACGACGAGGGGGTCATCCTCGACCTCAGCTCCCTGCGCGGCGTGCGCGCCGCGACCGACAAGTTCGGCGCCGCCACCTACGCCGTCGAGGGCGGCGCCACCAACTGGGACGTCTACACGGGCCTGTTCCGCCGCTACGGCGTCACGCTCCCCGCCGGCTCCTGCTACTCGGTCGGCGCCGGCGGGCACATCTGCGGAGGCGGGTACGGACTGCTCTCCCGGCGGCACGGCCTGACCGTCGACCACCTGGTCCAGGTCGACGTGGCCACCGTCCGCGGCGGCCGGGTCGAGGTGACCCGGGCGAACCGCGCGGACCCCGAGGGCTCACCCGAGCGCGAGCTGTTCTGGGCCCACACCGGGGGAGGAGGCGGCAACTTCGGCGTCGTCCTGCGCTACCACTTCGCCCACCGCCTGCCCGAGCCGCCGCCCCGGGTCTGGCTCAGCAGCGTCGCCTGGAAATGGGAGGAACTGCGTAGGCATCCGGAGGACTTCCGCACCCTGCTCACCAATTTCGGCGCCTTCTTCGCCGCCCACAGCGGGAAGGAGGAGACGGTCTACCGGGGCTTGTTCTCGATCCTCCACCTCACCCACCACTCGAACGGGAACGTCGTCCTGTTCAGCCAGTGGGACGAGGAGGACCCGGCGCCGCTGGACGAGTTCCTCGCCCAGGTGGAGTCCGGGATGCACACCGGCGCCACCGTCCAGAGCGGCCCGGCCGGCCTGCTCTACCTGCCCTACCCCGACAAGCGGCGCCAACTTCCCTGGTTCCAGGCGACCATGACGGTCAGCGGTTCCGGCGCCAACCAGCGCGGCAAGTACAAGTCCGCCTACCACCGCAAGGCCTTCACACCCGCCCAGATCGACACCTGGTGGACCTGGCTCACCAAGGACGTCGAGGGCGCCGACCTCACCCAGACCCTGGTCCAGATCGACTCCTACGGCTGTCGGGTGAACGACCGCGCCACCACCGACACCGCCGTCCCGCAGCGCGACTCGGTGATGAAGCTCCAGTACCAGACCTACTGGACCGACCCTGCCCAGGACGCCGCCCACCTGGCCTACCTCCGCGGGCTCTACCAGGACACCTACCGCACCACCGCGGGCATCCCGGAGACCGACACCGACACCGACGGTGCCTACGTCAACTACCCCGACACCGACCTCGGCACCACCGCCGACCGGGCACCCGCCTACCAACGCCTCTACTACAAACAGAACTACGCCCGCCTGCAGCACGCCAAGTGGCTCTGGGATCCCGCCAACGTCTTCCACCACGCCCAGTCGATCACCCTGCCGTCGTGAGTGTGAACGCAGAGTCATGTCGACCATCCGGTATCAGAGCGACAGGCCTCCGTGCGTGCGACGAGAAGGACGACTACACCGGCCAGACCTGGAGCCATACGTTCTCCACCGGGAACACGTGCTACAACGGCGCCGGCCCCGACAACATGGGGGCGAAGTCGGTCTACAACAACTACGGCTACACCGCCCAGTTCTTCGACGCGCTCGGCAACGGCCACCGCTCGTTCCCCACCGTGGGCCACTACAAGTACGCGTCGTTCGGAGCGTACGAGGGCAAGGCGTACTCGTTCCGCATGGACCGGTAGCGCCTGGAGGTCCGTCGAGCGAACCGGCCTCCGAGCGGTGTCGGGGGCCGGTTCGCTCGCGGGGGCGGCTGGCTGGGCCGATGTGGTCCTTGGCGTACACGCGGGTCCGGAGGGCTTCCAGTTTGCTGTACAGCAGTTCGCCCGGCACGGCCACAGGCATCCCGCCGACATCCCGCGGTGCGAAGTGGCGCGGTGTGCGGGCCATTTGGAGTACGACTGAGTTCTGCTCGGCATCGATCACCGTCAGGTCCGCCCACCGGCTTCCGGCGGCGGCCGGCGGCGGCTTCGGGGTCGTCAGCACCTTGACCTCGAAGCCGTGATGGCGCAGGGTCGCGCCGACCCCGACGGATGAGCGCCCGCCCGTCGCTCGATCCAGAGGTCGCCGCTGCCTGGTGGCTGATGCGCACCAGCCGGGGACGGGTGCGCGTCGACAGCCTGGCGAACGAGGTGGGATGGAGCCGCAAGCGCCTGTGGTCCCGCTTCCGGTCCCAGATCGGCCTCACCCCCAAGCACGCCGCCCGGCTTGTGCGCTTCGACCACGCCGCCCATCTCCTCGCGGCGGGTAACGCCGCCGCCAAGGTGGCGGCCGCAAGCGGCTACACCGACCAGGCCCACCTCCACCGCGAGGTCAAAGCGTTCACCGGGGTGACACCCACCGCTGTAGCCGCTGCGCCGTGGCTCGCCATCGATGACGTCGCGTGGCCGACCCACGGCGACCCGCTCCACGAACGGGTGGGGCAGGTCGAGTGCGGCAGGACGGACGGCCGACGACACTCCCGAGCAGCGTGGCCGACGCTTCGGACGGCCCAGTCAACTGCCTTGGAGACCTTGCCCGTTGTGACATCATCGGCCGTCACCGTGCCGGTCGTTTCCTCTGAAGAAGCTCAAGGATGGCGCAAAGGCGGCGGCGGTTCCGGGCACAGGAGCTAACCTCCGGACATGGGGTCATGGGAAGTGGCGATCGCCGCTGCGGGCGCGGCCGCCGCCTTGTTCACCGCCGGGGCCGCCGTGCTCTCGGCCGGCATCGATGTGCGTGAGCGGCTGTCACGGCTACGGCGTCCTGCGGATGCCCCGCCCGCGCTGGAACCCGTCACCGAATCCGCGACCGGACCCGCCGCCGCCGAACCCGGCGACACGTACGACGCGTTCGTCTCCTACGCCCAGGCGGACACCGAGGTTGCGCAGGCCCTCGCCGCCCGGTTGCGTGCCGAAGGGCTGCGGGTCTTCCTGGCCGAGTGGATCGGCCCGGGGCTGGTGGAGAGCCTGGAGAAGGAAGCGGCCCTGCGCGTCACGGCCAACGGGATCCTGCTCTTCAGCAGCGCGACGATGGACGACGCCGCGATCCGCGACGAGTACGCGGCGCTGCTCCAGCGCGTGCACACCGGTGGACGGCGGTTCATCCCGGTGCTCGTGGACGATGTGGAACTGCCGCCCTTCGCCCGGATCCGCCGGCCCGCGGACCTGCGGAATCCCGGCAGCGCGCCCTACGACGCGAACCTCGCCGCGCTGGTGCGAGCGGTACGGCCACGGGGCGACGCCGTATGACTCGGGTGTTCCTCTCCTACGCCAGGGAGGACGCCGACTGGGCGAGAGCGCTGGCAGCCCGTCTCGGGCAGAGCGCCCTGACGGTCCTCTTCGACGAGTGGGACGTGCTGCCCGGTGACGTGGGCGTGCACCACACCGAGGCCGCGATCGAGGACGCCGGGTGTGTCCTGGTTGTCATCAGCCCGGCCTCGCGCACCTCGTCCTGGGCCCGTGAGGAGTACGCGGCCCTGGTCACGGCCGGAGCGCGGCGGCAGTTGCGGCTCATTCCGCTGCTGATCGGGGACGCTCCGCTCCCGCCCCTGGCCGCGAGCCGGGTCTGGCGCGACTTCAGGACCGTGGACGCCGCCGACTACGAGCGGAAGGTCGACGAACTCGTCGCCGCCGTCCGCGGCGAGCCCGTCCGGCACGGTTCCGGCGGATCCGTCGCACCGGGGCACGCGGAGAACATCGCGTCGGCCCAGCCGTCGCCGCCCCGGCCCCTCGTGCCGCCCGACCGCCCCGCGGTCGTCCTCTGCTACGACAAGGCAGACACGGCGTACGCCCATGCGCTCGCCGACCAGGTGAGAGGAGCCGGACTGCAGGTCTGGTCGGTCGCGGACCTGAAGGCCGGGGACTCGCATGTCTGGGTGAGGCGCCAGCAGTTGGACTTCGCGACGGCCGTGATCGTCCTGATGTCACCGCATTCCCAGGACTCGGACGACGTCACGGACATGATCCTGGAGGCGATGCACCACCAGCGTCCCTTCTTCCCGGTCCTGCTGGACGGGAAGCGCAACTACCTTCTGGCACACGCCTGGTACGTCGACGCCCGGGACGGTCGACCGCTGAGCCCGGAGGAACTCGGCCGGCTGCGGGACATCGACACCGCCTCCCGGAACGGCAGTTCGCCGGAGGAGATGTCCGCCCTGTTCCCGGCTCCGCTCCAGCGGCCCGCGGTGCAGACGGTGCGGGTGCCGGCGGCCGTCTCCCTCGGACGCCTCGACGGCTATCTCGCCGAGGGCAACTTCGCGCACGCGGATCTCCAGACCACCACCATCGTGCTGGAGGCGGCCGACCGTCTTGACGAGGGCTGGCTGGGCACCCGCCACGCACGCCGCATCCCCGTCGAGGTCCTGGCCCGCGTCGACGGCATCTGGGCCGATCACACGCACGGACGGCAGGGCTGGAGCGCCCAGGCGGCACGGGCCGCGGTGCGCGGAAACCGGCACGCGGACTTCCTCGCGCTGTCGGTGGCCTGTGGCTGGCGCAGCTCCGCCGATGCGCTGGTGCCGCGCTTCTACCCCGAAGTGACGGAGCGGGCGGGGCCCGGTCCCCGCGCAGCGTACTACCCGACGCTGCGCAATCCGCAGAACGAGCCGTTCAACCACTGGTACGACGAGTGGACCTCCACGGTTCTGGCCGTGCATCTGCGCAGGGTGGACAGGAGATGAGCCGGTGAAGCGGGCGAGCCGGACGGACCTGGCGATCTACCTGGTCGGGTCCCTGGCCGCGCTGTGCGCGCTGGCTGTCTCCCATCAACTGGCGCTCTACATCCACGCGTCGGTGAACGTCTTCGGCATCCTGGCTCTCGGCCCCGGCGTCAGACGAAAGATGTACGCGCTCAATCGGGGCAGGGAGGAGAAGCCCGATCTCCCCGTGAGCTGTCTCCCCCTCGTCTTCCTGATCTACATCACCGCTACGGAAGTCTCACATATGGGTATCGTGGTCGTCGTTGTCCTGCTCCTCCTGGCGATTGCCGGTGTCGTCTGCCGGCTCAGTCTCCATTACGTGCCGCCCGGCCACATCGGCATCGTGCGGCGCCGGTACGGCCCGGCTCATCCGGACTTCCCACAGGTCACCCCGTACTCCACCCACGGGGTGCTGGCCCGCACGCTCCTGCCCGGGCGCCACTGGATGCCGCCGTTCGTCTACCAGGTCCGGCCCGTCCCCCGGCTGCAGGTGCCAGGGGGCAAGATCGGCCTGGTCACGGCGAAGGAGGGCCGGACGCGGCCGGGGAACCGAGTGCTGGCACAGCCGGTGCCCTGCGACGACTTCCAGGACGGCGTGAAGTTCCTGCTGAACGGCGGGGAACAGGGCACACAGGTCGGCGTGCTGGCCGGCGGACAGTCCTACTCCGTCAACCCGGCGCTGTTCCATGTGTCGATGGTGGACCGGGTCCACGTGCCGACGGGCACCATCGGCCTGGTCGACGCGAGGGCCGGCGGGAACCGGCCGCCCGGGGCGCTCTTCGGTCGTCATGTGGAGTGCGACGACTTCCAGGACGGCCAACGGTTCCTCGTCGGCGGCGGCCAGCAGGGCAAGCAGCTCGCCATTCTCCAGGGCGGTGCCTACTACGACATCAACCCGGCCCTGTTCGACGTCATCACCATGCACAATGTGAAGGCACGCGGCGGACCGCTGGAAGAAAAGCACCTGAAGCAGATCGCCATTCCCGCCGACCGGACCGGCGTGGTGATCACGCTCGACGGCGCGGATCCGGGGGACGACGACCAGGCGGCACCACCGGTGCCGGGCCATCAGGGGTTCCACCTGCCATGGGTGTTCCTGCAGAACGGCGGCCGCCGGGGAGTGCAGGACGAAACCCTGTCCGGGGGAACGGTCTCCGCGCTCAACCCGTACTTCGTCCGCGTCATGCTGGTCCCGACGCACCTCCTCTCCCTGGAATGGGACGAGAAGACGCCCGCGAAGCAGCAGAACTACGACGTGCACCTGGGGAGGATCACGGCCACCGTGCAGGGCTACCGGCTGTCCGTGGACGTGAAGCAGCACATCCAGATTCCCGCCCAGTCCGCGCCCGGACTGGTCAGGAGGCACGGCGGAGCCCAGGGCTCGGACATCGGCGGCCTCGACGACAACCGGCTGCCCGTTCAGCTCTTCGTGCAACGCGTGCTGGGCGCCATCGTCGCCACGTACTTCAGCCAGATCGCCACCGCGTCGACCGTGCTGGAGTTCGTGAAGAACTACCGTGAGGCCCGACTCGAACTCGCCACCCTGGTGGAGAACGGACTCCGTGACTGGGGAGTGGAGCCCAAGGGCACCCACCTGGGCGTGTACCGGGCGGAGGACGAGCGGCTCAACGAGATGCTCAAGCGGACGGCCGACGAGGAGATGGAGGGCGAGAAGCTCGTGCTGCAACTGGAGAACGCGGAACGCGAGGACGCGATCGACCAGGTGCGGGTGGAAGCGGAACGGCGGCGTGTGAAGCTGGAGCTGGAGGCCGAGATCCAGCTCCTCGGCCTGCCGAACGTCATGGTGCTCAAGATGCTCAGGGAGATCACCCAGGCGCCCGTTCCGCAGATCGTCAGCGGGGGCGACCTCTCGGCATTCCTCGAAACGCTGCCGCTCAACCGGCTCGACGGGCTGATGGACCGGATGCGGAACCTGCGCGGGGCGGCCGGGATCGAAGACGTGGAACGGCCCGCGCTCCCCGAGGCGGAGGGCGGGGAGGCCGGGGAGAAGGAGTGAGACGCGGCGCCTGCCTGGTATGAAGACCTTGGTGTGATCGGGGCTGTCGCCGTCAGGTGACAGCCCCGATCAGCCAGGCGCAGGACACCGGATGCTCCGTCCGGCGTACGCAACCCGGTCCGGGGCGGACTACGGCCTGGTGTCGTAGAGGTTGAGCCCGCCGATGATGTCCGAGCCGTCGATCCAGAACTCGCTCCTGTTGCCGTACCGGTCGTAGGCGGCGATCTCCAGCGTGTACCACTCGCCCCAGTTCGTCAGCGGCCCGTTCGGGAGGTGCCAGCCGTCGCCGCCGGTGGTGGAGTGCACCCAGGTGAAGCAGAGGTAGCGCTCGGGGTAGCTCCGGTCGTAGATCCTCGCGTAGTCCCACCACTTGTTCCCGTCGGGGAAGTTGACGACCTCGCCCAGGCTGTGGCCGTCCGACGGGACGTAGTAGGCGGAGTCGTGCGGCTCCTGGTTCCAGACGTAGCCGCCGTAGAAGTTCTTGCGGTGATTGTCGGACGGGATGTGGCTGGAGAAGAACCCCTGGTAGCCGGACTGGCTGAAGCAGTTCCACACCTTGAAGGTGACGAAGTGGTTGTCCCTGGAGTCCAGTGACAGGTAGTAGTTCCAGGCGTCCGTCGTCACGTACTGGGTGTTGCCGCCGTACTTGGTCGTCGTGCGCGCGTACTCCCAGGTGACGTCTCCCCGCCGGTACACCACGGCCGACCTCGGCGTGAGCGTGACCTTGTCGTGGAACGTGCCGTTGAGGGAGCTCGTGACGCTGTCGTTGGTGTCGGTCCTGACCAGAACACCGATCCAATTGACCGGAACGTACACCTACCGGAGCTTCCTGGAGCTTTCCGATCCCGTCGACGACTTCAACATGCTCCGGTTCGCCCAGACGACGTGAGCCGCGGTCGCCGGGCGGCGGTGCCGGAGGCGGGGACTCGTAGGAGGAGTAGGTGAAGAGGTCGACGACCAGACCGGTGCCGCAGGCCGAATCGGCGGCGACCTGGTAGCCGAGGGTGGAGCTGCTGCTGACGGTCCGGCCGCGGCGGGCGTACTCTTCGGCGCCGCCCGGCGCGCGACCTCCCGGGACTGTGGGGGCGCCAACTGCGGCCCTATGGTAAAGAGATGACCTCAATCCGGGACAGGGAACGCCGCATGGTGGGAGAGATCGACGATCTGGCGGCGGCGAAGCTTCCGCTCGAACAGTTCTTCCGAGAGCTCCTCACCGTCCTCGGGCCCGCTCTCGGATCCGAAGCGGGATGCCTGCACGGCGCCGATCCGGTCACCGGCTTCCTGACCTCCACCGTTGCCGAGGGCCTGCAGCCGACCGCCTTCGAGCACGCCATCCGGTTGGAGATGTGGTCCGACGACACCACCCGGTTCGTCGACATCCGGGCCGCAGGACGCGTCGTGGAGACCGTGCACCGCGCCACCGGGGGCCGACCCGAACGTAGCGTGCGCTACCGGGAGTTGCTTGCCGAGTTCGGGCTGGGCGACGAGCTGCGGATGAACTTCGATGTCGGCGGCGGGCGATGGGGCGCCGCCGCGTTGATGCGCGAGGCCGGTTCGGCGCCCTTCGGCGCGAGCGAGCAGAGACTGGCCGAACGGGCCGCCCGGGCCGTGGCCGCCGCCCTGCGCGACTATGCGCTGCCCACCGCAGCCGGCCCTGACGGGCAGGGCGTCCGGGCGGACCCGCAGGACGGACCGTACTGGCTCGGGGTCGCCGTCATCGGCCCCACCGGTCAGCTCACCTCCGCGGACTCCGGGGCCCGGCAGCTGTTCGAGGAACTCTCCGAGCCGCGGTACCGCCCCGCCGGAGTACCGACCGCGCTGATCTACCTCTCCGAGCGGGCCCGCACCCACGCGACCTCCGCGAACGCCAACGCGGGCTCCCACGCCTGGACCCGGCTGCGCCGCCCCAGCGGCCAGTGGGTCGCCGTCCGCGCCTCGCTGCTCGACCAGAGCCCGCGGGGCAGCGTCGCCCTGGTCGCCCAGCCCGCGAGCCCGGTCGACGTCATTCCGCTGTCCCTGCTGGCACACCGGTTCTCCCCCCGGGAGCAGGAGGTGGTCCTCCAGGCAGTGCGGGGCCTGAGCACCCGGGACATAGCCCACCGGCTCTTCCTGAGCCCGGCCACCGTCCAGGACCACCTGAAGTCGGCCTTCACCAAGACCGGCGTACGCAGCCGCCGCGAACTCGTCGCACTCCTCGCGGCCCCGTACACCGCCGGACTCGGCCGCCCCCCGGGCTGACACCCCCGCCCGGCAACCGGGCAGGAGCCGCGACAGCGCGAGGAGCACAGGTCGCTGACCTGGGGCTTCGTCGTCGAGCGGTCCGCAACAGGTCGCCTTCCTACCACAGGGACGAGGCGTCGCGCCCCCTGCAAACCTGGGATGCCACCGGTCGCCGCCGGATGGGAGGGTCTGTCCCATGCCACGCGCCCCCCACCCCGGAGTCCCCGCCGGCCGACGAGGCCCCCGCCCTGCCTCCCGTATCGTCGAGGAGCCCCGAGCGCCGGACGGCCCGGCCACCCGAGGGTGACCGGGCCACTCGTACGGGAGCCCTCGCGCCCGTGCCCCGAGGGCTCCGGACCGCTACCGGAATCGGAGGCGGTGCGGCCGGGCGGACTGCTCACCGCCCCGCCCGGCCGTCACCACCGCGCCGCCGTCAGTTCCAGGGGTTGGCCTGCTGGTCGTTGATGGCGGTCCAGAAGCGGGCGTTGGGGGCGATGTTGCCGTAGGCCCAGAAGCTCCACCCGCCGACGTACTCCAGGTTCGGGCCGTAGCGGCCGTCGTGGAACTCGGCCTGGCGCCAGCCGATGCCGAAGGACGCCTGGCAGACGCTGTTCGCGGCGGCCTGGCTGTTCAGTCGCGAGCCCTTCACCGGCTGGCTGAGCGCGACGGTGCCGCCGGCCCAACCGCTGTAGAAGCCGAGGCTGATGCCGTCCGGCGCCGGGCTGTCGTCCACGTTGATGCAGAGGACCGGCAGCGAGACGGACGGAAGGGTGTCGCCGTTGTACGGGTCGCTCGGCGTCGAGTGCTGGGGGCCACCGACCTGGACGGTCCCGTCCGGGCCCGTCGCGAGCACCTGCCAGGTCATTCCCTTGTGGGTGGCCGGCCCGGCGGCCTGCGCGGTGCTCGCCGAGAGCGGTACGAGGGCCAGGCCGAGTGCGACGGCCAGGGCTGCGGCCTGCTTCATGCGCTTCATCCAACTGCTCCTTGAGTGTGGGGGAGCCGGCCCCGGTGGGGCCGGTGAGAGAAGACTCGCAACCGGATGCACAAAGTTGACACGAATCCATCATGAAATGGTCACAGGCTTCGACGGTGTACGGGTCGCCTCGACCTCGGCCAACCACGGGAGGGACAGATGGAGTTCAAGATCCTGGGACCACTGGAAGTGTGGGCCGACGACGGTGAGCGGACCCGGACGGAAGGGGCCAAGCAGGAGCGGATGCTCGGCATCCTGCTGCTGAACGCCGGGGCCGTCGTCCCGGTGGCCCGCCTGGTCGACGCGGTCTGGGACGACGAACCGCCGGCCACGGCCCACCGCCAGGTGCGGAACCTCGCCGGGCTGCTGCGGCGCAAGCTCGCCGCCGCCCACGACGGGTCGCCGGTACTGCTCACCGACGGCCCGGGCTACCGGATCGCACCGGACGGCCACCAGGTGGACGCCCTGACCTTCGCCCACCGGGTGTCGGTGGCGCGCCGACTGGCCGAGCGCGGCGAACCCGCCGCAGCCGTACAGGAGTTCCGCTCGGCGCTCGGCCTGTGGCGCGGCCCGGTGCTGGACGGGCTGTCCGGCAGCCTGCTGGCCGCCGGCTCGGTGGCACTGAACGAACTGCGGCTCACCGCCTGGGAGAACTGCCTGGACCTGGAGGCCGAACTCGGCCGGTACCGGCAGAGCGTCCCGGAGCTGACCGCACTGGTCGCCGAACACCCGCTCCGGGACCGCTTCGTGTCACAGCTCGTCCGGGCCCTGCACCGGGCGGGCCGACAGGCCGACGGGCTCGCCGCCTACCGCCGGTTCGCGCGACAGCTGGCCGATGAACTCGGCCTCGACCCCGGGCCGGAACTCCAGCTCCTGCACCAGGAATTGCTGAAGGGCGGGCCCACCCCGGCCGCGCGCTCGCCCCGCGCCCGGCAGCACGTGCCCAGGCCCGCCCAACTGCCGCCCGCGCTGGCCACCTTCGTCGGACGGAAGGCGGAACTCGGCGCCCTGGACGGCCTCGCCGACCCGGCCGGCGCGGTCGTCGCCGCCGGCATCGGCGTGGTGACCGGCGGCGCCGGGACGGGCAAGACCGCCCTCGCCGTGCACTGGGCACACCGGGTCCGCGAGCGCTTCCCCGACGGTCAGCTCCACCTCAACCTGCGCGGGTACGCCTTCGGCCCGCCGCTGGCCACGTACGAGGCGCTGGCCCGCCTCCTGCGGGCCCTCGGCACCGACCGCGAGCAGATACCCGGCACCATCGACGAGAGTGCCGCCCTGTACCGGTCGCTGCTCGCCGACCGCAGGGTCCTGGTACTGCTCGACAACGCCCGCAACGCCGAGCAGGTCCGCCCGCTGCTGCCCGGCTCGGCGGGCTCGCTGGCCCTGGTGACCAGCCGGGACGGGCTGGCCGGGCTCACCGCCTGCGACGGCGCCCGGCGGCTGGTGCTCGACGTCCTGCCCCAGCCCGATGCCGTCGAACTGCTCGCCCGGATCACCGGCGCCGACCGCACCCGCGCCGAACCCCGAGCCGCCGCCGAACTCGCCGCCGCCTGCGGTCACCTGCCGCTCGCCCTCGGCATCGCCGCGGGCCGCCTCGCGGAACGACCCCACCGCACCCTGGTGGACCACGCCGCCGAACTGCGCGACGCGGAGGACCGCCTCACCGCGCTCCAGATCGACGGCGACGCCACCTCCGCCGTCCGGGTCGCCTTCGACCTCTCCTACCGGGCCCTGCGACCCACCGCCCAGCGGCTCTTCCGACTACTCGGTCTGGCCCCCGGCAGTCGAATCAGCACGGCCGCGGCCGCCGCGCTCTCCGGCTCGGCCCCCGCCGCGACCAGACCGGTGCTCGACCGCCTCGCCGCGGCCCATCTGCTCCACCCCGCAGGCCCGGACCGCTACCGCCTGCACGACCTGCTGCGCTGCTACGCCGCCGACCGTGCCACCGCCGAAACCGCCCCCGCCGACCGCGCCGCCGCCCGGGAACGCCTCTGCTCCTGGTACCTGCACCACGCGGAGGCGGCGGCCCGCCTGCTCACCCCGCGCCGCCGGCGCCTGCCGCTCACCGCCGCCGGCCCCTGGTACGAGCCGCCGGGCTTCACCACCCCGGCCGAGGCGCGGCAGTGGTGCGAGAGCGAGCACTCCCATCTGCTGGAGACCGTCCGGTACGCCGCCGAGCACGGTCTCGACGGCCACGCCTGGCAGCTGCCCGTGGCGCTCTGGGGCCACTTCCGGGCCGGCCCGTACCTGGCGGACTGGATGGAGGCGGACCGGTCGGCGGTCGCGGCGGCCCGCCGGATCGGCGACCGCGGCGGCGAGGGCAGGGCCCGCAACGACCTGGCCGCCGCCCTGAGCGCGCAGGGCCGGCACGAGCCCGCCCTCGGTGAACTGCGCACGGCCCGCGCGCTGCTGGCCTCGGTCGGCGACCGCGCGGGCGAAGCCGACGTGCTCGGCAACCTGGGCCGGCAGAGCCTGCTCACCGAGCAGTACGAGGCCGCCGGCACCTATTTCCGCGAGGCCCTCGCGATCCTGCGGGAACAGCCCCCGCCGCGCCGCGACGAGTGGGCGATCGACCGCTGCGAGGCCAACCTGGCCATGGCCGGCCGGTTGAGGCCCGTCCGCTAGACGATCACCTGGCCGGGCCGCGGAGCCGGCGGACCGAGGGGGCCAGGACGACTCCACGGCCGGCCGCCCGGTCGCGTCGCTCGGGGGATCGTGGCGGCGCTACCCCGGCGCCGGCGGCATCCGGCGGCGAGGCGGTGTGGTCACGGCGGGGGAGTGCGTTGCCCCCCGTGGAAGTCTCCCGGGGCGTCTGCCCCGGGAGACGGACCCTAGGCGCGGCTCAGCACCCAGACGCCGTAGGCGTCGTTCGCGGGATGCAGCTGGTAGGTGCCCGCGCGCAGGTCGACGCGCAGTCCGGCGGCGGCCAGATCCGCCTCGAACTCGGCCGCGGTGTAGTTCCTGGCGTGCGGCGGCGGGTCCTGCAGGTGGAAGCCGACCAGGATCCGGCCGTTCTCGCCGAGCACGTCGCGCATCGCGCCCAGCGCCCTGCGCTCCGTGCCCTCGGCGAGGTAGACGAGGACGTTGCCCACGCAGACGACCAGGTCGAACGGGCCGTCGTCGGGACCGAGGCCGAGAACGTCGCGTTCCTCGATCGGCAGCCCGGGGTAGGTCTCCCGGGCCTGCCGGACCAGGGCTTCGTCGGGCTCGATCGCGACCACGTCGTGTCCCCGGCGCAGGAGGGCCGCGGCCACCCGGCCCATGCCGGCGCCGGCGTCGAGCACCCGGGCGCCACGCGGCAGCAGCGTGTCGGCGAGCCGGGCCTCGCCGTCGACGTCCTCGCCGGCGGCGATGAGCTCGGCGAACCGCTTGCCGAAGCTCCCGCTCTGCCCCGCCTCCTGCCAGCGGGTTCGCCGCATGGTCATCGGTATCGGTTCTCCGGGTGGCGGCGTGATCCTGTCCATGTCCGCATCCTAGAACCATGGCCCCGACCCTGGTCGTGGCGCCGAGGCGCCCGCCATGCGCGCTGACCGTAGGGGCGCCGCCGGGTCCTCTTCATGACGTTCTCACAATCGGGGAGTAGACGGGCAGTTGCCGGGACAGGGATCGGTTCGACCCGATCGTTCCAGTGATCCCTGGAGGACCATGTGCGCAAGAGGTTGATCGTTTCTGCCGCCGGTGCCCTGAGCCTGTTCCTGGCCGTCCCCGCCTCGGCTTCCGGCTTCCAGCCGGGTGCGGACGGCTTGGGGGACCCGTACTACCCCACCCTCGGTAACGGTGGGTACCGCGTCTCGCACTACGACGTCCGGCTGAAGTACCAGCCCGCCACCGACGAGCTGGAGGGCACGACGACCATCCTGGCCACGGCCACCCAGAACCTCTCCCGGTTCAACCTCGACTTCGCGCTGAAGGTCTCCGAGGTCCGGGTCAACGGACGGCTCGCCGCCTTCGCCACCAGCGGCGATCAGGAGCTGGAGATCACTCCGGCCCGGCCGCTGGCGAGAGGGTCCCAGGCCACCGTGGTGGTGCGCTACAAGGACGTGCCGTCGACCGTGGAGAAGTACGGCGGCTACACCGCCTGGCGCCGCACCCCGGACGGCGCGGTGGTGGCCGGCGAGCCCGTTTCGGCGGGCTGGTGGTTCCCGAGCAACGACCACCCGAGCGACAAGGCGACCTTCGACGTCTCGGTGCTGGTGCCGGACGGCACCCAGGTGGTCAGCAACGGCGTGCTGGCCGGCACCGCCTCGCGGGCGGGCTGGACCCGCTACAACTGGCGCGAGGACAAGCCGCAGGCCACCTACCTGGCGACCCTGGCGATAGGGAAGTTCGACATCACCCGGGACACCACGGCCAGTGGGCTGCCGGTCTACAACGCCTACAGCAAGGACCTCGGGGCGAACGCGGGCGCGGCCCGGGCGAGCGTGGAGCGCACCGGCGAGCTGGTGGACTGGCTGAGCGGCTACTTCGGCGAGTACCCGTTCAGCTCGGTCGGCGGCGTCGTGCCCAACGTCCGGAGCAGCGGTGGTCTGGAGACCCAGACGCGGGTCTTCTACGGTCCCGGGTTGTTCGCGCGGGGATCCAACACCTCGGTCGTCGTGCACGAGTTGGCCCACCAGTGGTACGGCGACAGCGTCTCGCTCTCCCGCTGGAGCGACATCTGGCTGAACGAGGGCTTCGCCCAGTACGCGCAGTTCCTCTGGTCCGAGCACGAGAACGAGGGCACCGCGCAGGAGCTGGCCGACTACATCTACGCCCTCTACCCGGCCGACGACCCGTTCTGGAGCGTCAAGCCGGGCGACCCGGGCGAGGAGAACCAGCTGTCCGACGCGGTCTACCAGCGCGGGGCGGTTGCCATTCAGGCGCTGCGCAACACCGTCGGGGACGAGACGTTCTTCCGGATCCTGAAGGGCTGGCCCACCGAGCGCCGTTACGGCAACGCCACCATTCCGGAGTTCCAGGCGTACGCGGAGAAGGTCTCCGGCCGGAAGCTCGGCGACCTGCTGAACACCTGGCTGTTCACCCCCGGCAAGCCCGCCACCGGGCCGGTGCCGAACACCACCACGGCCGCCGTCCCGCCGGCGGCGGGTGCGGGTGCGAGTGCGGGTGCGGGTTCGGCGGCGGACCGCGGCGACGGGCCGCGGCCGGCGGAACCGAAGTCCTGGCGGAAGATCCTGGACGCCAACGCCGTTCACGCGGACCGGAAGTGACGGGACGGCCATGAGGAACCGGCGGTCCGCGCGTACGGCGCGGACCGCCGACCCGGCCTGACGGCGACAGCGGCCACCGCCGGCCGGTGGTCCCGGCCCGGTTCAGGAACGGACCGCGGTGCCCATCCAGGCGCGGTTGCCGAGCAGGGTCTTGATGTCCGAGGCGAGTCCGTTCTCGGGGTTCACCAGGAAGCCGAGCTCGTAGAGGGTGTCCTTGTCCCAGCCGGTGGTCAGGAGGCGGATCGGGACGTCGCCGGGGTGGGCGTGGAGGGCGAGTTTGAGCTCGGCCACGACCTCGGGGGTGATCCGGGCGGCCGGCACGGTGATCTGGACCGGTGGCTTGGTGCCCAGTTCGGCGGAGGAGACGTCCAGCGTGGTGATCTCCTGGCCGAAGATGCTCAGCGAGCCGTCGCGCTCGTTGAGCCGGCCGCGGACCGAGATGACGTTGTCCTCCACCATCTGTTCGGCCATGAGGTTGTAGGTGGCGGGGAAGAACAGCACCTCGACCGAGCCGTCCCGGTCGGCGAGGGTGATGATCGCCCAGGCGTTTCCGGCCTTGTTGATCCGGCGGTCCACGGCGGTGATGAGGCCGGAGAGGCGGACCTCGCCCTCGGTCCGGCCCGAGCCGAGGAGGTCGGCGATCGAGGTGTCCCGGTTCTGGGAGAGGATGTGCTCGGCGCCGTCGAGTGGGTGGCTGGAGACGTAGAGACCGAGCATCTCGCGCTCCAGGGAGAGGAGTTGGCGGCGCGGCCACTCACGGTCGGTGAGCTCGAAGTCCAGTCCGATACCGGGTCCGCCGCCGTCGCCGGTGTCCAGCGAACCGAAGAGGTCGTCCTGGCCGATCGCCTGCTGCTTCTTCACCCCGGTGACGGCGTCGATCGCGCTCTCGTGGACGGTGCTGAGCGAGAGCCGGGTGTGCCCGAGCGAGTCGAAGGCGCCGGCCTTGACCAGCGAGTCGACGGTGCGCTTGTTGCACACCACCAGCTCCACCTTGTCCAGGAAGTCGGGGAAGGAGGTGTACTTGCCCTCCGCCTCCCGGGTGCGCACCAGCGACTCGATGACCGGGACGCCGACGTTGCGCACCGCCTTGAGGCCGAAGCGGACGTCGCTGCCGACGGCGGTGAAGTCGACCACCGACTCGTTGACGTCGGGGGAGAGGATCCGGATGCCCATCTGCCGGCACTCCGCCAGGTAGACCGCCATCTTGTCCTTGTCGTCGGCGACCGAGGTGAGCAGCGCGGCCATGTACTCGGCGGGGTAGTTGGCCTTGAGGTAGGCGGTCTGGTAGGAGACCAGGCCGTAGGCGGCGGAGTGTGATTTGTTGAACGCGTAGCCGGCGAACGGGACCAGGACGTCCCACACGGCCTGGATGGCCTCGTCGGAGTAGCCGCGTTCCTTGCAGCCGGCGTGGAAGGGGACGAACTCCTTCTCCAGGACCTCCTTCTTCTTCTTGCCCATCGCCCGGCGCAGCAGGTCGGCCTGGCCGAGCGAGTACCCGGCGAGCACCTGGGCGGCGCGCTGGACCTGCTCCTGGTAGACGATCAGCCCGTAGGTGGGGCCGAGGACGTCGGCGAGCGGGGCCTCCAGCTCGGGGTGGATCGGGATGATCTCCTGCTGGGCGTTCTTGCGCAGCGCGTAGTTGGTGTGGGAGTTCATGCCCATCGGGCCCGGGCGGTACAGCGCGGAGACGGCGGAGATGTCGGCGAACTCGGTGGGCTTCATCAGCTTGAGCAGGGCGCGCATGGGGCCGCCGTCGAGCTGGAACACGCCGAGCGTGTCGCCCCGGGCCAGCAGCTGGTAGGTGGTGGGGTCGTCGATCGGGATCTTCTCGATGTCGACGTCCACGCCGCGGTTGGCTTTGACGATCTTGATGCAGTGGTCGATGATGCCCAGGTTCCGCAGACCCAGGAAGTCCATCTTGATCAGGCCCATGGCTTCGCACGACGGGTAGTCGAAGCCGGTGATGATGGTGCCGTCCTTGTCCCGCATGTGCAGCGGGATCAGCTCCAGCAGCGGGGTGGAGGAGAGGATGACGGCGGCGGCGTGCACACCGGTGCCGCGGATCAGGCCCTCGATGCCCCGGCCGGTGTCGATGATCTTCTTGACGTCGGGCTCGTTGTCGTACAGCGCCCGGATCTCGGTGCCCTCGTTGTACCGGGGGTGCTTGTCGTTGAAGAGGTCGGCCAGCGGCACGCCCTTGCCCATGACGTCCGGCGGCATCGCCTTGGTGATCCGGTCGCCCATCGCGAAGGGGTAGCCGAGGATGCGGTTGGCGTCCTTGACCGCCGCCTTCGCCTTGATCGTGCCGAAGGTGTTGACCTGGGCGGTGTAGGCGGAGCCGTACTTGTCGGTGACGTAGCGCACCATCTGGTCGCGCTGGCGGTCGTCGAAGTCGATGTCGACGTCCGGGGGGTTGATGCGCTCGGGGTTGAGGAACCGCTCGAACAGCAGGTCGTGCTCCAGCGGGTCGAGCTGGGTGATGCCGGTCAGGTAGGCGACCATCGAGCCGGCCGCCGAGCCACGGCCCGGGCCGACCGGGATGCCGTTGTCCCGCCCGTACTGGCAGATGTCGGCGACCACGAGGAAGTAGGCGTCGAACCCCATCGGGGTGATCACGCCCATCTCCAGCTCGACCCGGTCCAGCACCTCCTGGCTCGGGTTGTCGCCGTAGCGGTGCTTGAGGCCGGCGGCGATCTTCTGCCGCAGGTACGAGGCCTGGGTCTCGCCCTCGGGCACGTCGAACTGCGGCATCCGGTCGACGTAGGTGAAGACCTCCTCGTACGACTCGACCCGCTCGGCGATCGCCAGCGTGTTGTCGCAGGCCTCCGGCAGCTCGCGGAAGAGCTCGCGCATCTCCTCGGCGGTCTTGACGTAGTAGCCGGTGCCCTGGAACTTGAACCGGTTCGGGTCGTCCTTGTTCTTGCCCACGCCGACGCAGAGCAGGCTGTCGTGGGCGTCCGCCTGGTCGGCGGTCACGTAGTGCGAGTCGTTGGTGGCGAGCAGCGGAATGTTGAGCTGCTTGGCCAGGCGCAGCAGGTCCGCGCGGACGTCCTGCTCGATGGACAGACCGTGGTCCATCAGTTCCAGGAAGTAGTTCTCCTTGCCGAAGATCTCCTGGTAGGCGCCGGCCGCCTTGACCGCCTCGTCGTACTGCCCGAGCCGCAGCCGGGTCTGCACCTCACCGGAGGGGCAGCCGGTGGTGGCGATGATGCCGGTCGCGTTGGCGGCGATCAGCTCGCGGTCCATCCGGGGCTTCATGTAGTAGCCCTCCATCGACGCGAGCGAGGAGAGCTTGAAGAGGTTCCGCAGGCCGGTGGCGTTCTGCGCCCACATGGTCATGTGGGTGTAGCGGCCGCCGCCGGAGACGTCCTTGCCGCCCTCGCCGTCCGCGCTGGCCGGCCGCTGGCCGCCGGGCGACCAGAACACCTGCTTCTTGTGGAAGCGCGAGGACGGGGCGACGTAGGCCTCGATGCCGATGATCGGCTTCACGGCGGTCTTGGCGGCGGCGTGGAAGAACTCGTAGGCGCCGAACATGTTGCCGTGGTCGCTCATCGCGATGGCGGGCATGCCCTGTCTCTCCGCCTCGGCGAAGAGCTTGCCGTTCTTCGCGGCCCCGTCCAGCATCGAGTACTCGGTGTGGACGTGCAGGTGCGCGAAGCTGTCGGACACGGCGCTGGGCTCCTCGGTGGTTCCGGGACGGGGAAGCGGTCCAGGTTAATCGGTCGGCGCGTACGACACGCCGCGCCGGACCACCTCACGGACGGCAGCGCCGTCGGTATCCGCTGGTCCGCCACTCGCCAGCAGCAGCTGGAGGACGTTCTGCACCGAAGAATCTTCGTCGCCGGACGGTGGGACGACCCCACTTGACGCCATCGGCGCAGAAGAATCTCCTGTCCTCGCGGGGCGGCGTTCGTGGTCGGGTCGACGACCGTGGAGAATGTGCAGGTGAGCGATGTACGTGAAGTCCTGGATTACCAGACGTTCGGTCGGGCGGTGCGCGAGCTGGCGCAGTCGGTGGCGGATGACGGGTTCGAGCCCGATCTCATCCTGAGCATCGCCCGTGGTGGTGTGTTCGTGGCCGGGGGTCTGGCCTACGCGCTGGACTGCAAGAACATTCATCTCGTGAACGTCGAGTTCTACACGGGGGTCGGCACCACCCTCGACATGCCCGTGATGCTGGCACCCGTTCCCGAGGCGATCGACTTCACCGACAAGAAGGTCCTGATCGCCGACGACGTCGCCGACACCGGGAAGACGCTGAAGCTGGTGCGCGACTTCTGCCTCGGCCATGTCGCCGAGGTGCGCTCGGCCGTGATCTACGAGAAGTCGCACAGCCTGGTGCAGTGCGAGTACGTGTGGAAGCGGACCGACGACTGGATCAACTTCCCGTGGTCGACGGAGGCGCCGGTGGTCCGGCGCGCGGGTGGCGTTCTCGACGCCTGAGCGGGATCGGATCCGGAAACGGGTCTCCCGTACCCTGGGCAGGGCCGCGCGGTGGGTCCGCGCGTGCCCGCCCGGGCCGCTCGGCGCGCCGGGGGCGGGATGTCCGGGCGCGAGCGGGAGGTGTGGCCGGTGGACGGCGGCGGCGTTCTGTGGTGGGTCCTCGGCGCTCTGGTGGTCGTCTCCCTGGCGGTCGCGGTGGTGCTGGTCGTGAAGCTGGTCCGCGTCCGCAGGCTCCTGGTGGCGACCGGTGTCCCGATGTCGGCCAAGGTTCTCTTCTGGGCGTCCATCGCCTATCTGATCAGCCCCGTCGACCTGCTCCCGGACCCCGTTCTGCTGGACGACATCGGGCTGCTCCTGGTGGCCCTGCGCACCCTGCACAAGGCGGTCGGGAAGGCGTCGCGCGGATCGGGCGACGCCGACCGGTACGGGCCGGCCTGACCGTTCACAGCGGCTGAGCGGATCCCCGGCGCGCCCACGGGCTCCCGGTCCGGACCGCCTGGGCACTCGGGGAAAACGAGCCCGGGCCGGTGGGGGGCTCGGCTAGGGTGGGGAGACGCTTCGGTGCCGTGGGGGACGCGGTCCGCGCGGGGCGGGGAGGGGTGGCGGGGTGCTTCCGAACACGGTGCAGCAGTTGGCCGTCCTGCTCGCCCTGGTGCTGCCCGGGATCTTCTACCAGGCCGTCGCCGACCGCCTGCGCGGGCCGCGGGCCTCCGAGCAGGAGCCGCAGAACCGGGCCCTGCGGGCGATCGCCATCAGCGGGCTGCTCGACGCCGTCTACGCGGTGGTCGCGGGGCCCTGGCTGGCCCGGCTGCTGAGCGAGGGCGACGGCGGGCCGCTCGCCGGGGTGCTGCGGCATCCGCGGCAGGCCGGGTTCGTCGTCCTGCTGCTGGTCGTCGCGGTGCCGTCGGGCCTCGCCTGGGGCGCGGCGGTGGTGGGGCGTCGGCGGGAACGGGCGCGCTACGAGCCGACGCCGACGGCCTGGGACTTCCTGTTCGCCGACCGTGAGCCCTGCTTCGTCCGGATCCGGCTCAAGGGCGGTCTGTGGGTGGGGGGTTGGCTGGGCTCGCGGTCGGCGGTGTCGGCCTTCCCGCAGCAGCAGGACATCTATCTGGAATCGCAGTGGCGCCTCAGCGGCGACGGGACCTTCCTCGGCCGGGTGGCGGGCACCGCGGGCGTCTACATCAAGGGCAGCGAGGTCGAGGTGCTGGAGTTGCTGGCGCCGCCGGGCCCGGAGCGGGCACCGGCGCCGGTACCGGTACCGGAGACGCGGAGGGAGCAGGGTGATGGCAGCGGCACGGGACGGGCGCAGCGGTGACGACCAGTCGGTGGAGAGCCTGATCGAGGAGTACCGCGACCGGCGGGTGCTGCGGATCACCGGCGGTGCGGCGGAGCCCGAGCAGGGCCCCGAGGGCGCCTCGGGCACGGCGCAGGGCGAGACCGAGCCGTCGGCGGCGCCCGAGGGCGGCGGTCCGGAGGCGTCCTGACGGGGGCGCCCTGACGGGGGGCGTCCCGAGCGGGGCGTCCCGACGGCGCGCCCGCCGGTCTCAGGGGCCGACGTGCACGTGCGCCGCCCACAGGTGCGGTGCGGGCAGCAGGCGTTCGCGCAGCGCCCGGACGGGATGGTGCAGGGCGAGCGCCGGGTCGAACGGCCCCTCGTGGGCGGCGTCCCGGCGCAGTGCGGCGTAGAACTCCTCGGTGAGCCGACGCGCGACCTTGTCGGAGACGGTCCACAGCGTGCCGATGACGTGGGTGAAGCCGGCCAGCTGGAACGACGGCGCCAGGTGCACCGCCTCGTCCGGCAGGCCGAGCCCCCCCTGGGAGGTCGAGCAGGCCGACAGGAAGGCGAGTTCGGCGTCGACCGGGCGCCGTGCCGAGATGTCGAGAGCGCTGAGCCTGCCGTCGTGGAGGATCAGGCCGCTGTTCGACGGGCTTTCCGGGTCGCTGACACCGTGGCAGGTGAAGTGCACCCAGGGGTGGCGGTACAGCTCCCGGCGAACGGCTTCCACGGAGGCGTGCTCGCCGTCCAGCCGCAGGCCGCCGGGGAAGAGTTCGGCCACCAGGGCGGCCTCGGGTCCGGCGCCGGGCAGCGGCGGGCCGCCCGGCGTCTGCGCGAGCGAGACCACCAGCGGGGCGGGGCGGCGCCGGGGCGAGGCGGCGGCCCGGCGGCGGGCACGCAGCAGGGAGCGCAGGGTCGGGGTGTAGGAGGAGACGACCCGGTCCATGACCCAGGTGCCGGGGATCCGCGGGCCCTTGCCGGCGGCGTGCAGCGGCAGGAACGCCAGCCGGCCGGTCGGGCACCACCACAGCCGCGGCCACTCCTCCTCGCCGAGCGGGGTGCCGCGCAGCCCGAGCCGTTCCAGGACGGGACCGGCCAGGCTGTCCCACAGCCACGCCAGGACGGAGCGGTGCAGGTTCATCAGCTCCTTGGCCCGCGCCACGCCCTCGTCCCCGTAGGCGACGTCGATCCACCGCTCGGTGAACGCCTGTGCGGCGACGGTCACTTCGCCCGGGGTGAGGTCCGGCAGCGGTACGACGTCGATGCGCGCGCCGCCGCCGGCCGGTGCGGCCAGGACGAGGGCGTGCGAGCCGTAGTCGCTGACGTTGACCACCACCACGGGGCCCCGCTCCGCCACCGAGAGCAGCTCCCGGGTGGTCGGCGGACGCAGGAAGTCGTCGAGGTCGGGCAGCGCGCGGATCTCCTCCAGCAGCTGGTCCCAGCGGCGGGACAGGATGTGGCGCTCCTCGGCGTCGCGCAGGCCGGCCGCGCTCCCGGCCGCGTCGGCGGCCCCCTGGACGAAGAAGGCGTCGGGCGCCTCGGTGCCGGTGAGCTGCAGCGCGACCGGGTGGTCCCGGCTGAGCCGGTCCCGGATCCGCTCGAACTCCTCGGCGCGGGCCGGGTCGAGCGTGCGCAGCCGGGACAGGTCGCCCTGGTTCTCCAGACCCTGGGCGAGCAGCACCCCCCTGCCCTGTTCGAGCAGGGCGAGGGCGCGTTCGGGATCGCCGGCCCGGATCGCGAGCGCCGCGGCCGAACTGGCCAGCCCCCGGCCGGAACTCAGCCGCTCCTCCTGGTCGAGCCGGTCCAGGTGACGCGGGGCCACCCGGGACAGCAGGCCGACCGCGTGGGCGAAGCCCTCCAGGGCCTCCGCGTCCCGGCCGGTGCGCGCGGCGACGGCACCCCACAGCCGCGCCGACTGGAGGCGGGTGTGCGGCGGGAGGGACGTGTCCTCGGCGTTGCCGCGGAGCAGCCGGACCGCTTCGGCCAGGTCGACCCGCTCCCCGAGTTCGGCGCGCCGCAGTTGGGCCGTCGCCAGCACCCGGCGGGCCAGTGCGTGGAACTGGTCGGTGTCCTGCGCCTCGGCGAGCGCCTCGCGCGCGGCTGCGGCGGCCCGGCGCAGCGCCGTTCGCGCCGCGTGCTCGGGGAGCAGTTCCGCGGTGCCGAGACCCGCGTAGGCCAGTCGCGCCAGCGCGAGGGTCCGCAGCGGGTGGGGGGAGCCGAGTTCCCCGATCAGCT
Organism: Kitasatospora sp. NPDC057965; assembly: GCF_042887135.1. Lineage (NCBI taxonomy): Bacteria > Bacillati > Actinomycetota > Actinomycetes > Kitasatosporales > Streptomycetaceae > Kitasatospora > Kitasatospora sp. NPDC057965. Next base: position 63,313 of record NZ_JBHVPZ010000013.1, read on the forward strand.
CCTCCAGCCGGCGGCAGGCCTCGACCGAGGCGGGGGCGTCCGAGGCCATGCGGGCCTGCTGGAACCGCATCATGGCCAGGTTGAGCGCGGCGCGTTCGCGGGCCGTGGACATCCCGTGGCGGTGGTCCGCGGCCTCGCTCAGCAGGGCGATCGCCCGGTCGTGCAGCGCGGTGTCGCCGGTGGTCGTGAACAGGGTGAACAGCGCCATGCCGAGGTTGTTCAGCACCAGCGGACGCTGGGCCGAGGTCGGGCCGGTGTGCTCCAGGGCGGTGCGGAACACGGCGGCGGCCTGGGCCTCCCAGCTGCGGTCGCCCGTTCTGTTCGCCCGGTCGAGGAGGGCGGCGCCGAGATTGGTGAGGACCAGGCCCCGGTCCCCGTATCCCGGGGGCGCGGTGGCGACGGCGGTCTTCAGGGTGTCGAGCGCGGCGTCCATCTGCTCCTCCGAGCCGGACTCCGCGGCCAGGGTCCATTCGAGGTAGCCCAGACCGGCCAGGACGGAGGCACGTTCCGGGTGGTGCCCGGGCAGGTGCTCCAGCGCGGCGCGGCAGGTGTCCATCGCCTCGGTGCGCAGCTGTCCGTCCGGCCGGAAGCCGTACAGGCTGCCGAGGCAGATGGAGAGCCCGAAGAGGGCGTACGGCTGGGGTTCGGGCGCCAGCAGGGCGATGGCCTCGCGGTAGTGGCCGACGGCGTGCTCCAGGTGGGCCGGCTCCCCGTTGAGCTGGAAGCGCATGCGCAGGCTGGTGCCGAGGCCGATCAGGCAGGCGACCCGGGTCTCGCGGCCCCCGTCGGGCCCGGCCAGGGCCTCGGAGAGCAGGATCTGGGACCGGTCGAGTGCGGCGGTGTCCGAGCGCAGCCAGGCGAGCGAGTTGAGCGCGTCGGTGAGCCGGCAGACCATGGGAAGCCGTCGGGGGTGGTCCGCCGGGGCGAGGGCCAGGGCCTGGTCGAGCAGGTCCACCGCCCGGTCGAGCAGGTCCTCCTCGATGCCGAGGTCGGCGAGGCCCAGCAGGGCGGAGCCGAGCTGGTACCGGTGGTCCGCGCGGTCGGTGGCGGGGCGGTCCGCGTCGGCCGCCGTGACCTCGCTCAGCAGGGCGACGGCCTCCCGGTAGTCGGCCGGGTCGCCGGTGTCCTCGCCGCGCTGGGCCCAGTGGATGCCGAGCCGGCCCGTGAGGTCCAGGCGCTGCGGGTCGTCGGCGGGCAGCAGCGCGAGCGCGCGGTGCATGGACGCGAGGCTCTGCTGCCAGGCCGCCTCGTCCTCCCGGCCGGCCCGGACGGCGAGTGCCCATCCCAGGGCGAAGCGCACCTCCGCCTCGAAGGCGGGCCCGGGGGACGGCAGGTCGAGGCAGGCCCGGTAGTGCTCCACCGCCTCGGCGGCGCGCTCGGGCCGTCCCTCCCGCGCCGCGGACTCGACGAGGGCGTCGGCCAGCCGGCGTTGCGCCTGCGCGCGGTCGGCGGTGGCCTGCGGACGCTCGCGCAGGAGCCGGCGCAGCAGGGCGATCGGCTCGGCCGACGGGTCGTCGGCGCCCCCGGCGTCGGCGCGCAGGCCCAGCAGGTCGGCGAGGGCGACGGCCCGGTCCAGGCGGCGCGGCGGCAGGTCCGCCGGGGTGGCGTCGAAGGCCTCGGTGGCCCGGGTGACGGCCGCCGAGAGGTCCTCCGGGCGCCGCTCCTCCAGGTAACGCCTGACCAGGGTGCCGGAGAGCAGCATCCGGGTGTCGGCGAACCGCGGTGTCCCGGCCGGGGCGAGGTCGGCCGCCTCCTGGGCCGTGGCGACCGCCAGGGTGGTGGTCCCGGCGTCGTCGTCCGGGGCCGGGAACCTCAGCAGGACGAGGGCCAGGTTGCAGAGGTACTGGAGCCGTACGGCCGGGCCGGTCGCGGCCTCGACGGCCTGCCGGGCCAGGGCGATGCCTTCGGTGTGCAGCGCGGGCCGGTCCTCCAGCGTGCCCCGGGCGATCAGTGCCATGCCCAGGAAGGAGAGCCGGTCCGTCTGCCCGGCGGTACCGGTGGACGCCGTGGAGGCGTCGTCCGGTGTGCTGTGGTCCGGGGCGCCGCGGTCCGGTACGTGGACCGCCTCGCGCAGCAGCGTGGCCGCCTCCGGCAGGCCGGCCTCGTCGCCGGCCAGCACGGCGGCTCGGGTCAGGGACATCCCGAGCTCGACGCGGTACGCCGTCAGGCCGGGGTCGTCCGGCGGGCACAGGGCCAGCGCGGTGCGCCCCTCGGACACGGCTTCGCGGACCGCCTCGTCGATCGCCGTGACGTCGGACCAGAACCGCAGCGCCGTACCGAGGTTGGCGTGCCGGCGGGCCTGTTCGCCGGGCGCGGACGGCGCCGCCGCGACCGCGGCGCGGCCGGCCTCCACGGCCTCGGCGACCGACGAGGCGTCGAACCGGTCGGTGTAGTCGTTCAGCAGGGCCACGCCGAGCGTCGACAGCACCGAGCCCAGCAGCGGGCCGTCCGGTGGGCAGCCGGCCGCCGTGTGGCGCAGCAGCCTGACCGCCACGGCGGGCGCGCCGGGGTACCGCCGGCGCTCGAACGCCAGCAGGACGGCCAGCCCCGCGGCGTGCGTCTGCTCGACGTCCGCGCCGTCGACGCTCGCGCCGTCGACGGCCGCGCCCTCCCCGGCGGCCACGGCCAGCACGGCGGCGAACGCGGGCGGCATCAGGTCCGGCCACTGGCGCCGCACCGGGAGCAGGTACAGCAGCGCCTCGCCCAGCAGCGCCGGGTCGCGCGGATCCGCGGTCAGGAAGGCGAACAGATCGCTGTAGCCGAGCGTGTGGGCATGGACGAGCGGGAGGTCCGCCGCGGACGGCGGTCCGGCGGCCCGGAGCACGGCCGTCGCCGCGGACGCCTCGGCCGTGGCGAACCACGCCGCCGCCGCGGGGTCCGCCATCGCCGGGTCGAGGCGGGCGGCGAGCAGGTCGTTGGCCTCGTCCGGGGTCACAGCCAGCCGCCCTCGGCGGGGATGTCCTCCGCCAGCAGCACCACCAGGTCCTCCCGGCTCGGCGTCCCGGCCCCGGCCAGCCGGGTGGCCTGCCGTTCGACCATCTCCTCCAGCAGCGTCCGCGCGTCACGGGCGTTGGCCGGGTCGCCCCGCAGCTCCCGGCGGGTGAAGCGCTCGGTGAGGAGCTCCGCGACGCCCGGAGCGAGGCGGTAGGTGTGGCGCTCCGCCTCGTGGAGCATGATCTCGGTGAGTTCGGCGGGGCCGTACGGGGTGAACTCCAGGATGCGGGAGAAGCGGGAGCGCAGACCGGGGTTGGAGTCCAGGAAGGCCCGCATCTCCTCGGTGTAGCCCGCCGCGATGACTACGACGTCGTCCCGGTGGTCCTCCATCAGTTTGGTGAGGACGTCGATCGCCTCCTGGCCGAAGTCGGTGCCCGAGCCGAACCGCCGCGCCAGGCTGTACGCCTCGTCGATGAACAGCACACCGCCGTCGGCCCGCTCGAACGCCTGATGGGTCTTCTGCGCGGTGTGCCCGAGGTACTGGCCGACGAGGTCGCCGCGCGCGACCTCCACCAGGTGGCCCTTCTTCAAGGCTCCGAGCGCGGCCAGGATCTGGCCGTACAACCGGGCCACGGTGGTCTTCCCGGTGCCCGGTGGGCCGGAGAAGACCAGGTGGTGGGCCCGGGGCGGCGGGGGGAGGTCGGCGTCGGAGCGCCAGCGGGCCAGCCGGAGCAGGTCGACCTGGACGGCGACCTGGCGCTTGGCCTCCGCCAGCCCGATCATGCGCTGGAGTTCGGCGATCGGGCCGGCCTCCGGCTGCAGGATGTCCTCCGCCGTGGCCCCGGTGCGGACGTTCTCCAGCAGCACCCGGTTGTTGACCGCCACCGCCTCGCCCGCGCAGCCGGTGACCTCGCCGTCCGTCACGCTGCCGAACACGTCGTCGTCCAGGCGCAGGCCGTCGCCGCCGGCGCCGTACACCCGCACCCCGGTGAGGATGACCCGGCTGGCGTTGCGCGCCCAGATGCCGTTGAGCCGGCTGCCGGAGACCTCCAGCCGGTCGATCTCCACGCTGGTGTTGGAGATGGCCAGCAGCCCGGTCTCACCCGGCTTCGACACCGTGCAGTCCCGGGCCGTCAGCCGGCTGTCGTCACGGCAGTTCAGGCCGTACAGGCCGGCCCGCTCCACCGTGACGTGCTCGGCGGTGGCGCGCACGGCGTTCTGCAGCAGCAGTCCGGAGGACGTCGCGTCGGCGATGACGGCGCCGACCAGCCGGATCGTCACACCGGTACCGTGCCCGCGCACGCCGTACTGGCAGCGCTCCAGGCGCAGTTCGGCCAGGTCCACCACCGAGCCCTCCTGGACCTCGACCGCGCTCTCGGAGTGGTCGTGGACCCGGAGCCGGGTGAAGTCGCCGCGCGCCTTGTGCACGGTGACCCCGGTGCCGCCGAAGGCCACCGCGCAGTCGTCGACGACCGGGAAGCCGCCGGACACCACCCGGATGCCGTGCTGGCCGGCGTTCTCGATCCGGCACGTCTCCAGCCGCCCCCGTCCCTGGTCCTCGACCAGCACCCCGTCGGCCCGGCAGTGGGCGAACAGGCAGTCCCGGACCCTGGGGTCGGCGCCCCGCGCGACGTACAGGCCGGTCGTGGCGCCGTTGACCGTGGTGTCCTGCACGGTGCCCTGCGCCTGGCGGTCGAAGACGATGCCGGACGCGTGGACCTCGTCGATCCGGGAGCCCAGGACCTGCACCGCGGAGTGGTCGCCGGCGGCGATGGCGGTGTCGCCGGTGCCGCGGAACTCGCAGCCGCGGATCTCCGCCGTGGAACCGGTCACGTCGATGCCGCGGCCCCGGCTGTCCGTCACCGCGCAGTCGGTGATCTCGGCCTTGGCGCGGTCCTTCAGCACCAGCGCGTGGTCGCGGGCCGAGAGGAACCGGGTGCGCTCCAGCGTGCCGGTGGCGCCGACGAGTTCGGTCCGGCCCGCGGTGATCTCGCAGTCCCGCAGGATCAGTTCGGAGCCCTGGGAGGCGAGCAGCGCGTACTCGCCCGGCCCGTCGATCCGGCAGCCGCGCAGCTCCAGCCGGCCGGTGGTGGCGACGGCCGTCGCGCCGCGGCCCTGCACGGTCAGGGAGTCCAGCGTGATGTGCCCCTCGCACTGGAGGGCGGATTGCTCGGGCGTCTCGATCACCACCGGCTCCTGGCCCGGCGCCCCGACCAGTTCGACGGTGCCGGACAGCACCAGCGGCCCCGCCTCCCGGTACCGGCCCGGTTCGAGCAGCAGGCGCAGCGGCCGGTCCCTCGGCGCGGCCCGCAGCGCCGAGGCGAGCGTCCGGTGGACCGTCCCGCGCCCCGGTCCGACGCGGACCGTGACGGCCTCACCGGTGACGGGCCCGCCCTGCCCGGTGCGGTCGGCCAGGAGGTTCGCCCCGTACGAGGCCAGCGCGTCCGCCAACTGCGCGGGGAAGACCGTGAGTCCGTGCAGGTGGCCGAGCGCGGGGGAGTGCACCGGCAGCAGGTCGACGGACAGCCCGTTGGCGGGCAGCGGCCAGTGCGGCAGCGGCGCCGGGCGGTCCGCCCCCGCGTTGAACCGGGCGCGCACCGACGTCACCCGGAAGCGCTGACCGACCAGGGAGACGTCCTGCTGCGCCGTCTCCAGGGCGGCGATCCCGGACCACGGCAGGGACCGTTCCCGGCCGCCGACGCGCACCACGACGGCCCGGCTCTCCACCCGCAGCTCGCAGGGCCGGGACAGGCCCAGGACCAGCCGCCGCACCCCCACGGATCCGAGCAGGACCAGGGCGACGGCCGCCAGGACCGGCTGCCCCAGGACGGGCGTGTCGAGGGAGCGCAGGACGAGGAGGGAAGCCGCCACGGCCACCAGCACCAGGATCCCCTGCAACCGCAGCAGCATGCGGGCGGGCCTGGACAGCAGCGCGCCGGACGCGAAAACCGCGGCCCCGCCGGGACCGTCCGGCAGCCGGGTCGTTCCGCCCCACCGGTCGGACGCCCACGGTGTGAACACCTCGTCGAGGCGTTCCAGGGGAACCGCCAGCGGGGCCAGGTCGACGAGGATGCCCTGCCACGACGCCGACCAGCGCGGCGAACCGCGCCCCGGCAGCGCCGTCGGGCTGCCCTCCGAGGTGCGCACCAGCAGGGAACCCCGGTAGAACGGTGCCGCGTAGACGGCCTCGGATCCCCGGACCGGCAGCACGCACAGACCGGCGATCGCGTTCCACGGCAGCCTGACCTTCCGCAGGCCGCCGCTGAGTTCGAGGTATCCGGGATCGACCACCACCGTGGGCGGCGCCAACGCCAGGGTCGCCTGCCGGAGCAGGACCACCGCCCACACCGCGGTCGCCACGACGTCGACCACCGTCGGAAGCGGCCACCCCGGTTCCTCGCCGAACAGCTCCAGCGCGCACGCGACCAGCGCGGCGGCGGCGAACACCGCGGCCGCCGCCCGCCGGCGGCGGTACTGCCCCGACGGCCGCAGCCGGACCCGCGCACTCTCCCGGCCATCCGCCCGCACCATCGCGCCCCCCAGGAACCGCCGGCTGTGTACTCCCATCAAATCAGCCAACTCGTGTCCCTGGCTGTCTATTTGGCTATTCCGCCCGGCCACCGGCCGGGTGGGCCGGAGGGCGCGGCCGGGATGACGGCGGCGGGGCGCACCCCCGCCGCCGGGGTGGTGCGGGCCCGGCGGCGGGGGTGGCACCTCGTGTGCGATCGGTGCCGGGGGGTGCGATCAGGTGTGCTGCGCCCCGTTGAAGACGTTGTAGGCGTCGTCGCGGTAGTAGGAGCTCACCGCCCACCACTTGCCCTGCCAGCTGTAGCCCGTCACGAAGTCGCCGGTCTGCACGGCCGAACCGTCGGTCTGGTCGTAGTTCACGAAGAACGGTCCGCCGCTGGAGCCTCCGCTCAGGCCGTTGCAGTTGTCGATCAGCGCGGTGGACGGCTGCTCGGGGCCGGCCACCGGCTGGCCGCCGCACCAGAGCATGTGCTCCTGGCTGGCCGGGGTCTTCCCGGGGATGCCGATGATGTGCGCGTAGTTGTTGAGGGGCTGGTTGAAGCCGATGCCGGTGGCCCCGACGACGTCCGCGATGTGCCGGCCGTTGAGGGTGTTCAGCACGATGAACGCGATGTCGCCCTGCGGGGCGGGAGCGTCCACCCAGCCGGCCGACCGCCAGGACCACCAGCCGTAGGGGGCGTTGCCCGCGTCGTAGCCGGGCGCGAACTTGAAGTCGCTGCCGCCCTCGACGCAGTGCCGGGCGGTGGCGATGACGTCGCGGTTGGCGCTGGAGACGACATTGGCGGTGCACACGCCGCCGCCGGTGAGCAGGCGCCCGGTGGTGACCCAGACGCTGGCCTTGGCGAGCGAGGGCGCGCCGGCGGCCGGGGCGACGGTGGGTTCGGTCGCGTGGATCTTCAGCGGCCGGCCGTCGAGGGAGCTCTGCGCCTCGGGCGTCCAGGTGGTGGTGGCGGCGTTCGCCGGGTTGATCAGGACATGGGTGCCGCCGCTGACCCGTTCGATCGGCTCGGCGCCCTTGGCCGGTGCGGCGGACGAGACCGGTGCGACCAGGCCGATGGCCGCCACCGAGACCACGACTGCCGTGAGGAGACCGCGCATGCGCATGGGTGTCCCCTTCCTTCCTCTGCTGGGGGATGTGCTGTCCCGGTCAGTCTCGAAGCGGCATGTCCACGACGCGTCGACAGCGTGTCAACGGCCGCGTCGGCGTCCGCTGTCGTCCGGTGTTCACGTCGACCGTCTTTCGGCCAACCGTGCGAAAAGTCTGGTCGTGAGCACGACACCCCCCTAGAGTGACCGCGACCTTCCGCAAGTGTCCTTTTCTTCACGTCGGTTCACCGGCCCTCTGGATGTTCGGCGCAGCCTGTTCCCATCATCGAGCCGGAAAGGGCCGGGCCAGTGACACAGGCGTTCCAGTCCCCCGGCTTCGCCGCGCTGGCGGCCGACCGCGCGGTCGAGACCCGGCTCGTCGACGACCGCTGGCAGGCGGTGGCCTGGGACCTGGGCACGGGGCGGCGCCGGGTGGTCACCGACCGGCCGGGGGGCGTCCACCTGAGCGAGATCGAGCCGGACGGCGGCGCCATCTGGTGGTTCGACGCCGATGCGGCGGGGGAGGGGCGGTGGCTCCGCGAGCCGTTCGCGGGCGGTGAGCCGGGCGGGGAAGCGGACGGCGGGACAGCTGGCGGCGAGGCGCTGCACGGTGTGCCCCGCGGGCGGCCGTACGGCGTGGCCTTCGACCGGACCGGCGCGCTCGCCGCGGTGGCCGTCGGCGTCGACGGCGTCTCGCACTGCTACGTCGGACCACCCGCCGGCGAGGCCCGGCCGGTCGCCTCGGCGCCGGGGTACCTGAGCCTGGCCGACCTGTCGCCGGACGGCCGGCTGCTCGCGCTCGGCGGGCGGCCCGACGGGGACGACGCGGTGGTCCTCTGGCCGACGGAGGGCCGGCCGGAGGCCCGCACGCGCGCTTGGCCGGGCGCTCCGCAGCGTCTCGCCGGGAACCGCCGACTGCGGCTCTGGCCGATCGAGTTCAACCCGCTCGCGCTACGGGAGCCGGAGCTGCTGCTGGTGGTCGAGCAGGACGAGCGGTACGCCGTCGCGACCTGGCGGGCGGGCGAGGGACTGCGCCGGTACCCGGGGCTGTCGTTCGACACGGAGATCTCGGCGGGCTGGTACCGGGGGCCGCGCGGGGTGCTGATCCAGCACGAGCAGGCCGGGCGGAGCCGCCTCCTGCTCGCCGACCTCGGTCCGCCGGCGGGCCGGGGAACGCCGGAGCGGGAACCGTCGGCCCGGGAGCTGCGCACCCCCGGCGGCACGATCCACGACCTGTCCAGCGCCCCGGACGGCACCCTGCACTGTGTCTGGAGCCGGGAGTCGACGCCGCCCCGCCCGCTGGTCCTGCGCCCCGGCACGGAGCCGGCGGACGACTCCGCACCGGAGCGGGACGACACCTCCCGCACCCGGCGCTGGACACCCCGGCCGTACGGGCGGATCCACAGCTTCGTCAGCACCCCGGCGGGCCCGGGCCCGTGGCCGACCCTGTTCCTGGTGCACGGCGGCCCCGCCACCCACGACCGGGACTCCTACGACCCCCGGGTGAACGCCCTGGTCGGCGAGGGCTACGCGGTGGTGCGCACCAACTACCGCGGCTCCACCGGCTACGGCGCCCGCTGGCAGCACGAGTACGGCCACCGGGTCGGACTGGCGCAGATCGAGGACCTGGCCGCCGTCCGCGCGGAGCTGGTCGCCGACGGCACGGCGCTCGCGGAGCGCACCGGCCTGTGCGGATTCTCCTGGGGCGGCTACCTGGCCCTGCTGGCACTGGGCGCCCAGCCGGAGCTGTGGTCGCTCGGCATGGCCGCCCAGCCGATCGCGGACTACCCGGCGGCCTACCGCGGCACCACCCCCGCGCTGCGCGAACTCGACCGGCAGCTGTTCGGCGGCACCCCGGAGGAGGTGCCCGAGCGCTACCGCGCGGCCGACCCGCGGTCCTACGTGCACCGGGTCCGCTCGCCCGTCCTGCTGGTCGCCTCGCGGACCGACGAGCGCTGCCCGCCCGACCAGGTGGCCCGGTACGCCGCGGACCTGAGCCGGCTGGCGGTGCCGCACGAACTGCTCTGGGTGGACGGCGGCCACTACAGCCGCCGGACCGCCGACCACCGGTCGGTGCTGGCCGCGATGGTCCGGTTCGCCGGGCGCGCCTGGCCGACACCGGCCCCCAGGACACCCCGCGGTGATCGCCCCGGGGGACCCGCCGAACCGGTGGAAGGAGGTGAACAGCCATGAAGCGTCGCAGCATTCAGAACGACCCGATCAGCACCCCGGAGCGTGACCGGGGCGCCGTGGTGGTCCAGAACTTCGCGCTCGACATCACCAAGGCCGCAGCGGTCGCGCCTGCCCTCAAGGGGCAGCCGAAGCCGAAGAAGGCACCCGAGGGCAAGTGACCCTCCGTCGCTCCGGGGCGCCCGCGGTGCCCCGGAGCGACACCTCGCCCGGCCCCGACCCTCACCGACCCGTCCGCGGACAACAGAAGTGGCCACCATGCGTATCGTCCTGCTGCACATGCCCTGGGGCGCGATCGACGTGCCGTCGCTGGCGCTCGGGATCCTGCACACCGCCGCCGCACGCGCCGGCCATCAGGTCGAGGTGCGGTACGCCAACCTGGACTTCGTCGACTGGGCGGCCGGGAACGCGGGCTTCGGCGCGGACGACTACCAGTACTTCTCCGAGAAGTCCTACTTCCAGGGCGCGGGCGACTGGGCGTTCGCCGGCGCGCTGTACGGCGACGGCGAGGCCGGCGAGGGCGGCGCGGACGACGACGAGTTCGCGGGCTACTTCGCGTACCTGGCCGCCAACGGCGCGAGCGAGCACGAGATCGCCCTGACCCGGACCACCCGCGCGCTCGCCCCCGCGTTCATCGCCCGGCTGGTCGAGGAGATCGCCGCCGACCCGCCGGACCTGGTCGGCTTCACCACCACCTTCCAGCAGAACACGGCGAGCCTCGCCGCCGCGCGGCTGCTCAAGCAGCGCTGCCCGCAGGTGCGCACGGTGTTCGGCGGCGCGAACTGCGACGGTCCGCAGGGCGCCGCGATGCACCGCAACTTCCCCTTCCTGGACTACGTGGTGCGCGGCGAGGGCGAGGCCGCCTTCCCGGCGCTCCTGGAGGGCGGTGACCTCTCCGCCGTCCCCGGGCTGTGCTGGCGCGACGACTCCGGGACGTCGACGGCCAACGCGATGACGACGCGCCCGCTGCCGCCCGCGGCCATCCTGGCGCCCCGCTACGACGGCTTCTACGAGCGGCTCGACGCCTCCGTCGCGGCCGGCTGGGTCGATCCCAAGCTGGTCCTCGAAGGCTCCCGCGGCTGCTGGTGGGGCGAGAAGCACCACTGCACCTTCTGCGGGCTCAACGGCTCCTCGATGGAGTTCCGCTCCAAGCCGCCCGCGGACTTCCTCGCCGAGGTGCTCACGCTCGCCGAACGGCACCGGCTGCTGGACGTCTACGTGGTCGACAACATCCTGGACATGGGCTACTTCGACACCGTCCTGAAGTCGCTGGCCGAACTCCCGGTCGATCTGCGGCTGCACTTCGAGATCAAGGCCAATCTGCGCCGCCACCAGTTCCAGCTGCTCGGCGACTCGGGCGCGGCCCAGGTGCAGCCCGGCATCGAGAACCTCAGCACCCGGGTGCTGCGGATCATGGACAAGGGCGTGACGGGCTGCCAGAACGTCCGCGCGCTGCGGGACGCGCAGAGCGCCGGGGTCTCGGTGACCTGGAACTACCTCTACGGCTTCCCCGGCGAGCAGCCGGCCGACTACGAGTCGGTGATCCGCCAGCTGCCGGTGCTGCACCACCTGGACCCGCCGACCGGGGCCGGACGGATCGCGATCGAGCGGTTCAGCCCGTACTTCGACCGCCCCGAGCTGGGCTTCGCGATCACCCGGCCGGCCTTCCAGTACCGGGCGACCTACCGCCTCCCGGAGAGCGAGCTGAACGACCTGGCCTACGTCTTCACCGCGCCGCCGCGCGGGATCGGCGGCGAGCTCGCGGAGCGGCTGAGCGCGGCCGTGGACACCTGGCTCGCCCGGTTCCCCGACAGCCGGCTCACCTACCGGGACGCGGACGGGCGGATCGTCCTGGTCAACACCAGGCCCGGGTTCGACTGGCGGGTGGTCGAGCTGACCGATCCGGTGGAACTCGCCGCCTTCCGGCTGCTGGCGCAGCCCCGCTCGGCCGCCGCGCTGGCGGCCAGGGTCCCCGGCGGCGCGGCGGCGGTCGAGCCGGTGCTGGAGCGGTTCACCGCGCTGGGTCTGCTGTTCCACGACGGGGACGGCTATCTGCAGGTCGCCGTCGAGTCCGACAACCAGGTGCTGATGCGGATGCGGCACCGGCACGGCCCGGCCGCCCGTCCGCGGACCGAGGAGGTGCTCGATGCCGTCGCGACCGGCTGAGCGGAACGACGCCGCCGCCTGGGCCGAGGCCGGCCCGGAGGTCGAGCTCTGGCTCGACCACGACCCCGCCGCGAGGGAGCTGCCGGGCTACGCGCTCGGACACCGCACCCTGTCCGGCCCGGCGCAGCAGGAGGTCACCGGGCTGCACCGGGCCGGGGTCCGCTGCCTGCGGCTGACCGAGCCGGTACGGCTCTGCGCGGACGCGCCGGCGGCCTCGGCGCGGGCGCTGATGCTGCTGCGCGAGGCGACCGGACAGGGGCTGGCCGTGCTCTGGCAGGCGGTCTGCACGGACGGCTGCGCGACGCGGCGCCGGTTCCACCACCTGTACCCGCCCGAGCGGTTGACCGGCGACGGGGCCCCGCAGGACGTCCTCGCCGACTGGCGGGCCACGTACTACCCGAGCAAGTGCGTCGTCCGGCGCGGCCCCGGGTTCGTCGAGGTGCGCGACCGCCGGTTCGGGACGCTGGAGCTGTTCACCATCGACGAGCCCGGCCACCTGGCCCAGCTGGACGCGCTGGCGGAGGGCGTCGAGCTCGGGCTGCTGCCCGAGGCCGTTCACCGGGACCTCGCCGAGGCCGGTCTGATCGCCGAACAGGCCGGGCGTGCCTGGTTCCTGCCCATGCGGGTGCGCCGCTGGCCGTTCCCGTCGCTGACCGTGTGACCGCCGGAGCCCCCAGCCCCCAGCCCCCGGCCCCCAGCCCCCAGCCACCGCGTCCAACCCGTGCCCGAGCCCCAGCCCCAGGAGAGACCATGAGCACCGCGGTCGACGACGCCGCCGCCCGGATGTCCGCCTTCATCCGCGACCCCTACCCCACCCTCGCCCGGATCCGCGAGGCGGGCGCGGTCTCCGTCGTGGAGTTCGGCGAGGGCCTGCCGGTCTACCTGGTGACGCGCCACGACGACGTCCGCGCCGCGCTGATGGATCCCCGGTTCGGGCAGGACGTCCGCCGCAGCCAGGCCATCGCGAGCGGGCGGGGCTCCGCGCTGACGCTCGGCTCGGAGGTCGTCCACATGCTCAACAGCGACCCGCCGGACCACACCCGGCTGCGCCGCCAGATCCAGGGCGTCTTCACCCGCCGGCGGGTCGACCTGATGCGACCGCTGGTCGAGCGCATCGCCGGCGACCTGCTGGACGGGCTGCGCGGGCGGGAGACCGCCGACCTGGTGACGGACTTCGCCTTCCCGCTGCCGATCATGGTCATCTGCGAGCTGCTGGGCTTCCCCCCGGAGGACATGCAGGCCTTCCGCACCTGGTCGACGGCGATCCTCACCCAGGGCGGCGAGCTGACGTTCCAGCAGGCCACGGCCGAGCTCAACGACTACCTGCGGGAGCTGATGACCGCCCGGCGCGCGTCGCCGCGCGCGGACATCCTCACCGATCTGGTGCAGGCCGCCGACGCCGGCGAGCTCACCGAACAGGAGGTGTTCTCGATGGTCTTCCTGCTGCTGATCGGCGGCCACGAGACCACCGTCAACCTGCTCGGCACCGCCACCCTGGCCCTGCTCCACCACCCCGACCAGCTCGCCCGGCTGCGCGCCGATCCGGCGATGATGCCGGTCGCGATCGACGAGTTCCTGCGCTACGAGTCCCCGGTGAGCATGGCCACCCTGCGGTTCACCAACGCCGACGTGATGGTCGACGACGTGGAGATCCCGGCGGACGAACTGGTGCTGCTCTCGCTCGGCGCGGCCAACCGGGACCCGGCCCGCTTCACCGATCCGGACCGGCTGATCCTGGACCGCGGTGATCCGGGCCACCTGGCCTTCGGGCAGGGCCTGCACCGCTGCCTCGGCTCCTTCCTCGGCAAGCTGGAGAGCGAGGTCGCGCTGACCGGCCTGCTGGAGCGCTTCGGAACGATCGAGCTGGCCGCGGAGGAGGCGACCCTGCCCTGGCGCAACACCATCATGCTGCGCGGCCTGGAGTCGCTGCCGGTCTCGCTCGATGGCTAGCAGCACGGGGGCGGGGCGCGCGGCGGGTCGTGCGACGGGTCTGGCGCGGTTCCGGCCCCGGATCGGCGTCGCCCCGCTGCGCTCGCGCGGCTACCGGCTGCTGGTGATCGGGCAGGCCACCTCGGAGTTCGGCAACGCCTTCCAGGTGGTCGCCCTGCCGCTGCTGGTCTACTCCCTCGCCGGAGGCGCCCGCCAGCTGAGCCTGGTGGTCGCCGCCTACGGCGCGGGACGGCTGGCCGCCACCCCGCTCGGCGGGATCCTCGCCGACCGGTTCGGCGCCCGGCGGGTGATGCTGGCCGCCGACCTCGGCCGGCTGCTCGCCACCGCCGGGCTGTGCGCGGTCGCCGCCGGCGGGAGGGCGGACTTCTGGCTGATCGGCGCGCTCGCGCTGCTGGTCGGCCTCGGGGCGGGGGTGTTCCTGCCGGCTGCCTGGGCGATCACCCCGACCCTGCTGCCCGCCGAGGACCTGCACGCGGGCAACGCGCTGAACAGTACGGTCACCTTCGCCGCCGGGCTGGTCGGTCCGGCGGTGGCCGGCCCGCTGGTCGCCTGGCTGAACCCGGCCGCCGCCCTGGGACTGGACGCGGTGACCTTCGCGGTGTCGGCGGCGACGCTGCTGCTGATCGGTCGCGGCAGCCTCGTCGCCCCGCCCCGCCCGATCTCCGAACGGGCCTCGGTGCCACGGAACTTCCGCAGTCTGCTGCGGGAGTCACCGCTGCTGCGGGCGGTGCTGACGGTGACGGTGATCGCGAACCTGACGGTGGGCGGCGCCACCAGGGTCGCCCTGCCGGCGCTGGCCACCGGAGGATTCGCCGCCGGTGCCGTCGGGCTGGGCCTGCTGCTGGCCGCGTTCACCGGCGGTGCGCTGGTCGGCGGCCTGTTCGCGGCCGGCCTCACCGAGGTGCGCTCGCGCGGCCGCACGGCGATGCGCTCCGGCCTGGTGATGGGCGCGGCGATCGGGCTGGTGCCGTTCACCGGGCTGGTCGGTGCCGTGCTGCTGCTCTGCCTGGCGGGCGGCGCCAGCACGGTGACCAACGTCCTGGTCGTCACCGGCGTGCAGAAGAGCACCCCGCCCGCGCTGCTGGCCCGGGTCATGGCGGCCATCACCTTCTGCGGGCTGGGGGTCTTCCCGCTCTCGGTGATCGCGGCCGGCGCGGCGGTCGACGCGTTCGGGAGCCGGGGGGTGTTCGCGACGACCGGGCTCTGCCTGCTGGGCGCCTTCGGGTACGCGCTGACCAGGCGTGAGATCCGCGAGCTGTGAGGACGGCCGGGGTGGCCCAGGACGCCCGGGAGGCCCGCGGGGATCGCGGGCCTCCCGGGCCGGCAGGTCAGCGCGGTGGGGCCGCGGTCCAGCCGGGAACGCAGGAGAGGAGCCGGACCACGGCGTCACGGATCTGGTCGGAGTGGTCGGCGGGGTTGCCCCGGAAGAAGAGTCCGACGTCGAGTCCGTCGGGGCGGGGCCGGATCCGCATGTGCTCGATTCCGCTGCGCGGATCCAGGTGGGCCCAGAGGGTGTCGTGGATGCGCTCGGCGTCCATGGAGGTGGGGTGGGCGGAGTCCGGGTGACTCAGGACCAGGTGGAGGAAGCGCACCGCCCTCAGTCCCAGCCGATGCCGGTCGACGTCGGCTCCTGCGCCGCCGGAACGGACGGGACGGCGGACGGGGCGCCGGGTGCGGCGGCGGGCGCGACGGTCGCCCGGGGCCGGTACCGGCCGATGCCGTCACCCAGCACGGCCGTCGAGGCGGCACCGGTGCCGAGGGCGCCGACGGCGCACCCGGCCAGCAGGGCGGCCATCCCGGCGAAGCGAGCGGTCCTGGACATGGTTCTCCCCCGAATTCTCATGGCGCGGCCGGTGGTTCGGTCTCCCGGAGCGGATGCCGGTCCGGTGCTCCGGCGCCGGTGCTCCTCGTCCTCCCGGCGCCTGAGAAGAGACTGCCCTTCCGGATCCCGCAGCGGAACGCCGATCCACCGGCACCAAGCTGCCCGGCACCTTGGTGCCTCCGAACCGTCGAGCGTTGCAGCCCCGTGTCGGCTGCTGGAAGAATCACCGGTCGCACGGGCCGATCGGTCGGGGAAGCGACGCGCACGGGGGTGCGGCCATCATGCTGCTGGGTGTCCTGGGCCTGGAACCGGTGGTGGAGCAGGTCTACGCGACGCTGCTCGACCGTCCGCAGTCCGATCTGGCCGGGTTGGTGGAGATCACCGGGCTGACCGGGTCGCAGGTGCGCGGCGCGCTCGACGAACTGGCCGACCGCGCCTTCGTCCGGCCGTCCCGGGAGACGGCGGGCGGGTTGCGGGCGGTCAGTCCGCAGCTCGCCCTGGACCTGCTGCTGCGCCGGCAGGAGGCCGAACTGGCCCGCCGGACGCAGCAGCTGGCGGAGGGGCGGGCCGCGGCGGCGGAGGCCGTCGCGGCCTACGGGTCGCTCGCCCCCAGCGCGGTGGTGAACGGGGCGGAGCGCCTCGTCGGTCTGGACGCCATCGAGGCCAAGCTGGAACTCCTCACCAAGGAGCTGCGCCACGAGTGCCTGTCCGTCATGCCGGGCGGCGCCCAGTCGCAGGCCAGCCTGGACGCCTCCCGCCCGCTGGACGCCGACGCGCTCGCCCGCGGGGTCGCCATCCTGACGCTCTACCAGGACAGCGTCCGCAACGATCCGCCGACCCACGCCTACGCGCACTGGCTGACCGCGCTCGGCGGTGAGGTCCGCACCGCGCCGCTGCTGCCGCCCCGGATGCTGATCTTCGACCGCGAGGTCGCCGTCGTCCCCATCGACCCCGGCGACACCAAGGCCGGCGCCCTGTGCACCCGCGAACCGGGCATCGTCGCCGCACTGGTCGCGGTCTACGAGCACACCTGGGCCACCGCCGTACCGCTGGGCGCGGCCGCCCGCGAGAACGAGGAGGGTCTGACCGCCGCGGAACGCGAACTGCTCACCCTGCTCGCCCGGGGCCTCACCGACGACGCCGCGGCCAAGCGCCTGGGCATGGGCCTGCGCACGGTCCGCCGGCAGATGGCCGGGCTGATGGAGCGCCTCGGTGCCACCAGCCGTTTCGAGGCCGGCCTCAAGGCCGCCCGGCGCGGCTGGCTGTAGCGGATCACCCGGGAAGGCCGTCCGTCGCGGCGAGCGGGTCGGCGAGCGGTCCGGCGAGCAGGTCGACGGGCAGGTCGACGGGCAGGACCGGGTCGGGGCGGTGGCCGGCGGCGGGGCCGAAGACGGCCGGCCAGTCCGGTTCGGCGCCCAGGGTGAAGAGCGTGGCGACGGCGGTGAGCAGGGTGGCCCGTTCGGGAAGGCCGGCGCGCAGCGCGTGGGCGAAGCCGCCCTCGGGGGCGGCCGTCCGTGCGAAGGCGCTGAGCACGGGCGCGGGCCCGAGTTCGAGGAAGGTGCGCACACCGTGCTCCGCGAGCCAGCCGATGCCCTGGGCGAAGCGCACGGGGCGCCGGATGTGCGCGACCCAGTAGCCGGGGTCGCCGAGCTCGTCGGCGCCCGCCGGGCGGCCGGTGAGGTTGGAGACGACCGGGATCCGCGGGGCGCGGTAGTCCACGGCGCTCGCGGCGGCGCGGAACTCCTCCAGGATCCCGTCCATGTGGAGTGAGTGGAAGGCGTGGCTCACCCGCAGCCGGGTGGTCTTGACCCCCGTGGCGGCCAGCGCGGCGGCGACCGCCTCGGCCTGCTCCTGCTCGCCGGAGATCACCGTGGCGCCGGGTGAGTTGACGGCCGCGACGTCGACCCGGCCGCCGCCGTGGCGGCCGATCGCCTCGGCGACGGCGGCCTCGTCCGCGGCGATCGCGATCATCGCCCCGCCGGCCGGCGCGGACTGCATCAGCCGGGCCCGGGCCGCGACCAGTTCGCAGGCGTCGTCGAGTGTGAACACTCCGGCGACATGGGCGGCGACCAGTTCGCCGAGGGAGTGACCGATCACCTGGCCGGGGGTCAGCCCCCAGTCGGTGACCAACCGGAACAGGGCCGTCTCCAGGGCGAACAGGGCGGGCTGCGCGTACCGGGTGAGGTGGAGCAGCGCGGCCGGCTCGGAGCCCTGGGGCGCGAACATCACCTCCAGCAGGGGCCGTTCGAGGTGCCGGTCGAAGCGGGCCGCGATCTCCTCGATCGCGGCGGCGAACACCGGGTACCCGGCGTGGAGTTCGCGGCCCATGCCGGGCCGCTGGCTGCCCTGGCCGGTGAACAGGAACGCCGTCGGCCCGGCACCGGCGAGGGCGGCCGGGACGGCGTTGGGCGCGAAGCCGTCCTCGGCGAGCGCGGTCAGGGCGGCCAGCGCCTCGCCGCGGTCGGTGGCGACGAGCGCGGCCCGGTGCGGCCGTGCGGCGCTCCCGGTCCCGGTATCGGAGGTCGCGGTCGCGAGTGCGAACGCCGCCGCGCCCAGGTCGAGTTCGGGGTGCTGCTCGACGTGGTCCCGCAGCCGCGCGGCCTGCCGGGCGAGCCCGGCGCCGTCCTCGGCGGACAGTACCCAGGGCAGCGCGCGCGGGGGAGCGGCGACGTACTCGGCGAGGACGCCGTGGAACAGGTCCAGGAACTCGGCGCGGTTGTCGCGGACGAAGAAGTGCCCGCCGTCGACCTCGTGCAGGCGGAAGCCGGACGTCGTGCGCTGCGCCCAGCCGGTCGTCCGGTCGCGGTGCACCAGCGGGTCGGCGGTGCCCGCGAACACGTGGATCGGGCACGGGAGCCGGGGGGCGGGATCGTCCCGGTGCGTGCGCCACACCGCCAGGTCGTCGCGGAGCGCGGTGGTCACGGAGTCGACCCAGTCGGGGTAGGCGAGCACCTCCCGCGGCATTCCGGTGATCTCCAGGACGAACTCGATGAGGGCGTCCTCGTCGAGGTCCAGGGACTCCAGCGTGTGGGCCGCCTCCGGAGCCGGGAACGCCCCGACGAACAGCGCCTCGGGGGTGCGCAGGCCGCGGGCGGCGCGGCGGCGCACCAGCTCGTAGCCGACCAGGCCGCCGAGGCTGTGCCCGTACACCAGGTACGGGCCGGTCAGCAGCGGTGCGAGGCCCTCGTCGAGCCGGCCGATCAGTTCGTCGAGGTCCGCGGCCCGCGGCTCGCCGCCGCGGCCCGGCAGGTTGACCGGGACGACCTCCAGTTCCTCGCCGAGGCGGTGCTGCCACCCGGAGAACAGGGAGGCGTCGCCCCCTGCGTGGTGGAAGCAGACGAGTCGCATCGGAATCCCGGCCATCTCTATTCCCTCCTCGCGCTCGGACGCCTGGGATTCACTCTTTCGAAGGGCTCTAAAGCGCTGTACAAGGCATGGTCATGACTGCGTGTTTAAACTGGATCGAACACTCGGGATTCCCGGTCGCGGTCACCGGGGGAGTCCACCACCGATGGGAGCACTATGCGCGCGGTCGGTTTCACCTCACCCGGCGGGCCGGAGGCACTGCGGGTCATGGAGGTGCCCAGGCCGGCCCCGGGCCCGGGCCAGGTCCTGCTCGAAGTCGCCTACGCGGGCGTGAACTTCGCCGAGGTCTACCGCCGCCGGGGCTGGGCGCGGACCAACGGCGAGGCGGTGGTGCCCGGGCTGGAGGTCTCCGGGACGGTGGCCGGCTGGGGCGCGGGCGTCGACGGGCTGTCGGTGGGCGACCCGGTGGCCGCGCTCACCCACGACCGGGTCGGGGCCAGCGGCGGGTACGCGCAATTCGCGGTCGCTCCGGCGGAGTTGGTGTACCCGCTGCGCACCCCCGCCGGTGAGGTCGACCTGCTGGCGGCGGCCGCGCTGCCGTGCACCGTCACCACCGCGTACGGTCTGCTGGCGGCGGGCCGGCTCGCCCCCGGGGAGGACGTGCTGATCCACGCCGCACTCGGCGGCGTGGGCAGCACCGCGGCCCGGGTCGCCCGCCTGCTCGGGGCCCGGCGGGTGCTGGGCACGGTCGGCACGGCGGCCAAGCTCGACCGGCCCGAAGCCGCGGGCTACGACCGGCTGTACCTGCGCGAGGACCTCGACGGCTGGGTGCGGCCGGACGGCCCGGACGGCGGCTTCGACCTGATCCTCGACTCGATCGCGGGCCCGACCACCGAGGCGAGCCTGCGGGCGCTGCGCACCCTGGGCCGGGTGGTCGTCTACGGCAACCCGGGCGGCCACGACGACACCCGGCTCTCCGCCCAGGAGCTCTGGCTCTCCTCGCGGGCCGTGGTCGGCTACAACCTGGGGGAGATCGCCGTTCGCGCCCCGCATCTGCTGCGCGAGCAGGCGCTGGCCGCCGCCGGTCTGCTGGCGGACCGGCGGCTGACCGTCGACATCGGCGAGGTCCTGCCGCTGGAGGAGGCGCGGGAGGCCCACCGCCTGCTGGAGAGCGGGGCCAGCGTCGGCAAGCTGGTGCTCCGGCTGGCGAACTGAGCCGAGCCGAGCCTCCCGCGGCGGATGTCCGCTAGTCCGCCGCGCGCAGCAGCCCTCCGATCCGCTCGGCGAAGCCCCGGTTGGCCGCGGCGGCGGCCGCGCTCACCCGGTCCATGTAGAAGAAGCCGTGCATCAGCCCCTCGCCCCGGGACACGGTCACCGGGACGCCGGCCTCCCGCAGGCGCCCGGCGAGCGTCAGCGCCTCGTCGTGCAGCACGTCGAACTCCGCCAACTGGAAGAGCGCCGGGGGCAGTCCGTCCACCAGTGGTGCCCGCGCCGGGGTGGCCTCGACCGGCGGATCGGTCAGCCGCTCGCCGAGGTACTGCGTCCAGAACCACTTGGCGTTGACGCGGGTGAGCGCGTACCCGTGGGCGTAGCGCCGGTACGAGGGCGTGTCGAAGTCCGCGTCCAGGGACGGGGTGATGACGGCGAGGGCCCGCAGCCTGCCCGGCCGCGTCCGGGCGAGGCCCACGGCGGCGCCGACGGCCAGTGCGCCGCCGGAGCTGTGCCCGCCGACGCCGATCCGCCCGGGGTCGGCGCCGAGTTCGGCCGCGTGGTCCACGGCCCAGGCCAGGGCCGCGGCGGCGTCCTCGTTGGGGAGCGGGAAGGGGTGCTCGGGGGCCGAGCGGCACTCGACGGCGAGCACCGCGACCTGCGCGGTGGCGGCGATCCGCCGCACCGGGGTGTCCTCCACCTCCAGGGAGTTGGCCACGAACCCGCCGCCCACCACGAACACCAGCAGCGGCAGGGCCTGCTCGGGCCGCGGGTGGTACAGCCGGGCCCGGATCGTCGTGCCGCCGGGGCCGGGGACGCCGATGTCCTTGACCTCGGCGACCTCCGGTCCCTCCAGCGCCACCTCCATCCAGCCGTCCACGGCGGTCCGCACCTCGGGGACCGTGAAGTCGTGGAAGTCGACCTCCCCCTCGGGTGCCGAGTCGAGGAACGCCCGCATCTCCTCGTGCAGTGCCATCAGTACCCCATTCCCAGTCCGCCGCTCACCGGCAGGACCGCGCCCGTGATGTACCGCGCCCGTTCGTC
Source organism: Kitasatospora sp. NPDC057965 (assembly GCF_042887135.1). Lineage (NCBI taxonomy): Bacteria > Bacillati > Actinomycetota > Actinomycetes > Kitasatosporales > Streptomycetaceae > Kitasatospora > Kitasatospora sp. NPDC057965. The sequence continues at coordinate 84,548 of NZ_JBHVPZ010000013.1, forward strand.
CGCGAGGAAGCGGACGGCCGCGGCGACCTCCTCGACCGTGCCGGGGCGGCCCAGCGGTGTGGCCGCCAGCAGTTCCGCGCGCCGCGCATCGGTGATCGCGGCGGCCATGTCCGTCTCGACCATGCCGGGCGCGACCACGTTGGCGGTGATCCCGCGTGGCCCCAACTCCCTTGCCAGTGAACGCGCCAGACCGATCAAGCCGGTCTTGGAGGCGGTGTAGTTGGCCTGCCCGGGCGCGCCCGCCATGCCGACGGCGGAGGAGATGAACACCATCGTCCCGCGCCGTCGGCCGAGCATGCCGAGTGCCGCCCGCCGGGCGACCCGGAAGGCGCCGGCGAGGTTGGTCTCCAGCACCGCCAGGAAGTCGTCGTCCGACAGCGTGAGCGACAACCCGTCACGGGTGATGCCCGCGTTGGCGACCAGCACCTCGACCGGGCCCTGCCGGGCCTCGACCGCCGTGAAGGCCTCCTCGACGGAACCGGCGTCCGTCACGTCGCAGCGCACCGCGAAGAACTTCCCCTCCGGTGGATCGGAGCGATGGGTGACGGCCACCTCGTCCCCCGCGTCCGCGAAGGCGTGGGCGATGGCCAGGCCGATCCCCCTGTTCCCACCTGTCACCAGTACCGAACGACTCACTGCTTCCTTCCCTCTCCGTATTCCCTGCTCGGGGTCAGGGGCTGTCTTGGAACTCGCCCGCAGGGCGGTCAGCCGCGCCCCAGGACCAGGACGCCGTTCTGTCCGCCGAAGCCGAAGGAGTTGCTCACGGCCACCTCCAGCGGCGCCTTCCGGGCCTCCTTCGCCACCACGTCGATCTCGATCCGGTGGTCCAGGCTCTCCAGGTTGGCGGTCGGCGGCACCAGGCCGTCCTCCAGCGCCAGCACCGTGTACACGGTCTCGATGGCGCCGGCCGCGCCCAGCGCGTGCCCGGTGACCCCCTTGGTGGAGGTGACGGCCGGCCGCTCGCCCAGCACCCGGCGCAGCACCCGGGCCTCCGTCACGTCGTTGAGCGGGGTGGACGAGCCGTGCGCGTTGACGTGGTCGACCTCGCCCGGGCCGACCCCGGCGTCGGCCAGGGCGGCGCGCAGGGCACGCTCCGCCCCCTCGCCCTCGGGGTGCGGGGCCGACGGGTGGTGGGCGTCGGCGGAGGCTCCGTAGCCGAGCACCCGGGCCCGTACCCGGGCCCGGCGTGCCCTGGCGTCCGCCAGGCGCTCCAGCACCACCACGCCGGCGGCCTCGGCCACCACCATGCCGTCGCGGCCGGTGTCGAACGGCCGCGAGGCGGCGGCCGGGTCGTCGACGCGGCGGGAGAGCGCGCCCATCTGGGCGAGGCCCGCCATGGTCATGGGGGTGACCGGGGCGTCCGCGCCGCCGGCGATGACGACGTCGCAGGCTCCGGAGGCGAGCAGCTGTCGGGCGGTGCCGATGGCGGTCGGGCCGGAGGCGCAGGCGGTCGCGGTGACCAGGTTGGGCCCCCGGGCGCCGAGTTCGATCGCGAGGTAGGCCGCGATCATGTTCACCGGTGCCATCACCCACACCAGCGGGGAGATCCAGGCCGGGCCCTCCTCCAGGGTCTTGCGGTGCTCGGCCTCCAGGGTGCCCATGCCGCCCATCGAGGTGCCCAGGACGACGCCCACGCGGGCGCCGTCCCAGGTCGCCGGGTCGAGCCCGGCGTCGGCCACCGCCTCGCGCGCCGCCACCAGGGCGAGCTGGCTGACCCGGTCGAGCTTCCAGGCCTGGCCGGGCGCGAAGTGATCGTCCGCCCGGTAGGCGGCGGCCCGGCAGGAGATGTCCACCGGGAGACCGGCGAGTTCCGGGTCCGTGGCGGCGGTCGGGGCGCCGGAGAGTACGCGCTCCCAGTTGCCCGGCACACCGAGCCCGGCCGGGGAGACCAGCCCCAGGCCGGTGACGGCGGTCTCCTGACGGGAGGTCGGTGCGCTCACTTGACCGCCGCCCCCTTGGACTCGATCAGCTCGACGATCTCGGCCACGGTGTGGGCGGAGGTGATCTCGTCCGGGGCGAGCGGCACGCCCAGCGCCTTCTGCAGGGTCAGCGTCAGTTCGACCGTGACCAGCGAGTCGATGCCCAGCTCGTTCAGGGTGCCGCCGGTCTCGATCCGGGCCGCCGGGACGCCGTAGCGGGAGGTCAGGATGGCGGTCAGGTCCTCGGTGATCTTGCTCATGTCGGTGACTCCTCGGTCGGAAGAACAGGTGCGGATGCGGATGTGGATGTGGTTCTGGGAGCGGCTTCCGTGGGTTCAGGAGTCCGCCGGGGCCGGGGCGAGGCCGGGCCATTCGAAGGCGGCGGCGCCCCAGGTCGCGCCGCCGCCGTAGGCCGTGACCAGGACGTGGTCGCCCTTGCTCAGCCGCCCGGCGTCGACGGCGTCGGCGAGGGCGAGCGGGATGGAGGCGGCGGCGGTGTTGCCGACCCGGTCGATGTTGGCCACCAGGCGCTCGGTGGGCAGGTCGAGCTGCTCGGCGACGGCGTGCAGGATCCGCAGGTTGGCCTGGTGGCCCACCACGGCGTCGACGTCCTCGACGTCCCAGCCGACCCGGCCCAGGACCTCGCGCGAGGACTCCGTCATCTTCAGCACGGCCTCCCGGAAGGTCTCGCCGCCGATCATGCTGAAGTACCGGTCCCCGTCGGCGACTTCCGCGTCGGCGCCGGGGCCGCGCAGCGGGCGGGCGGAGCCGCCGGCCCGGACCGTGATCAGGTCCGCCCTGGTGCCGTCGCTGCCGAGGCCGAGGCCGAGCAGGGCGCCGGGCTCCCCGTGCTCGCCGGCCCGCAGCAGCACCGCCCCGGCGCCGTCGCCGAAGACGGCGAGGGTGGTGCGGTCCCGCGGGTCCAGGAGGGTGGAGAAGGTGTCGGCGGCCACCACCAGCACGTGCTCGGCGAGCCCGGCGGCGATGTGCCCCTGCGCCGCGGCGAGCGCGTACAGGAAGCCGCTGCACACCGCGTTGACGTCGTAGGCGGGGATGCCGCCGAGGCCCAGCCTGGCCGCGACGTCGGGCGCGGTGGCCGGGCAGGGCCGGTCCGGCGTGGTGGTCGCGAGGATCAGCAGGTCGGCGCGGGCCGGGCGGCCGCTGGTCGCGGCGGCCGAGGCCAGGGCGCGCCGGCCGGCCCGCTCCGCGAGGTCGCCGGTGGCGGTGCCGGGGTCGACGACATGGCGCTGCCGGATGCCGGTCCGGGTCCGGATCCACTCGTCGGAGGTGTCGAGGCGCTGGGCGAGTTCGTCGTTGGTCACCACCCGTGGGGGCAGTGCGGCCCCCACACCGGCGAGGACGGCGGCACGGGTCATCGGGCACCTCCGGTCGGGGTCGGTTCCTGGGGACGGTCGGGCCGGTCGGGCCGCACGCCCAGCCGGTGGAGGGCGCGGACGACGGCGTCCGGGTCCTCGGGCGGCACCGCGGCGGCCAGGTGGCCGTCCGGCCGGACCACCACCGCGAGCGGGCTGCTGCCGAGGGCGGCGCGCAGTCGGCGGCGGACCAGGGCGTCCGGTTCGACGACCGGGGCCAGTCCGGCGAGCTCCTTGAGCAGCCGCTCCTTGACGCGCTCCCAGTCGGCCGGGCGGGTGCGCCCGGGCCACAGCAGGACGCCGGGTTCGTCGCGGGCGATCAGCCGGCGCCCGTTGACCGGGGTGAGCGGCAGCGGCACCCGGTCGCCGGCGCGCAGGCCGGGCGCCTCGGAGCGGCTGGAGGCCGGGGTGTCGTAGCGGACGCCGAGCTGGCTCACCAGGGGGGTGACGCTGCGGCGCAGCAGTCCGGCGCGGTGGGCGAGGTGGAACAGGCCGTCCCGCAGCAGGATCCGCTTCGGGGTGCGGGCCATGCCCCACTTGGTCTGCGCGGTGGTGGTGCGGGCGACGAAGTGGGCGGCCGCCCGGCGCTCGTGGTCGTAGTGGTCGAGGACGTCCTCGTGCAGGCTGCCGTCGACGACGCCGGCGAGCCGCCAGCCGAGGTTGACGGCGTCCTGGATGCCGGTGTTCATGCCCTGGCCGCCGGCGGGGCTGGTGATGTGGGCGGCGTCGCCCGCCAGCAGGCAGCGGCCGACCCGGAAGGTGGCGGCGATCCGGCACCGGGCCCGGAAGACGGCGCTCCAGCGCAGTTCGCCGACGACGGGCTGCCCCGGGGCGCGGGCGTCGACGGCCTGCTGGAAGACCTCGCGGCCGGGCGGCGGGGTGCCGGGCTCCTGGTGGGGGACGGTGATGGCCAGTCGCCAGACGCCCTCGCCGAACGGGCCGAGGGCGAGGCCGCCGTCGGGGGAGTAGCAGTAGTAGGTCAGGTCGTCGTCCGGCGCGCCGCTGACGGGGGCGTCGGCGACGGCGAAGCTGACGTCGACGACATCGCCGTCGAACTCCACGCCGAGCAGCTGCCGGGTGGTGCTGTGCGCGCCGTCCGCGCCGACCAGCCAGTCGCTGCGGACGGTGCGGACGGTGCCGGCGTCGTCCTCCAGGGTGGCCAGCACGCTGCCGTCGGGCGACGTCCGGTCGAGGGCGGTGAGCCGCAGGCCGGACTCGATGGTGCCGCCGAGTTCGGCGAACCGGGCGCGCAGCACCTCCTCGACGGTGTTCTGGGAGATGACCAGGGCGAAGGGGTAGCGGGTCGTGCCGCCCATCGGGACCTCGCCGATCCGGCGGCCCCGGGAGTAGTAGCCGACGCCGGAGACCGGGTGGCCGTGGCCGATCAGGCGCCGGGTCACGTCGGTGCGGTCGAGCAGTTCCATGATCCTCGGCCAGAGCACATTGGCCCGCGAGTGCCGGGTGAAGCGCCGTTCGGCGTCCACCAGGCGTACCCGCGCGCCGCGTTGCAGCAGCTCGCAGCCGGTCACCAGGCCGACCGGCCCGGCGCCGACGATCAGTACGTCGGTGTGCGTCCCGCTCATCGGGTCTCCTCCTTCGCTTCGTCGGCGGGGGTCGGTGCGGCGGGGCGGGTGCGCCGGGCCGTCAGCCGGGTCACCAGCACGCCGGAGTAGGCGAAGCCGGCGCCCGCGTTGAGCACCAGTCCGCTCTCGCCGGGGGCGAGTCGGTCGACCAGGTCGGCGATCCCGGCCAGGGCGTCGCCCGGTCCCAGGTGCCCGGTGCGGTGCCCGACGGACAGCGTCGGCGCGCTCGTCACCTCGGCGATCGCCGGCACCCAGGCCTGGCGGAGCGTCTTGGCGCCCAGGCGCGGCAGCACCACATGGGCCGGCCGGTCGGCGTCGGCGGTGAGGCCGGCGTCGGCCAGACAGTCCCGGACGACCGCCCGGACCATCTCGCGGGTGGTCGTGGTGAAGGCGTCCAGGCCGTGCCGGCTCAGGTAGGACTTCTTCGCGCGCCGGATGTCCACCCGCTGGTCGGGCCACAACGGGGCGGGCCCGAAGGGGAGTTCGCCGCGGTGCAGCAGCTCCAGCCGCGGGGCGGAGTGCGTCACCAGCGCGCGCAGCCGGAACAGGTCGCGCCCCTCGTCCAGCGGCCCGACCAGCGCGGCGGTGGCGCTGTCGCCGTAGACCAGCGAGTAGTCGGCGTTCCAGCGGTCGAAGGCGGGGGGCGTGAAGCGGTCCGCGGTGGTCACCAGCGCCCGGTCCACCGCGGGGTCCGCGGCGATCCGGGTCGCGGCGACCTCCAGTGCGGCGACGGCGCCGTTGCACACCTGCTGCACGCCGATGGGCTGGGCCCGCTCGGCGCCGAGCGCGGAAGCGAGGTAGTGCGGGGCGGACCACACGTCGTGGCCCTGGTGGTACATCCAGGAGTGGGCGATCAGCCCGAGGCCGTCACCCGGCCAGCCGGCGTCGGCGAGGACGGTGCGGGCGGCTCGCAGGGCCATCTCGGGCGGCGCCTCGGCGGTGGCGACCGGGACCTCCCGGTAGCCGAGGTCCTCGACGTCGTCCGGGTCGAGCCGGCCCTGGGCGAGGGCCTGCCGCGCGCTCTCGCGTGTGGGCGGGAAGTAGGCCTCGACGGCGGCGATGCCCAGTTCGGTGGCGAGGCGCATCTCAGGCCCCCGGCGCGGACCGCGCCAGCCGCGGTTCGAGCCGGCGGATGGCCTGCTCGGCGTCGGTGAAGTGGACGGCCTGCCAGCCGGCGGCCCGGGCGCCCGCGCAGTTCTTCTCCAGGTCGTCGACCAGCACGCACCGGGCCGGGTCGACGCCGGCCCGTTCGGCGGCGAGCGCGAAGATCTCCGGCTCGGGCTTGCGGCTGCCCACCTCGAAGGACATCACCAGGTCGTCGAAGAGGCCCTCGGGCGGGACCATCCGGCGCCAGTGGACGTCCCAGGCGGGCGGCATGTTGGACAGCAGCCCGACGAAGACGCCGTCGTCGTGCGCGGAGCGCAGCCACCGCTCCCAGGCCGGGTTGCCGCTGCGGCCCCCGAACCAGCGGTCGGCGAAGCCGGAGAGGTCGGTGCGCACGCCGTACTCCTCGGCGAGCACCGCCTGGACCTCGGCGGCCCAGACGTCCTCGGTCACCAGGGGCGTGTCCAGCGGGCCCATCGGGTCGGTGCCGTAGCGCTCGCCGACGATCCGCATGGCGCCCTGGAACTGTTCGGGGGTCATGCCCTGGCGGGCGCAGAACACCGCGGTGTCCTCGGCGACCGGCGGGGTGAGCACGCCCCCGAAGTCGGTCCAGACGGCGGAGACGGTGCCGGCCGCGAGACCGGTGGCGGGGCTGTCGGGCGTCGTCATGCGTTCCTCCTGGCGGCCGTGACGGGCGCGTAGGTGATGCCGAGGTCGGCGATGGTCCGGTCGTGCTGGCGCACCTCGACCGCCGCCGTGCCCTCGGGCGTCGCTCCCTCGGGCGCGGCGGCGCCGCCGGGGGCTTCGGGGATGCTCAGCAGGACGGGCGCGTCGAGCTCGGCGAACCGGCTGAAGGTGCCGGTGAAGCCGGTCAGGGCGAGTCCGGCGGCGGGTGCGCCGGTGGCGCGGGCGTGCCGGGCGAAGCACAGCTGGCGGGCCGCGTCGGTGAGGATCAGCGCGGTGAAGTGGTCGTTGGGGTGGACGAAGAGCGTGGGGTGGCGCAGCGGGACGGCCAGTCGGGCCTCCCGCACCGGGGCCGTCGCGCAGAGGCCGGCCACGAGGACGTTCTCCGCCCGGGCACGGCCGACCTGCGCGGGCGGCGCGGGGGAGTCGGCGGGCCGGTCGGGCAGCGCGTCCGACCGCGGCGGTGGTCCGCCGTACTGCAGCGTGCGCAGGGCCCGGTACTCCGTCGCGCCGGCGTAGACGACGCCGATGACGGCCTCGCCGACCTCCGCGCGGCCGGCGCTGAGGGCGATCCGCCAGCGCACCGAGCGGACGGTGCCGGCGCGCTGCACCTGGTTCTCCGCGGTGATGCGCAGGGTCAGCCCGCCGTCGCCGTCCTCGAACAGCCGCTGCGCGGCGGGGTGGGTGCGGACCTCCCAGTCGGTCACCAGGAAGGCGGTGCTGAGCGGCAGTTCGAAGGCGGTGTGGGCGAGATAGCTCCCGGCCTGGCGGCAGGCCTCCAGCAGCACCAGCGGATCGGCGCCCCGGGGATTGTCCGGAAGGTCGTTGTAGTAGGGGTGCCGGCGGGGCAGCCGGGCCGTTGCGGTGAATTCGTGTTCCCCGGCCGGCCGGGCGTCGACGAGGAAGACCTCCGTCTCGGCACCGCGGTGCACCAGCGCACCGATGTCGGCCGCCGGAAGAACGTTCCCTGCGGTCATCTGAAATGCCCCCCCTCGTTGATCTCAGCTCGATGAAGCCGCGGGCACGGCGACCCTCGCGAGTCGGTGGCGGCGCGGTGGACCCATGCTCGCAGCGGGCATGCAAGGGCCACTCAAGCCGCGGCCTAGGCGGTCCGGCGGCCGCGCCGCCACACACAACCGAAATGACGCGTTCACGCCGGACGTCAAGTTCCGGCCAAAGGTGGCCGGCCGGTTTAGCGGAGAAACAGCCGGTCGTGCAGGAAAGCTGCGATTCGAAGGCGCCGGAATGTGACGCGGGTCATATTTGCGTGTCCATGTCATTTGCCATGATGTTTTCTTGCCCGACGGCCGACCCGTCGGCCTCCCGCAAGTTCCCAGGGGGATTCACGTGTTAACTTTCCAGCTGCTCGGGCCGCTAAAAGTAGCGGTCGATGACCGGCCGGTCCAGATCAATGCCAAGAAACCACGCATTCTGCTCGCCGCACTCCTGCTCGGCGGAAATCGCGGAGTCAGCAACGACCGGCTCGTCTCGCTCCTGTGGGATGGCGAGGAGCCTCCCAAGAACAGCCGCGGCGCCCTGCACATCCACATCAACCGCCTGCGTCGTACGCTGACCGACGCCGCGGGCGCGGGCGGCGACCTCATCCGCACCACCCCCGACGGCTACGCCATCGACGTCGGCGCCGACGAGCTGGACATCCTCCGCTTCGAACAACTGGAACACGAATTCCGCAGGCAGCGCGGCCGCATCGGCCCGCAGGCCGAATCCGACCTGGCCGAGGCGGCGCTGGCGCTGTGGCGCGGGCCGGCGCTCTGCGACATTCCCAGCGAGCGGGTCCGCCGACGGATCGCGGCGCAACTCGCCGAACGCCGGCTCGCCCTGCTGGAATGCCGATTCGAGCTGAAACTGCGCACCGGCTCCCAGGAGGAGGCGATCGGCGGAATCCGCAGCGCCCTGATCAATTACCCGCTGCACGAGGTGCTGTGGGCACAACTCATTCGCGCGCTCTACGAGACCGGCCGCAAGGCGGAATCACTGGAGGCCTATCGAGCGCTTTCCCGGACGCTCGCCGAGGAGGCCGGAATCGATCCCGGCCGGGAACTCCAGGAATTGCACCGGAGCATCCTGGACGACTCCTACGCGCCCCCCGGGGCGTACCCGGCCGTCACGCCGCCGGAGTCGGAACCCGACCACGACGGCGCACCGATCGCCCCCCACAGCTGGACCGAACTCTGCCAGCTCCCGCCCGTCGTCGCGGACTTCGTCGGCCGCGAGGAACCGCTGGAGCAGGTGGCCGCCCTGCTGAAGGGCAACGCTGCGGGCAGCGCGTTGCCCATCGTGGTGGTCACCGGCCCGGCCGGCGTCGGCAAGACCGCGCTCGCCGTCCGGGCGGCCCACCAGGTGCGCTCGCACTTCCTCGACGGCCAGTGGTTCGTCCGCTTCGACGGCGCCGACCGGCCCGAGTCCCCGTCCGAGGTGCTGGCCGAGCTGCTGCGCCGCTCCGGTGTCTCCAGCGCCGCCATCCCCTCCGACGTCGAATCGCGCGCCGCCCTGTTCCGGGCCCGGCTGGCCGACCGGCGCGTCCTGCTGCTGCTGGACGACGTCCGCGACGCCGAGCGGATCGTCCCGCTGCTGCCCGGGACCTCCAGCTGCACGGTGCTGATCACCAGCCGCAGCAACCTGACCGAGCTGGTCGCCCTGCACGGCGCCCGGCTGGTCCCGCTGAACGTGCTCACCGCGGGCGAGGCGGAGTCGCTGCTGGGTACCGTGCTCGGCCCGGGGCGCTCCGCCGCCCGGCGGGAACTCGCCGAACTCGCCGAGCTCTGCGCCCACCTCCCGCTCGCCCTGCGCGTCGCCGCCGCCAGCCTGCTGTCGAGACCCCGGCTGCCGCTGCGCACCTACGTCGAGGAACTGCGCCACGGCAACCGGGTGGCAAAACTGACCGTGGGCAGCAACCGGCGCGCCGCCGTGCAGGCCGCCTTCGACCTCTCCTACCACGCCCAGACCCCGCGCGCGCAGCGGCTCTTCCGCACGCTGGGGCTGGTCCCGGTGCGCGACTACACCGCCGCCTCCGCCGCCGCGCTGCTCGACCTGTCCGTCCCCGACGCCGAACTGCTGCTCCAGGACCTCGCCTTCGCCAGCCTGCTGGAGGAGCACCTGCCCGGCCGCTACCGCTTCCACGAGCTGATGCAGATCTACGCCGCCGAGCGGGCGCGCGAGGAGGACGCCCCGCAGGCCCGCCGGGCCGCCGAGCTGCGGCTGTTCGGCTGGTACCTGCACAGCGCGGCCTCGGCCGTGGTCCCGCGCTACCCGGGCATGATCCGGCTGTCGCCCGCCGAGCGGCCCGCAGCCGTCCACCCGCTGTCCTTCGCCACCGACGAGGCGGCCCTGCAGTGGCTGCTGGTGGAACGCGCCAACCTCATCACCGTCATCGCCTGCGCCGCCGCCCGGGACTCCCGGCAGGCCCACGAGATCGGCTGGCTGCTCACCGATGTGCTGCGCGGCTACTTCTGGTCGGGCTGGAACGGCAACGAGTGGAAGACGGCCGCCGGTTGGGGCCTCGCGTCCGCCCGCAAGGCCGGCGATCCGCCCGCCCAGTGGGCGATGAACTACAGCCTGGGCCTGGCCAACTACCGCAGCGCCGACTACGGCCGTTCCCACGCGCACCTGACCGAGGCCCGCGACCTCGCCGCGCGGCACGGCCTGCGCGCCTTCGCCGCCGAGACCAGCAACGCCCTGGGCCTCCTGCTGCTGGCCCAGGGCCGGCTGGGCGAGGCCGCGCGGGAACTGGAGGGCGGCCTCGATCTGGAACGCGAGCTGGACCTGCCGATGGCGGAGGCCAGGGCCCGGCGCCACCTGGGCAGCGTCGAGCACGCGCGCGGCCACTTCGACAACGCCCTGGCCCAGTTCGCCCGGGCGCAGGAGATCGACCGGGAGCACGGGGTCGAGTTCACCAGGTCGGAGAACCTGGGCCGGATCGGGCTCACCCTGTGCGCCCTCGGCCGGCCCGAGGAGGGACTGCGCGCGCTCTGGCTCGCGCTGCGCACCAGCCACGACCTGGGCGGGCGGTTCGACCGCGTCGCCGCCCACGCACGGCTCGCCGTCGGACAGCTGATGGAACGCCAGCCGAAGATCGCGACCGAGCACGCGCGGGCCGCCGAGATGCTCGCCAAGGACCTCGGCGACCAGATCGTCTCGGCCGACGCGTACAACATCCTGGCGTCCTGCAGCCGGATGTCGGGCCGGCTGGACCTGGCGGAGCAGGAGCACGAGCGGGCCGCCGAGCTGGCCGCCCTCGCCGGGCACGCGCAGTCGGCCGTCGAGGCGCTGTTCGGGCTGGCGCTGATCCGCATGGAGCGGCGCCTCCCGGAGGAGGCGCTGGACTGCCTGGCCCGGGCGATGGGGGCCGCCCGCGGGGACCGCCTGGTGCTCTGCGAGGCGCAGAGCCTGCTGCTGCGCTCGATGGCCTTCTGCGCGATGGGCGCCTGGCCGGACGCCGTGCGGTCGGCGACCGAGGCCGTACGGGCGTACCACGCGCTCGGCGGCACCTGCGGCGAGGAACGCTCGCGCGAACTGGTCCGCCAGGCCGAGTTGCGGATGTTCGACCTGACGCGGTTCCTGCGCTCGGCGCCGCGGATCGTCCCGCTGGCCACCACCGTGCTGGCGCAGTCGGCCTGCGGCTTCGACAGCTGAGCCGGGGCGCGTCCGGTACCCGGACGCGCGTGCGGGGGCCCGGCGACCAGGGGTTCTCGAATGCAAGAGCGATGAAAGCGACCCGACATCGCCGTCTGACACCTTGGAAACCGTTCAGCTCGGGAGCACAGCGTCGTGCCCCCCGTTGTCTGTGCCCGGCTCGGCGGCACATCCACCACGGGCCATCAGTCAGCAAGGAGGTTGTGCTCGTGTCCCCTTCGGCGTCCGTCCTCCACAGGAGCGACGTGTTCGGCTCCATCCACACCGCCGGTCAACCCCCGGTGCGCATCCAGGTGCTCGGCCACTTCCAGGCCGCGGGGGACCACGGCTGCGCGACGCCCAGCGCGCCGAAGGTGAGACAGGTCCTCGCACTGCTCGCCGTCAATGCCCACCAGGTGGTCCCGGTCTCCGCGATCTTCCGGGAGCTGTGGCCCGAGGAGGCCCCGCGCACCGCGCTGCGGACCGTGCAGACCTACCTGGGGCAGCTGCGCAAGCTGCTGGCCGACGCCACCGGCCTGCCCACCGCCGTGGTGGCCAAGGACATGCTGGTCACCGAGGGCCGCGGCTACATGCTGCGCGGCGGCGCGGTGACCCTCGACACCCGGGAGTTCGAGCGCCTGGTGAACCGGGCGCGCAGCGCCGCGGCGGCCCAGGACCACGCCAAGGCCGCCATGCTGTTCACCTCGGCGCTCGCCCTGTGGCGCGGTCCGGCGCTCGCCAACGTCCAGGCCGGCCCGCTGCTGCACGCCCACGTCGGGTCGCTGGAGGAGTCGCGGCTCAGCGTCGTGGAGCAGTGGATCGCGGCGAAGCTCGCGCTGCAGCAGCACCAGGACGTACTGGGCGACCTCACCGCGCTGGCGGTGCAGCACCCGCTCAACGAGGGTCTGCACGCCCAGCTGATGACGGTCCTGCACCGCTGCGGGCGGCGTGCCTCGGCACTGGAGGTCTACCAGCAGCTGCGCACCCGGCTGATCGAGCACATCGGCCTGGAGCCGTCCTCCCAGGTCAAGGCGCTGCAGCAGGTCATCCTGGCCGGCGACCACCTGCCCGAGGCCGTCACGGCGCTCGGCGGGGCGGCGTCCCGGCGGCTGGCCGACCGCGGCCGGCGGGGCCTCGCCCGCCCCGCGTGACGTCTCCGGCCGGGCCGGCGCGACCCCGCGCCGGTGCCGGCCGGCGGTTCCCCACCTTTCCCCGCCCTTTCCTTCCTTCCTTTCACGAGAGGCCGTTCATGCGTCTGCGCATCCACACCGAGCCGTCCCAGGGCGCCTCCTACGACACCGTGCTGAAGGTCGCCCGGACCGCCGAGGAGCTCGGCTTCGACGCGTTCTTCCGCTCCGACCACTACCTGAAGCTGGGCGACGTGGACGGCCTGCCGGGCCCGTCCGACGCCTGGGTGACCCTGGCCGGTCTCGCCCGGGAGACCTCCCGGATCCGGCTCGGCACGCTGGTCACCCCCGTCACCTTCCGCTGGCCGGGCCAGCTCGCGATCCAGGTCGGCCAGGTCGACCACATGGCGGGCGGCCGGGTGTCGGTGGGCATCGGCACAGGCTGGTACGCCGCGGAGCACGCCGCCTACGGAATCCCCTTCCCGGCCAAGCGGTTCGGGCTGCTGGAGGAGCAGCTGGAGATCGTCAAGTCGCTCTGGGAGACGCCGCCCGGCGGCAGCTACGACTTCAAGGGCGAGCACTACCAGCTGACCGGCGCGGTGGCGCCGCTGCGGGCCGGTGACGGCCGGCCGCAGATCATCGTCGGCGGGGTCGGCACCGGCCGGACGCCGGCGCTCGCCGCGAAGTACGCCGACGAGTTCAACACCGCCTTCGTCGCCCCCGAGCGGGCCGCCGAGCTGTACGAGCGGGTGCGCGAGGAGTGCCTGGCGGTGGACCGTGACCCGCGGTCGCCGGAGTTCTCGATCATCCAGACCGTGTGCGCGGGCAGGGACGACGCCGAGGTGAAGCGCCGCGACGAGGCGTTCAGCGAGACCCTGGACGGCAACGCGCTGCGCGGCACGCCGGCCGAACTGGTCGACCGGCTGGGCCGGTTCGCCGAGGCCGGGGCGCAGATCGCCTATCTGCGGGTGCTCGATCTGCAGGACCTGGACCACCTGGAGCTGATCGCCTCCGAGGTCCTGCCGCAACTGGCCTGAGCCCGTCGCGGGACGACGCCGAGGGGCCGCCGGATCTCCGGCGGCCCCTCGGTCGTGGTGGTCGGCGCTCTCAGTCCGCGGCGTGGGCCACCTCGGCGGTGCGCGGCAGCGCGTTCTCCTCGGGGGCGCCGGCCACGGCGCCACGCGGCTCGCGCAGCAGCAGCGCGACGACCACGAAGGTGACGGCGCACAGCGCGGCCAGCACCCAGAGCAGGCCGTGGAAGCCCTGGGCGAAGGCCGAGGCGGCGGTGTCGGCGAACGCGCCGCGCTGCGAGGCGGGTTCGACGGTCTCGACGGCGCTCTTCAGCTCGCCCTGGTTCATCAGGTTGGCGAGCGCGGCCGGGTCGTCGGCGTAGCGGCTGCTGAAACCGCCGAGCTTCCCGCTCACCTCGGACTGGGTGAAGCTGACCAGCAGCGAGCCGGCGACCGCGATGGCGATGGTCTCGCCGGCCAGCCGGACGGTGTTGAACATGCCGGCCGCCATGCCGGCCCGGGAGACCTCGACGCTGCTCACGGCGGCGCCGTCCAGCAGGCCGAAGGAGAGGCCGACGGCGATGCCGATCAGGGCCAGCGGGGGCAGCAGCGTCAGGTAGCCGACGCCGGGCTCCAGCACGGTCAGCCAGGCGAGGCCGACGGCGGTGAGGATCACCGTGAAGGCGATCTGCACCTGGGCGGGGATCCAGCGGGTGGCGTAGCCGGCGATGGTCGGGAAGAACAGCGTCAGGCCGGTGAGCATGATCAGGATGAGCCCGGCCTGCTGGGCGCTGACGCCGTCGGCGGCGATGAAGTACGAGGGCAGGTAGACGGCGAGCGGGGTGAACCCGAAGACCACCGGGATGGTGGCGAGCGAGACGCCGACGAACTTGCGGTGCTTGAGCAGGCCCAGGTCGAACATGGGCTCCGACTGGCGCTGCTCGACCACGCCGAAGAGGACCAGCAGGACGACGAAGCCGATGAAGCTGCCGAGCACCAGCGGGCTGCTCCAGCCGGCCTGCGGGCCCTCGACCAGGCCGAGGATCAGCAGCAGCAGCGCGAGGGTGAAGGTGATGGTGCCGGGCCGGTCGACCTTGCTCGCCGCCGGGTTGCGGGAGTCCGCGAGGGTGGGCGTGAGCAGCAGCACGACCAGGCCGATGATCGCGGGCACCAGGAAGACGGAGCGCCAGCCGAGGTTGCTGGTCAGCAGGCCGGCGATGCTGGGACCGAAGGCGAGGCCCAGGCCGATCGAGGTGCCGAAGAGGCCGAAGGCTCGGGCGCGGGCCGGCCCGTCGAAGGCGTGGGCGAGGATGGCGCTGCCGCTGGTGGTCGCCGCGGCCGCGCCGATGCCGGCCACCGCGCGGGCGAGGTCGAGGACGAGGATGTTCGGCGCCAGCGCGGAGATCAGGGCGCCGCCTCCGAACAGCACCAGGCCGACCTGGAACACCTTGCGGCGGCCCACGAGGTCGGCGATCGAGCCGCTGGCGAGCATGAAGCCGGCGTAGGTCAGGTCGTAGCCGTTGACCACCCACTGCCCCGCCGCCAGGGAGTTGCCGAGGTCGGAGCCGATCGACGGCAGCGCGACCGACGCGCCGGTGATGGCCAGCGGGAACAGGACCACGGTGAGGCAGATGGCGAGGAGCGTCAGCCCCGGCCGGCGGACGTCGTCCTGGGGTAAGGCGGTCGAGGTCATGGGCGTCTTCCTTCGTTGACGGGCGGCCAGGACGGGACCGGCCGGGTAAGGTGTACGACATGAATCAAACAGATCCTAGGAGTGTACGATCCCGCTCAAACACCACTTCGCGCAAGTCGGATGCGAAAGTCACCGCGCGGGCCGCCACTCTGACGCACCGTCATCCACGTGACGTGCCGTTGCTGACGGTGCTCCAGGCGGTCGCCGATCCGGTACGGCTGTCCCTGCTGCGGCAGCTCGCGGCCGCCGAGCCCGCCGAACTCGCCTGCGGCACCTTCGATCTGCCGATCCGCAAGTCCGGGCTGAGCCACCACTTCACCGTGCTGCGGCAGGCCGGGCTACTGCTGCAGCACGACGACGGTTCGCGCCGCCTCAACCGGCTGCGCCGGGCGGAGTTCGACGAGCAGTTCCCCGGCCTGCTGGACCTGGTCCTGGCGGACCGTCCGCTCACCGAGCCGCCGGCCGACGAACTGCCGCCCGTCGACGCGGCGGTCACTGGAACGTGACGTGCCGCGGCGTCATCCGGTAGACGACGCGGGACGGCGCGTCCGGCGGGACCGTCGCGTCCTCCACTCCGTAGCGCTTCGCCAGCCGCAGGAACGTCGACGCCGCCGGGTCCGGCTCCACCAGGTCGACCTGGCCCCGGATCTCCAGATAGCGGTAGGGCTGCTCCGGGTCGATGACCGAAACCGCCACCGCGGGATTCTCCTGGATGTTCAGGTACTTCCGCCGCAGCGTCGAATTGGTGAACCACAGGTGGTTCCCATCCCATTCGAACCAGGTCGGGTTCACCTGGGGGGAACCGTCCGGCCGGACCGTCGCGAAATGCGCGAAGAGCGGCCGCTCCAGCAGGTCTCGATGGCTCTCAGGAATCACGGGGACTACCCTTCTCTCCGCGCGTTCGGACGGAACTCCCGACATCGGTCGAGATCCTGACGAACCGCGGTCCGGCCTGTCCAGCAAGGCCGGAGCGGCCTCGGGTGATCCTTGTGCGGGCCTTGTGCGCCGGCGCCTAGCCTCGGTCGAAACGTCATCGTGCGAAGGGGGTCCGGCGTGTCCAGGTTCACCGGAAAGGTCGTGGCGATCACGGGGGCGGCCCGCGGGATCGGCCGTTCCTACGCCCTCGCGTTTGCCGCCGAGGGGGCGCACGTCGTCCTCTCCGACATCGCGGCCCAGATCGATTCCGTGCCGATTCCGATGGGCACCTCGAAGGACCTGGAGGAAACCCGGCGGGCGGTCGAGGAAATCGGCGCCAAATGCGTCGTGCGGACGGCCGACGTCCGGGTCTCCGCCGAGGTGGACGGGGTCGTCGACACGGCGGTGGAGGAGTTCGGGCGGCTGGACGTCGTCTGCGCCAACGCCGGCCTGTGGAGCACCTCCCCGCTGCTGGAGATGACCGACGAGGTCTGGCGCGACATGATCGACACCGACCTGACCGGCGTCTTCCACACCTTCCGGGCCGCGGCCCGGGTCATGGTGCCGCAGCGCGGCGGCCGCATCCTGGTCACCGGCTCGGTCGCCTCCCGGGTCGGCGCGGCGAACATGACCCACTACGCGGCCGCCAAGTGGGGCGTGCTCGGCCTGCTCAAGTCCGCCGCGCTGGAACTGGGCCCGTACGGCATCACCGTCAACGCCGTCTCGCCCAGCTTCACCAACACCGCGATGATCAACAACGAGCTGAACTACCGCCAGTTCAGCCCCGACGACCCCACCCCGCAGGCCGCCGCCGCGGCCTGGGCGAGCCTCATGCCGATGCGCGTGCCGTACATCGAGCCCTCGGAGGCCGCGGACGCCGCGCTGTTCCTGGCCTCCGACGCGGCCCGGCACATCAGCGGCGTCTCGCTCGACGTGGCCGCCGGCTGGAACGCCCAGTACACGGCGTGAGCGGCGGACAGGTCCCGGGGGGAGGCCGTCATGCGGTACGAGGTGCTCGGCCCGCTGCGGGTCACCGCCGGAGCCACCGTGCTGACCGTCAACGCGCCCAAGGTGGCGACGCTGCTGACCGCCCTGGTGGTCCGGGCGAACACGGTCGTCTCCAAGGAGGCGCTGATCACCGAGCTCTGGGACGGCTCCCCGCCCCGCCGCGCGTCCGCCGGCCTGCACGTCTACGTCTCCCAGCTGCGCAAGCTGCTGGCGCGGGCCGCGCCCGGACCCTCGCCGATCGTCACCGAGCACCCCGGCTACCTGCTGGCGGTCGATCCGGCCGACACCGACTGGGGGGAGCTGGAACGGCTCACCCGTCTGGCCCGGGCCGCCCGGGCCGGAGGGGACCTGGAGGAGAGCTCCCGCGCGCTGGCCCGGGCGGTCGCGCTGTGGCGCGGACCGCTCCCGGACCCGCGCCGGCACGGCCCGCTGATCGGGGTCTTCGCCGCCTGGGCGAGGACCCGGCGGCTGCAGTGCCTGGAGGACCACGTCGAGGTCGGCCTCGCGCTGGACCGGCACCGCTCGCTGATCGGGCTGCTCTCCGCCCTGGTCGCCGAACACCCCCTGCACGAGGCGTTCCACGCCCAGCTGATGCGGGCCCTGTACGCCTCGGAGCGCCGGGCCGAGGCGCTGTGGGCCTACCGGCGGGCCGAGACCACCTTGCGGCGGGAGCTGGGCCTGGGTCCGGGCCGGCAGCTGCGCGAGGTGCACCGGGCGATCGTGGCCGGCGAGCCCGTCCCGGGTCCGCACCCGTGCGTGGCGGGCGCCGACACCCGGCCCTGACCCCGGCCCGGCCCTGACCCCGGCCCGGCCCTGACCCCGGGCCGCCCCGCGCCGGGCGCGGATGCGGGAGCGCCCGGGTGGGCCTAGCGTGGCCCCATGGAGCTGTTTCCCCCCATCCCGCTGGCGCGGTGGCAGGACTCCAAGGCGACCGTGCACCGGTTCGCCCAGGTCGTCGGCAAGATCCGCCTGGCGGAGAGCGTGCGGCGCAACCACTGGTGGAACGTCCCCTACTACCTCACCGGGCGCGGAATCACCACCCGGCCGATGGCCCTGCCCGACGGGGGCGGCACCTTCTGCGTCGACTTCGACTTCGTCGACCACCGGCTGGTGGTCTGCTCCTCGGACGGCCGCCGGGTCTCGTTCCCGCTCACCGGGCAGTCCGTGGCCTCGTTCTACCGCCAGACGCTCGACGCCCTCGCGGTGGTCGGCGTGCCGGTGGCCCTCCCGCACCCGCACCCCTTCGACCTGCCCGACGCCGGGCGGCCGTTCACCGAGGACACCGAGCACGCCGCGTACGACCCGTTCTGGGTCAACCGCTACTGGCAGGTGCTCGGCCAGGTCGCCCTGGTGCTGGAGGAGTTCGCCGCCCGCTTCTGCGGGAAGATCAGCCCGGTGCACCACTTCTGGCACACCTTCGACATCGCCGTCAGCCGCTTCTCCGGCCGCCGGGTGGACCAGCCGCCGAGCGTCGACCCGGTGACCCGCGAGGCCTACTCCCGGGAGGTCATCAGCGCCGGCTTCTGGTTCGGCGACGACGCCTTCCCCCGGCCGGCCTTCTACTCCTACACGGCGCCCGAACCCGCCGGCCTGGCCGAACGCCCGCTGCGCCCCGGCGCGGCCCGCTGGGTCGAGCGCAACGGCAGCCACCTGGCCGTCCTGGAGTACGACGACGTGCGCGGCGGCGAGGACCCGCGGGCCGCGGTGCTGGACTTCTACGAGTCCGTCTACCAGTCCGCGGCCGGCCTCGCCGACTGGAACATCGGCGGCGAGGCCTCGCCCGGCGGCGTCACCGACCCCGTGGCCGCCCGCGGCGCCGGCTGATCTACCGTGCGGTGAGGCGGCGGCCGAGGTCGTCCAGGTACGGGGTGCCGTAGGCGTCCGCGAGGTCGTCGAGGTCGATCATCGGCGGGATGTCGATCACGGGCTGGCGCTCGACCAGGAAGGCCACCGTCTCGTGCACGATCCTGGTCTCGTCGGCCCCGGCCGCGGTGATCTGCGGCTGGTCGAGCACACCGTCGGTGACCCGGATCCGCGTCTCGGCCTCGGCGGCGCCCTCGCGGACCCGGACCAGGTGCTCGTGGTCGCCCAGGGACTCGACCTGGATCTCGACTGCCATGGCGCTCTCCGCCTCTCCATGTGGTCAGGGCCGTGCGGCCCGACCTTGCATGGATGCTAACGCCCGGTCGGCGTGGCGGCGGTGTCGGCCGCTCGCGGGCCCGGTCGGCGCGTCGGGGACGGTCGCGCGGTCGCCGACGCGTGTCCGGGACCTCGGCCGACGGGACCTCAACCAGTGGGAGCCTCAACCAGCGGGCGCCTCAGCCGACGGGCGCCTCGGCCGCCGGGGCCTCCTCGACGATGCGGCCGTCGCGGAGTTCGACCACGCGGTCGGCGAGCTCCATGAGGTTCGGGTCGTGGGTGGCGACCAGGATGGTGACGCCCTCGCTGCGGACCACGGCGCGCAGCAGCTCCATGATGGAACGGCCGGTCTCCGAGTCCAGCTGGCCGGTCGGCTCGTCGGCGATGATCAGGTCGGGCTCGTTGGCCAGCGCCCGGGCGACGGCGACGCGCTGCTGCTGGCCGCCGGACAGCTCGCCGGGGCGCTGGTTGGCGTGGTCGGCCAGGCCGACCAGCGCCAGCAGGTCGCGGGCGCGCTCCTCGCGCTGGGCGGCCGGCACCTTGCGCAGCCGCATCGGCACGCCGACGTTCTCGGCGGCGGTGAGCACCGGGAGCAGGCCGAAGGACTGGAAGACGAAGCCCAGCCGGTCCCGGCGCAGCGCCAGCCGGCCGTCCTCGTCCAGGCCGCCGAGGTCGGTGCCGTCCAGGGTGATGGTGCCCCCGCTCGGGCTGTCCAGGCCGCCGACCAGGTTGAGCAGGGTGGTCTTGCCGGAGCCGGAACGGCCCTTGAGCGCGGTGAGTTCGCCGCGGCCGATGGTGAAGGAGACGCCGCGCAGGGCGTGCACGGCCCGTTCGCCGGTTCCGAAGCTGCGGTGGACGTCGGTGACGGTCACCATCGGAGCGGTCGCGGTGCCGGCCGGTTGCTGCGTCATACGGCGTCCCCCTGGGCGGGCCCCGGCGCGTCCCGCCGACGGGGCGGCGCCGGATTGTTTGAAGTGTCCATGGCTGCGCGAATCCGGTAAGAGCCGACGTGCCGTCAGGCGTGGTCCGGTCGTGGTTCGGAGCATTTGCTCATTACTTGCATCCTTCGCGCAAGTCCCTTCCCTTCTTTGACCGGATCTGACAGCATCGTCCGCTATCCGGTGATCAAGCATCGGAGATCACCTTGCGGCGCCCGCGGGCGCCCCATTCGCGCAGCGGGAGACGCGCGCCCGGTCCGGGCGGCGCGGTGCGGCGCGGACATTCCTGAGGACCGGGGGAGGAACAGGATGCTCGGCTTTGTCGTGCGCCGTTTGCGCGGGCGACTGCCCCTGGCCGCCGCCGCCCTGCTCACCGTACTGATCACGACGGCGGTGCTCACCGCGCTGGTCGCCTTCCAGCGCACCGTCGGCGAGATCGGACAGCGCCAGGCCCTCCAGGGCCAGGGCCATCCGAGGACCACCGTGGTGGTCAACTCCGAGCACGGGCTGGACCGGCGGGCCAAGGACGACGCGGCGGTGGGCGACTACGCCCGCGCCCTCTTCGGCGACCTGCCGACCGAGACCCGCGGCCTGTCCCGCAGCCGCTCCTACGGCCTGCCCGGCGCCCCGGCGGCCGGCGCGCAGACTGCCCCGGCGGACAAGCAGACGAGCAATGCGGCCGCGCCCGGCGGACCCGGCGCCGCCAAGGAGGACGACCTCACCGTCCTCGCCGCCCTCGACCGCCAGGACGTCCAGCTGCTCGCCGGCGCCTGGCCCGCCCCCGCGGCGTCCGGCACCGCGGCCCCGGTCCAGGCGGCCGTCCCGAAGGCCGCGCTCAGCCGCCTCGGCCTCGCCGCCGACGCCCTCCCCGCAGAGGTGCGGCTCACCGACCGCTACGGCGGCGCCCCGCTCACCGTCCGGATCACCGGCGTCTACCGCGCCACCGACCCCGGCGACCTCTACTGGCGGCTCGACCCGCTGCAGGGCCGCGAGGTCCTGGTCGGCGGCTTCACCACCTACGGCCCGCTGCTCGTCGACGACACCGCCTTCACCGCCGCCGGCATCCCGCAGAACGGCCGCAGCTGGCTGGTCGACGCCGACTTCACCACCGCCGGCGCCGGCGACGTGAACGCCCTGCGCACGCGGATCACCCCGGCCGGCGACGACCTCAACAGGAACGGCGGGCTGATCGCCCGCACCGACCTCGCCGACCTGCTGCGCGAGCTGGACTCCAGCGCCATGGTCGCCCGCTCCACCCTGCTCATCGGCGCCCTCCAGCTGATCGTGCTGGCCGCCGCCGCCCTGCTGCTCGTCGTCCACCTGATCGCCACCCGCCAGCAGGCCGAGAACGCGCTGCTCGCCGCCCGCGGCGCCTCCGGCCTGCGGCTCGGCGCCTTCAGCGCCACCGAGGCCCTGCTGCTCGCGCTGCCCGCCGCCCTGCTCGCCCCGCTGCTCACCCCGCCGCTGCTGAGCCTCCTCGGAAGCTTCGGTCCGCTGCGCCACGTGCCGCTGGACACCACACTGCGCTGGACCCTGTGGCCGGTCGCGGTCGCCTGTGCGCTGGGCTGCGTCCTGCTCGCCGCCGTGCCCGCCCTGCTGCGCGGCGCCGGCGCCGCCGTGCTGCGCCGGGCCGGCAGCCGCCAGGCCCTGGCCGCGGGCGCCGCCCGCTCCGGCG
Organism: Kitasatospora sp. NPDC057965; assembly: GCF_042887135.1. Classification (NCBI taxonomy): domain Bacteria; kingdom Bacillati; phylum Actinomycetota; class Actinomycetes; order Kitasatosporales; family Streptomycetaceae; genus Kitasatospora; species Kitasatospora sp. NPDC057965. The sequence goes on from NZ_JBHVPZ010000013.1 coordinate 106,348, forward strand.
CCGACCTCGCCCTGCTCGCGCTGGCCGTCCTCGCCTACCAACAGCTCTCCCAGTACAGCGGCGGCCTGTCGCCGGACGCCGACGGCCGCCTCGGCCTGGACCCGGTCCTCATCGCCACCCCCACCCTCGCCCTCGGCGCCGGCACCCTGCTCGCACTGCGCCTGCTGCCGCTCGCCGCCCGCCTCGGCGCCCGGATCGCCGCCCGGGGACGCGGCCTCGGACCCGCCCTGGTCGGCTGGCAGCTCGCCCGCCGCCCCGGCCAGGCGGGCGGGCCGGTCCTGCTGCTGGTGCTCGGCGTCTCCACCGGCGTCCTCGCCCTCGGCCAGCACGACACCTGGAACACCTCCCAGCAGGACCAGGCCTCCTTCGCCACCGCCGGCGGCCTGCGCGTCCACAGCCTCCACACCGACCCGCTCGGTCAGGGCAGCCGCTTCGCCGCCCTGCCCGGCGGCGACCGGATCGTCCCCGTCAGCCGCCAGGAGCAGTCACTGCCCGACGGCGGCCACGGACAGATCCTCGCCGTGGACGCCGCCGCCTTCGCCGAGCGCGTCCCGGTCCGCTCCGACCTGCTCGACGGTCAGGACCCGAAGCGGCTGTTCACCCCGCTCGCCGCGAACGCGCCCGCCGGGGCCGCGGCCGGGATCCCGCTGCCCGGCCGTCCGCAGCGCATCGAGGCCGAGGTCACCTTCACGCCGAACGCGTGGCGGCCGGAGCCCGGCGAGGCCATGCCGCCACCGGTCAGGGCCCCGGACGCCTGGCTGCTGCTGCGCGACCGCCACAACGTCTCCTTCGTCGCCCCGCTGCGCGGCATCCCCGCCTCCGGCGAGGGCCGCGCCACCGCGAACCTCGCCTGGCTCACCGACGGCGGACGCAGCTCGGTGTCCGCGCCGCTGACCGTCGTCGGCGTGACCCTCTCCTTCGGCCCCACCGACGGCGGCACGCTGACCCTCCGGGGGCTCGCCGCCGCCGACGACGCGACGTCCCCCGCGGTACCGGCCGCCGTCCCCGCCGGCTTCGGCTGGGCCAACCCCGGCGACGGCACCGACCACGACGCCCACGTGGAGATCCTCCCCGGCCGGGCCGACGACCGGCCGCTGCTGAGCGCGCGCTACTGGGCCGTCACCGGCAACCGCGGCACGCAGCGCGCCGTCATCACCCCGGCCGGAGCCGAGCCGCCGACCGAGATCACCGGCGTCGCCACCCGCGACTACCTGGCCGCCACCGGCTCCGGCGTCGGCTCGACCATGCGGGTGCCGTTCGGCCTCGCCACCGTGCAGGTGCGGATCACCGGCGAGGTCGAATCGCTGCCCGTCGTCGGCGGGAACGCCCTGCTGGTCGATCTCGGCACCGTCGGCCGGGCGCTCGCGGCCACCGGCCGGGAGACCCCCCTCCCCACCGAGTGGTGGCTGCCCGCCGCCGGCCCGGACGACCCGGCCCCCGCCCAGGCGGCCGCCGCCCTGCGCGCGGCTCCCAACACCCCGGGACTCCAGCTCCGCGACGAGGTCGCCGCCGACCTGCTCGGCGACCCGCTGAGCGCCGCCCCGCAGAACGCGCTCGCCGCCATCGCCCTCGTCACCACGGTGCTCGCCGCGATCGGCTTCGGCGCCGCCTCGGCCGCCGCCGCGGCCGAGCGCTCCCGCGACTCCGCGCTGCTGCTGGCCCTCGGCGCCCCCAGGCGCCGTCTGGTCCGCACGGCCACCGCCGAGCAGGCCGTCCTGGTCGGCCTCGGCACCGTCGTCGGCCTCGCCCTCGGCACGTTGATCGTGCGGCTGATCGTGCCGCTCGTTGTGCTCACCCCGGAGGCCCGCCGCCCCGTCCCGGACGCCGTCGTCGACCTGCCGCTCGGCACCGCCGTGCTGCTGGCCGCCGCGATCGCCGCCGTCCCCCTGCTCTCGGCCCTGCTCGGCGGCCGTCGCCGCCGCGACGTGGCCCAACGCCTGCGGCACCTGGAGGAGATGTGACCAGCCCGGCCGGATCCGAGGCCGCCCGGCCCGCCGACGCCGGACCGGAGAGCGCCCACCGCCCCGCGGCGTGGGTGAGCACCCGGCTGCGCGCGACCCCGCTCGCCGCGCTGCTCACCGCCGTGCTCGCGTTCGGCACCGTCTTCCTCGCCGCAGCCTTCCCGCGGATGCTGGACCGCGGCGCCGACCAGGGTCTGCGCGAGTTCCTCCGCGACCGGGGCCCGGCCGCGACCAGCATCCTCGCCACCGCCGACCTGCGCGGCGACGCCGAGGACCTGGACCGCGACGCCGCCCTGCTCACCGCGCACACCGGAGCCACCTTCCGCGTCGCGCCCGGCGGACCGGTCTACGGCAGCCGCAGCGGCAAACCGCGCCCCCTCATCAACCCGGGCCTGGCCCGGCCCGAGAAGGCCGATCCGATGCTGGACCTGCTCTACCTGCAGGGCCTGCGCGACCACGTGACGCTCGCCGAGGGTGACTGGCCGGGCGCCCCCTCGGCGGAGGGACCCGTCCCGATCGCGATCAGCCGCGACGTCGCCGAGACCGTCCACATCCGCCTCGGCGACATCCTGCAGACCTCCTCGGCCACCAGCGACGAGAAGTCGCCCCGGGCCCAGGTGGTCGGCATCCTCGACGTCGACGACCAGAACGACCCCTACTGGACCGACCTGCCCTGCCCCAACCGGGCCTGCCTCAACTACACCACCGGCAAGGAGCCCGCCGCCTACTGGCACATCGGCGGACTCGTCGACGGCTCCGCCCTCCAACCGGTGCGGACCTGGCAGACCGGCGCGCAGGACTTCTGGCGGCTGCCCGTCGACGTCGACGGCCTGCGCGCCGACCGGCTCGCCGGGACCGACCGGGAGGTCGCCTCCTACCTCACCGGACCGACCGCCAACGCGCTGGCGAACGCCAGCCGCCGCCCCGACCTGCACCTCGTCTCCCAGCTGCCCACGCTGTTCCGCCAGGCCACCGAGCGGCAGGAGGCCGCCGCGCCGCTCGCCGCGATCGGCCCGGCCGGCCTCGCGGGCGTCGGCGTGGTCGTGCTCTGCCTGGCCGCCGCGCTCACCGGCGACCGGCGCGCCGCCGAACTGCGGCTGCTCCAGGCCCGCGGCGGCTCGCGCTCCGGCGTCCTGCTGCGGCTGCTCGGTGAGGGCGCGGTGACCGTCCTGCCGGCCTCCGTCCTCGCGACCGCGCTCGCCCTTTGGCTGCTGCCCGCCCCGCGCTGGGGCGGCGCCCTGCTGGCCGCCTCGGCCGTCGCCCTGTTCAGCCTGCTCGCCCTCCCGCTGCGCGCCGCGCGGCTGTGGGCGCGTCCCCGGCCCGGCGGCGGCCGGCGCCGCCTGGTCGGCGAACTCGCCGTCCTGGCCCTGACCATCACCGCCGTGGCGGAGGTCCGGCGGCGTGGCGTCGCCACCACCGGCGAGAGCGCCGACCCCCTGCTGATCGTCGCCCCGCTGCTGCTCGCCCTCACCGGGGGCCTGCTGCTCGCTCGCCTCCAGCCGTTGCTGGTCGGCGCGCTCACCCGGGTCGCCGCCCGGCGTCCGGGCGCCGTCGGGTTCCTCGGTCTGACCCGCGCCGCCCGCGGCACCGGCGGCCGGCAGGGCACCTCCGTGCTGCCGCTGCTCGCCCTGCTGCTCGCCGTCACCACCGCCGGCTTCGGCGCCACCGTGCTGGGCGCCGTCGACACGGGGCGCACCCGCGCGGCCCGGCTGAGCGTCGGCGGCGACGCCTCCGTGATCGTGCCGGTCGGCGTCACCGTGTCGAGCGCCTTCGCCGAGGAGGCGGCCAAGCTGCCCGGTGTCCGGGCCTCCGCCCCGGTCTGGGCCGACACCGAGGTGTTCGTGCTCGGCGGCAACGGCACCACCCGGGTCTTCGCCGTCGTCGCCGACCCCGCCTCCTACGCGGAGATCTCCCGCTCGCTCGGGCGCGGCGCCTTCGACCCCGCCGTGCTGTCCGGCGGCGCCGGCGGACCCGACGCGGCCGTGCCCGTCCTGGTCTCCACCGCGCTCGCCAAGCAACTCGGCGCGGAACCCACCCACCGCCTGCGCCTGCCGAACGGCGGCGAACTGCTCACCGCCACCGCCGGCACCGTCGACGCCACCCCCGCCCTCCAGGGCGAGGACCGCCTGTTCGTCGTCCTGCCGACCGCCCCGGCCGTCGCCGCCGCCCCCGAACTCGGCCGCGCCAACCTCTGGCTGGCCACCGGCTCGGTCGACGAGGGCGAACTGCGGCGCCTGGTGCGCGAACGGATCGCCGGCGACGCCGAACGCGCCACCCGCGCCACGATCGCCGGGTCCGCGGGCCAGGGGGAGGGACTGCCGGCCGGCTACACCGTGCGCACCAGCGCGGCCGTCACCGCCGCACTCGCCGACGACCCGCTCCAGGAGTCCGCCGCCCGACTGTTCTGGGGCGCCGTCCTCGGCTCCGGCGCGCTCGCCCTGCTCGCCGTCCTGCTCACCCTGGTCCGGGCCGCGCCGGAACGCACCGCCCTGCTCGCCCGGCTGCGCACCATGGGCCTGCGCCCCCGGCAGGGCCTGGCGCTGATCCTGGTCGAGACGCTGCCGCAGACCCTGGTCGCGGCGGTCGGCGGCGGCCTCGTCGCGCTGGCCGCGGTCGCCCTGCTCGGCCCGTCCTTCGACCTGTCGATCCTGGTCGGCGCCGAGATCGCGCGCGGCCTGCCGGTCGACGTCCCGCCGGTCCTGCTGCAGACCGCCGGCCTCGCCGCGCTCGTCGCGGCCGGCGTCGTCGCCGAGGCACTGATCGCCGGCCGGCGCCAGATCACCACCGAACTGCGGGCGGGGGACCAGCGATGACGCCCCCGTGCCCGACCGGAACCGACACCACCACCCCAGCGCCGACGAGAGGAGAGCCGCGGTGAACGGCAGCGCCCAGGACCAGCGGACCGCCCAGGCCCCCACCTTCCAGGAACTCCAGGAGCGGGCCCGCGCCGCCGCGGCCGGAGCCAGAGGCGCCCACGGCGCGGACGCCGCGATCGTCTGCGACCGGCTGGTGCGCATCTTCAGCGCCCAGGGCGTCGAGGTGCAGGCCCTGCAGGGCCTCGAACTGACCATCCGCCAGGGCGACCTGGTCGCGCTGGTCGGCGCGTCCGGCAGCGGCAAGTCCACCCTGCTGACCATCCTCGCCGGGCTGGACGTGCCGACCGCCGGCACCGCCACCGTCGCCGGCTGCGACCTGCTGGAGATGTCGCCCCGCGAACGGCTGCGCTACCGCCGCGAGGTGGTCGGCTTCATCTGGCAGCAGACCGCCCGCAACCTGCTGCCCTTCCTCACCGCCGCCGAGAACATCGCCCTGCCGATGCAGCTTCGCGGCGGCCGCCGGACGCACGGCGGATCGCGCGGGCAGGCCGCCCGGGTCGCCGAACTGCTGGAGGCCCTGGAGATCGGCGAACTCGCCCGCCGCCGGCCGAGCGAGATGTCCGGCGGCCAGCAGCAGCGCGTCGCGATCGCCGTCGCCATGGCCAACAACCCGCCGGTGCTGCTCGCCGACGAGCCCACCGGTGAGCTGGACTCGGAGACCGGGGCGAGCATCTTCGAGGCCTTCCGCACCGTCAACCGGGAACTCGGCGCCACCGTCGTCATCGTCACCCACGACCCGATGGTGGCCGGTGAGGTCCGCCGTACCGTCGCCATCCGTGACGGCCGCACCAGCAGCGAGGTGCTCCGCCGCACCCTCACCGACGAGCACGGCGAGGAGTCGGTCAACGAGACCGAGTACGTGATGCTGGACCGCACCGGCCGGGTCCAGCTCCCGGCCAAGTTCCTGGAGGCGCTCGGCATGGAGCACCGCGTCGCCGTCGAACTCGCCCCGGACCACATCGCGGTGCGTCCCGACGACCTCGAAGGGCACTGACGGTCCGACGGTCCGGTGCTGGGATACTGGACCGGAACGTTCCGCGGTGACGGCAGGCGGTGGCAGGTGGCGACAGGTGGCGAGGGGCGGCCCATGAGCAGCCGGGTGAGGGTGCTGAGGAAGCAGAACCGGCTCAGCCTGGAGGCGTTGGCGGCGCAGGTCGGCGTCACCAAGAGCTACCTCTCCAAGGTGGAGCGCGGCCTGAGCGACCCGTCGATCTCCACCGCGCTGAAGCTCGCGCACGCGCTCAACGTGGACGTCGGGCGGCTCTTCTCGGACGAGGTGGAGCCCGAGCTGGTCACGGTGGTGCGGGCCGGCGAGCGGACCCCGATGACCGCGGGCGCCGTCCCGGGCGGCGCCCGCTACGAGGGCATCGCCACCGGGCTGGCCGGCAAGCAGATGGTGCCGTTCATGATGCACCCGCCGCTGGAGCCCGCCGACGCGCCGTTCAAGTCCCACGCGGGCGAGGAGTTCCTCTTCGTCCACGAGGGCACCGCCGAACTGGAGTTCCCGGAGCGGACGGTCGCCCTCGCCCCGGGGGACAGCGTCTACTTCAACGCCGCGCTGCCGCATCGCTGCCGCTCCACCGGCGGGGCACCGGCCGCGATCCTCGTGGTGATCCACGACGACCCGGCCGGTCCCGGCGACCGCGTCCCGACCTTGCCCTGACGGCGTCCCGGCCGGTCAGCCGCGATGGCGGCGGACCCGCCTCGCCCGCAGGTACTCCCGGGCGAGCAGCCGCAGCGCGGCGGGCTTGGCCGGGCTCGCGGAGCGGTGCAGCAGCGCCCCGAGGTCGGCCCGGGCAGCGGCGCTGGTGAGCGTCTCCACCTCGACGACGCAGCGGACCATCGGCCGGTGCGCGGCCGGCACCAGCTCGACGACGGCCCGGCCCTCGGCCAGCGTGCGGTCGGCGGTGTCGAGCAGTTCGCCGAGCAGGGCCCGGACGGCCGGGCGGTCGCGGGCCTGCTCCAGGTCGTCCCGGGTGACGCCGTACCGCTCCAGCGCCTGCCGGGGGATCGTGAGCCGGCCCTCGGCGAGGTCCTCGGCCAGGTCGTTGACGAAGTCGAGCCGCTGGCTGCCGTCGATGAAGGTCCGGCAGGCGGCCCGGTAGGCGCTCTGGTCGCCGGCCGGGCCGAGCAGCGCGGCGACGACCATGAAGCCCGGCAGCGAGTACCCGTCGACGTAGCGCTGGTAGTCCGCCTCGGTGGCGAACCCGGTGAAGTCGAGGTCGGCGTCCGCCGCCGCCAGGTAGTCCAGGACCCGGTCCCGCAGCACGGGGTGCTCGGCGGCGCTGTGCAGCAGCGGGCGCAGCCCCGGGTCGTCGGTGCGGCCGGTGGCGAGGCCGTCGGTGATGTCCTGCCGCCACCGGGCGGCCGCGTCCCGCCGTCCCTCGACCGGGCCGCTGTCGAGCAGGGTGTCCGTGCGGTGCATGAGCGCCGCCGCGGCGATCACGTGCGGGACGGTGCGCTCCGGCAGCAGCAGCCCGGCCGCCACCGCGACCTCGCGCCGGTAGCGGGTCACCTGCTCCCGCTGGCGCCCGTACTCGGCCCGCAACCCGGCCTCCCGGACCCCCGCCGCGTCCAGCGCCCGCTCCCACCTGCCCACCCGGCCCACCGTTCCTCCCGTGCCCGATACACCGAAAGGCCCGAGCCTAGCCGCTCGAAGATCACCCGGGCCGTCCGGCCCGGTGGCGTCCCGGGCCGGACGGTGGGCGGGCGGGCCTCAGCGGCCGGGGACCACGATGCCTTGGGCCGACCGGCCGCTGCCGCTCCAGTCGCCGGTGACGGGGAACCCGCTGTCGCCGTAGGCGACCGAGGTGTCGGATCCGTCGGGCGCGGCGCCGCGGAAGCGGAAGACGCTTCCGGCGGCTCGGTGGACGCCGACCCGGGTGGTGCCGTCGCCGTTCCAGTCGCCGGTGATCGGCGTGTCACCGCGGTCGCCGAACCTGAAGGTGATGCCGGCGTCGCCGTCGTGGACGGAGTTCAGGAGGCGGAAGGTGGCGGTGCCGGGGTCGAACAGCCCCGGCGTCTCGTAGCCCTTGTGCGTCCAGCACCCGGCCAGTGGTTTCCAGTTGCCGCCGTCGCCCAGCATGAAGGACGTCACGGTGCCGTCGTGGTGGCGCAGGTGGAACATGGCCGTGCAGGCGCCCGTGAGGGTGGCGGCGCCGACCAGCCCGGTCGTCCGGCCGGAGCCCGGGTGCGGGCGAGTCGTCGGAGGACGGTCCTTCCTGGCCGGGTGGGAACGGGGGAGGGGCGGGGCATGCCGTCAGCCGACCGTGGACCAGTCGGACCAGCCGCCGCCGTTGGTGTTGTAGGTGTGGGCCATGACGTCGTCGGTCCCCAGGCCGAAGACCTCGGCGGTCCTGGTGACGGGGTTGTAGACGACGGAGGGAGAGCCGCCGAACGTCCGGGCGCCGGTCGCGGTCCAGGGGCCCCAGCCGGTGGTGCTGCTCCAGGTCGCGCGGTACACCGTCGCGTTTGTGCCGGTGGCGAAGACGTCGAGGGTGTGGGTGACGGGGTTGTGGAGGACGGCCGGCACACCGGTGAACTGTCGTACGGGGCCGATGACGGACCAGCCGGACCAGCCTGCGCCGTCGGTGTTGTACTGGTGGCCCATCATGCCGAGGGCGATCGGGGTGAAGACCTCGGCGGTCCTGGTGTCGGGGTTGTAGACGGTGGCGAGGGCGCCGGACGACGAGGCGCCGGTCGCGGTCCAGGGGCCCCAGCCGGTGGTGCCGCTCCAGGTCGCGCGGTAGAGGGAGCGGTCGGTGCCGGTGGCGAAGACGTCGAGGGTGTGGGTGACGGGGTTGTGGAGGACAGCAGGCGAGCCGAGGAACCGTCCTCCGCCGTCGATGGTGAACCAGCCGTGCCAGCCCGCGCCGTCGGTGTTGTAGAGGTGGGCCATCACGCCGTCGGAGCGCAGGGCGAAGACCTCGGCGGTTTTGGTGTCGGGGTTGTAGACGGTGGTCGGGGACCCGACGAACTTCCAGGTGCCGGTCATGATCCAGGGACTCCAGCCGGTGGCGCCGCTCCAGGTCGCGCGGTAGAGGGAGCCGTCGGTGCCGATGGCGAAGACGTCGAGGGTGTGGGTGACGGGGTTGTGGATGACGCTCGGGGATCCGACGAACCGCGCCCCGGGATCGAGCACGTACCAGCCGGTCCAGCCCGCGCCGTCGGTGTTGTAGGAGTGGATCAGGGCGCCGTCGCTCCGTAGTGTGAAGATCTCGGCGGTCCTGGTCTCCGGGTTGTAGACGGTGTTCCGGCCCGTCGACCGGCCGGTGAGCTGGGCGGCCCACTCGGCGAGGGTCTGCCCGATCCAGTCCCCGAGGTCGTCGACCCGGGTGTCGTAGGCGCCGGTGCGGGTGCTCGTGGTGGCACCGAGGCAGTTGTTCTGCCAGGAGCGGCTGTTGACGGCGGCGAGTTCGTAGCGGTCGCCGAGCTGTCGCAGTGCGGGACCGCCGGTGTCGCCCTTGCAGACGGCAGCATCGGCGGGGGCCTTCGGCGTGATGGCCAGGCCGGCCGGGTCGACTGCGCCGACGGTGAAGAGGGCGCTGTGGAGCTTGTCGGGCACCCACTCGGTGGCGGTGCGGCCGAAGCCCGTCACCCGCAGCTCCTCGCCGGTGGTGGGTGCGGTGGTGGCCACGGCGAGCGGGGTGATGTCGGTGACCGGGGTGGCGAGTCGGGCCAGGACGAGGTCGCGGTCGGTGCGGGGGACGAGTTCCGCGATGTCGCGTACCTGGCCCGCCGTGGTGGTGAGGTCGGTGCGGCCGATGGTGGCGGTGGTCCTGAGGGCGGGTGGGCCGGCGGGGACGTTTGTCGGCCGGGCGGGGTCGTCGGCGAAGCAGCCGGCGGCGGTGATGATCCAGTACGGGTCGACGAGGGCGCCGCTGCAGGCGCGTCGGCCGTCGCCGATGTCGAGCTTGGCGGTGAAGGCGTAGGAGCCGGTGGGCGGCGTGTCGCCGATGACGGCGTTCGCCGGAGTGCCCGACAGCAGGGCGCCGGTGAGGGTGGCGGCGGTGACGGGGGCGGTCATCCAGGTGGAGCGTGTGCGTGAGCGGGACATGGGGTGGTTTCCTTCCTTGCCGGGCCGAAGGCGGTGGCCGAGGAGAGCGGGGTCACGCCTTTGCGGTGATCTCCAGCAGGGTGAACACGCGGTTCTGCGGGTCGGCGGTCTCACCGACCCACGTCCACTTGTTCTTCTGCACGTCGAAGGACTTGTCCTCGGTGCCCGTCCGCATGTCGAGCCGCACGGCGTAGTCATTGCCCAAGGCGCTGTAGACGGAAGGGAGTTCCAGGCTCAGGCGGCCACTCGTGCCGGTGATCAGGAAGCAGAAGCGGCCACGGCCGACCGGGTCCGTGGCCGTCATGCCCCGGGCCTCCACGATGAGCAGGCCCGGCCGGCCGTCGCAGGTGGTGAGCACGATGTGGCCATCGCCGCTCTTCAGCCTGATGCCGCGCTCCTGGAAGATCTTGTCGGCCTGCGGGTAGGCGAAGTCCTCGACCGCCGGCGGCGGGGTGTCGTCCGCAGCGGTCCCGGCCGCGGCGGGCACCGGGGCGGCACCGACCGCGGTGAGGCCCATCAGGGCGACGGCACCGGCGATGGTGCCGGCGGTCAGGCAGCGGAACAGAACCTTCATGTTGATTCGGCCTCCTCGGGCGGAGTTCCACGGGTCTGTGGCGCGGCGTGCGCGAAGTACGCCGGCTGGGCCGTCCGGGCTCGTGGTCGATCTTTTTGCCATCGGATCGGCGGCCTCAATTGGTATCACGGCGGGACGGCTTCGGAAAAGGGTCGCATTCCGGCCAAGATTGCCCGCGGAACGGTCCTGCCGGTATTCCCTGGGGAATCCGATCTTCCATGCATTTCTGCTGTTCATTGGGCATCAGGGCGGTGTCGACCGACTGCCCGGCAGGCTCCTCGATTTGGCTCGTCAGATGTCCACCGAATTCGTTCTCCATTCCTTGCCCCCGTGGCCTGTGTAATTGTGCGAAAGCGGTTTCGGATGATTCCGCGGGCAGTCGGCCCGGCCGTCGGGCCTTTTCGAGGCGTCGAGGAGAAATGATCAACAAGATATTGAGTCCGACTCTTTCGCGTGCGCGACAAGTGCGCGCTCGGTTGACCGCGGTGACGGCGTTGTCGCTGACCATGGCGGTCTTCGGAACGACGGTGGCGGGGGCGGTCCCCGCAGATCCCGGGCCGCCGCCGTTGCCGGTGGGCGCGCGTGCCCAGGTGGTCGAGGCGTGGATGGCCGGCGGGTCGGCGGTCCGCGATGCCGCGGCCGCCGCGCTGGTCGGCAGCGATGGCGCGATCACCGAGTTCCTGGCCACCGGCCTGCAGCGGGCGACCACCGAGGACGAGCGCTTCGCGGTCCTCAAGATGCTCGCCTTCGCCGGCCCCGGCGTCCGGGCCGCCGCCCAGCAGGCGCTGAACGGCTCGGACGCGCAACTGCACGAGTTCGTGCTGACCGGCTTTCGGGATCCGCTGCAGGAGGACCGGCGGGTGGCGGTCCTCAAGGCCATGTCCACGGGTGGGAGCGCGGTCCAGGACGCGGGGCAGCGGGCGCTCAACGACGGTTCCGCCAAGGCGTTGGCGGACTTCCTCGAAACGGACCTCGCGCAGGCCCGCGAGGAGGATGACCGGGTCCGGGTCGTCAAGATCCTGGCGACCGCCGGCCCCGAGGTGCAGAAGCTCGCGCAGCGGGCCCTGAACGGGACGGCCGACGACATCGCGGACTTCCTGGAGACCGGGCTGGAGCTGGCCCGGGCCCGGGACCAGGAGACATTGACGATCAGCCAACTCGTCGACGTGGCGACGGAGGCCGGCGAACGGGCCAAGGCGCAGACCGAGGCGGCCAAGGCGGCGTCCGAACAGGCGGAGGAGGCCTCGCGGCTGGCGAAGGAGGCCGCGCAGAAGGCGGCGGCGGAGGCCGCCGCGGCCAAGGACGACCTGGTGAAGGCGGGGCAGGCCGCGAACCGGGCGGCCGAGGCGGCGCAGGGCGCCGCCAATGCCGCCCGGACCGCGATCCAGGCGTCCAACACGGCGGTGGCCGCTGCCCGGACGGCGGCGAACGCGGCCCGGGGAGCGGCCAGTGCCGCCGCTGCCGCCGGGCAGGCCGCCACCCGTGCCTACCAGGCCGCCTCGGCGGCCCGTCAGGACGCCGGTCAGGCCCAGGCCGCCCGGAACGCGGCGCAGGCCGCACGTGCGGCGGCGGCCGGTGCCCGTACCGCCGCGGAAGCGGCTTTGCACGCGGCCGCTTCGAGCGCGGAGGCCGGTCATTCGGCGGACGCCGCGGCCAGCGCCGGGCGGAACGCGTCGGCTGCCGCGGATGCGGCGGCCTCGGCCGGCCGGTTCGCGGATCAGAGCACGGAGCAGTCTCGGCGGGCGGCGGAGGCCGCTGCCGTTGCCCGCCGTGCGTCCGCCTCGGCCGACGAGGCCGCCAAGCGGGCCAACTCGCTGGCGGCCCGGGCGGCTTCGGCCGCCCGCGATGCCCACGCGGCCGCGAACGGGGCCGCCACCCACGCGGAGAACGCCGCGCGGGCGGCGGAGGACGCCGTGGGCCAGGCGGGCAACGCCCAGGACTGGGCGAACAAGGCGACCGAGCACGCCAACGCGGCGCTGGCGGCCGCCCAGACGGCCGGCAACGCGGTGACGGTGGCGCAGAACGTGGAGAAGCTCGCCCGGGAGAGTGAGCAGGAACAGCTCGCGGCCGACACCAGGGCGAGCGTCGAGGAGGCGGCGGAGCTCCGCGAGGGCGAGCAGCAGGAGGAGAAGGCGCGGGAGGTCGCGATGACGCAGGCGGCCGCCGTCGACACGGCCACGCAACAGCTGGTCGCCCGGGCCGCCGATCCCACCGTCGACGTGAAGGCCGCGGCCGGCGCGGGCCGCCGGGCCGCCGTCAACCTGCTGGCCAGCAGCGGCGCGTGGACCAGCCGTGCCGCCCAGACCGCGCTCGGCGGTACCGACGAGGAGGTGATCGGCTGGGCCGCGTCGGAGTATCCGAAGGCCCTGCAGCAGGACGACCGGGAGAAGACCCTGCTGATCTCCACGCTCGGTGGCCCGCGTCTGGCGGAGGCGGCCCAGCGGGCGCTGGCCGCCGGCAGTCCGGCGCGGATCCAGACCTTCCTCACCCAGGACGTCTACTCCGTCCAGGAGGAGGACAACCGGGTCCGGGTCCTCAAGTTGATGAGCACCGGGGGCCGGGCGGTCGTCGATGCTGGGAACAGGGTCCTGAGCGACGCGTCGCCGAAGGCGCTGAGCGAGTTCCTGGCCACCGGCTACTGGCAGGCGCGGGCCGAGGACGACCGGGTGGCCACGCTCACCGCCATGGGCAGGGGCGGTCCCGCCGTGGAGGCACTGGGCCAGGTCGTGCTGTCCGGGCCGGCCTCGATGCAGAGCGACTTCGTCGACTGGGGCCAGTACCGGGCGGCCCAGCTCGACCAGGACGCCGCCACCCACGTGGCCGCGGTGCGCGCGCTGATCGCGAGCGCCGCCCAGGTCGCGGCGCTGGCGAACCAGAACGCGGCGGAGGCGTCCGTGGTCGCGGCCCGGGCCCGTTCGGCGGCCGCCGAGGCCGGTCAGTGGGCGGACCGGGCGCAGGCGTCGGCCTCGGAGGCGAAGGGCTACGCGGACGAGGCGCGGCGCAGGGCCGCGGAGGCCGACGTCTCCGCCGCCGCGGCGGCGTCCTCGGCCCAGCAGGCCAGGAACGCCTCGGTCACGGCGAGGCTGGCGAGCCGCCAGGCCAACTACTCGGCGAACCAGGCCGCGGCGTCGGCGAACAGCGCGGTGGCTGCGGCGAGCAGGGCCAACGCGGCGGCCGAAGACGCCCGACGGGACTCGGAGGCGGCCGGCAGGAGCAAGGAGGAGGCTCAGAAGGCGTCGGATGCCGCCAAGGCCATCGAAGAGCGGAAGCGCGGGGAGGAGGCGGTGGCGGCGGCGACCAGGGCGGCCGAGCAGGCCCGCCAGAACGCCGCGAACCACGTCGATCCTGCCGACAACGCGCGCAACGACGTCATCCAGGTGCTCGCCCACCAGGGCGGACCGGGCAGCTCGGGTGGATCCGGCGATGACCTCAAGGCCAAGGCGCGTGCGTATGCCGGGTACACCCAGGAGCTCAGCCTCTACTTCGGAGTCGCGTCGGTGCTGGCACTGGCCACTGAGTTCACCGCGCCCGCCGCGGGGTACCTCAGTCTCACGTCGATGACCCTGGGCGGGGTGAGCATCGTGCTGACCGGATACGGGTACGGCTGGACCAGTAGCGAGTTCAAGTCGGCCCTCACCGGGTACGCGCTGAAGACCGTCTTCTTCGCGAAGGGACGGGCGGTCACGTCGTTCGCGCAGGCCGGCGGGAAGGCCGCGGCGACCGCGGCGGAAAGGGGGGCACGGGCCGTCGTCGGTGCGGGATCGGCCCTCGTGAGTCTGGCCCAGTCGAAGCCCTGGAAGCGGTACAACCCCTTCGGGTGAGCCGGTCCACCCGGTGTACCCCGGGGCATGCGTGAAGCCGTGTGCGGCGGTGGCCCGGAGCCACCGTCGCACACGGCCGCGTGCCGGTGCGTGCCGACGCCTCACGCCATGGTGGCGAGGAGTTCGGCGAGGCGGGCGGTGCCGGGCTCGTCGAGCGGGAGCAGGGGGCGGCGCGGGGCGCCCGCGTCGAGGCCGAGCAGGGCCAGGCCGGCCTTGACGGTGGTGGGCAGACCACCGCGGAGGATGAACTCCAGGACGGGCAGCTGACGGTAGAACACCTCGCGGGCGGTGTCCAGGTCCCCGGCGCGCACCGCGCGGTGGAGTTCCAGGACCGGGCCCGGGATCAGGCAGGGGGCGGCGGTGCACCAGCCGGCCGCGCCGGCGGTGAAGGCCTCCAGGGCCAGCGGGTTGCTGCCGTTGTAGAACGGCAGCGCGCCGTCGGTCAGCTGGGCGAGCCGGTGCATCCGCTGCACGTCGCCGCTGCTCTCCTTGACCATGGTGATGTTCTCCACCCGGTCGACCAGCGAGACCATCAGCTCGGGGGAGAGGTCGATGCCGCTGGTGGCCGGGTTGTTGTAGATCATCACCGGGACGGAGACGGCGTCCGCGACCTCGGTGAAGTGCCGGACCACCTCGCGTTCGTCGAGCTTCCAGTAGGACTGCGGCAGCACCATCACCGCGTCCGCGCCCGCCCGTTCGGCGAACCGGGCGCGCCGTACTGCGCTGCGGGTGGTGAGGTCGGCGACGCCGACCACGGCGGGCACCCGCTTGGCGACGGCGGAGAGCGCGGCCTCGGCGGTGGTGTGCCACTCCTGGTCGTCCAGGTAGGCGCTCTCGCCGGTGGAGCCGAGCGGGGCGATGGCGTGGCAGCCGGCGTCGATCAGCCGGTCGACGAGGGCGGTGAGGGCGGCGGTGTCGACGCCGCCCGCCTCGCCGGGGGTGAACGGGGTCACCGGGTAGGCGATGATCCCCTCCAGGACGAGTCCGGCCATCTCAGACACCACCCTCGGTGCGGGCGCCGGCGACGCTGAGCGCGTCGCCGTGACCGGCCCGCAGCGCGCGGCGGGCGTAGTAGCCGAAGTTGGCCTGGCTGCGCTTGTCGGTCGAGGTCCAGTCGTGGGCCTCCCGGGCGAGTGCCTCGGGTATCTCCTGGATCCGGCCGGCCGCCGAGGCGAGCAGCTGGAGCCGGGCGGCCCGCTCGAAGAGCACGGCGAGCGTGCAGGACTCCTCGACGCCGCCGGTGGCGACCAGCATGCCGTGGTGGGCGAGGAGCAGGGCGCGCTTGTCGCCGAGCGCGGCGGAGATCAGCTCACCCTCCTCGTTGCCGACCGGGATGCCGGGCCAGCTGGGCAGGAAGGCGCAGTCGTCGTACAGCGGGGTGAGGTCCATGTGCGAGACGACCAGGGGTGTTTCGAGCATCGACAGCGCCGAGATGTGCGGCGGGTGGGTGTGGATGATGCAGTTCACGTCGGGCCGGGCCCGGTAGACCCAGCTGTGGAAGCGGTTGGCGGGGTTCGCCATGCCCTCGCCGTCGAGGACTTCGAGGTCCTCGTCGACCAGCAGCAGGTTGTCCTCGGTGATCTCGTCGAAGCCGAGTCCGAGCCGCTGGGTGTAGTAGGTGCCGGGCTGTTCGGCGCGGGCGGTGATCTGTCCGGCCAGGCCGGAGTCATGGCCGGCGTCGAACAGGATCCGGCAGGTGAGCGCGAGCTTCTGACGGATGGTCCAGCCGTTGTCGGGGATGGCGGTGCGCATCCTGCGTTGTGCGAGGTCGACCAGCTCCGCCTTGGCGGTGGTCATGGTGTCGGCCATGCCGGGATTCTCCTTCGTCCGGGTGGGGGCCGCGTGCTGCCCGCGCCCCGGGGGAGGCAGGGCGGCACGCCGGTGTCCCGCGGCCGGGGGGCCGACCGCTGAACACGTTGTTCACCATAGGACACCTTGTGTCCTCGTGTCGACGGAGAACCGGGGCCGAACCATCCGACGGGCCTTTCGGCGGACCCTCGGGGCGGCCGTTCTCCGGCTCAGCTGTCGCCGCCCGTGCGGCGGATCAGCCCGGAACGCTCGGCGTCCGACCGCAGATCGCCGCCGGGGGTGTCACGGGTGGTGCGGTCGCCGCGGGCCGCGGCCGTGCAGAGGGCGAAGACGAGCAGGGCGCTCGCCGCCGCGGCGAGGATGCCGAGGGCGGCCAGGACGCGGAGCCAGGTCACGGAAGGTGCCTCCAGGAGGACGCGCGAGCAAGTGCCGCCGGTGATATCGGCAGACCGGCCCGTCGGGTCGAGCATCCACGGGCGGTTCCAGTGGCTGCCCGCCCGCGCGCACGGTCGTGCACGCGGGCAGCCGGAGCGCGAACGGCTTAAATGGGCCCCGGCCGTGCGCCCCCTCTGCGCGCCCTGGATCCGCCCTGGCGCCTTCCCCTGCACCGCCGGCCGGCTCGCTCCCTCCAGGCAGCCGGATCCCGCCAGGAAAGCAGGCGAGCACGGCCGGAGCGTGCCCGCATGCTCCGGCCGTGCTCGGCCGTTCCGATCCGAAAGCCGGCAGGTCAGGACGGGGTGGGCTTGTACAGCTCCCACGCGTCACGGACACCCTGCACTCCACAGAGGTGCTTCCGCGCGGCGGTGAGGACCGCCTCTCCCCGCTCGGTGGCGAAGGCCGTGTTCGCAGAGGCGACCAGTTCGGCCTGCGACCGGCCGGCGAAGGAGTAGTAGCAGAGGTGGATCCCCTCGGTCCACGCGTCGACGTCGTTGGCCGCCAGTGCGGGGTCGACGAGCCGCAGGTCGTCGAGGTACGCGTCCAGCCCGGCCTGCGGCACGGGCTCGAAGCCGCGGACGACGGACCTGTTCTCGCCGGACGGGGTGGCGCTGCTCGGGCTCGCCGGAGCGGTGACCGTCGGCACGGCACCGCTGCCGCCGTTGCCGCACGCGGTCAGTGCGGAGGCGACGGCGGCTGCCAGCAGGGCGACCACGGAGCCTCGGATCTTCTTCATCGTTCCCTCGGAGGTAGGCCGGGCCGACCGGCCGGTTGGCCGGTCGGCCCGGGGTGGCGGGGCGGGGATCAACCGGTCAGAGCGAGCTTCGCGGTCAGCGAGCCGGTAGCGGCGCCCTGCGGGTCGAACAGCACCGTGTACCGGCCGGCCGAGGGCAGGGTGGTGGCACCGAACGTGCACGACGTCCCGCAGTACTGCGGGGACAGCAGCACGGAGCCGTCCGGCTTCAGCACCGAAACCCTGGCCCCGTAGGAGCCGCCGCCGACGCCGGCGGAGAAGGTGAACGCCGCCTTCTGGCCGGCTCCGGCGCTGAACGTCCAGACGCCGTTCTGCCCCGGCACCACAGTGTTCAGCGCGGCCGCCGTGCCGTCCGTCGCGAGCGGCACGGTCGCATCGGCCGGAACGAACCAGACCTTGGCCGTGAGCGACCCGACCGCGGAGCCCTGTGGGTCGAAGACCACTGTGTAGGTGCCGTCCACCGGCAGCGCCAGGGTGTCGTAGAAGCACGCGTCACCGCAGTACTGACCGCTGCGCCACACGGAGCCGTCCGGTTTGAGGACGTACGCCCTGGCCTTGAGTGAATCGAGCGTGCCGGCGGACAGGTCGATGAAGACGCGCTGGCCGGTCGTTCCGCTGAACGACCACCGGCCGTTCTGTCCCGGGGTGGCCGTGGTGACCCGGTTGGCCGTGCCGTCCGGAGTGACCGTGTTCGTGGGGTCCGCGGGCACCGTCCACGCCTTGGCGGTCAGTGTGCCGGCGGTGCCGCCGGAGGCGCGCAGGGCGATGGTGTAGGTGCCGTCAGCCGGTAGGGCCGTGGTGTCGAACCCGCAGGAGGTGCCGCAGTACTGTGAGGCCAGGAGCGTCGAGCCGTCCGGCTTGAGGACCGAGACCTGGGCGTTGAAGTCGCCCAGTGTGCCGCCGGAGAGGTCGATGTAGATCCGCTGGCCGGTGGTTCCGGTGAACGTCCACGCGCCGTTCTGGCCGGGTGCGGTGGTCGTCAGGGTCGATGCCGTGCCGTCGGTCACGAGTTGGCGCACGATGTCGGCCGAGACGCTGGCGGTCATCGATCCGACGGCGGTGCCCAGCGGGTCGAAGAGGATCCGGTAGGTGCCGTCGGCCGGCAGGGACGTCGTGGCGATGGTGCAGGTGGGGCCGCAGTAGCGTGGGGTGTGCAGGACCGAGCCGTCCGGCTTCAGGACGGAGACCTGGACCTTGAGCGAGTCGAGCGTTCCGCCGCTGAACCCGAAGGCCACTTGCTGCCCGGCCGTCCCGGCGAACGTCCACACACCGTTCTGGCCCGGGGTGACGGTGGTCAGCCGGCTGGTCGTGCCGTTCAGCGGGAGGGCGGCCGTGACGTCCGCCGGGACCGTCCATGCCTTCGCCGTCAGTGAGCCCGCGACGCCGCCGGAGGCGCGCAGGGCGACGGTGTAGGTGCCGTCAGCCGGTAGGGCCGTGGTGTCGAACCCGCAGGAGGTGCCGCAGTACTGTGAGGCCAGGAACGTCGAGCCGTCCGGCTTCAGCACCGACACCTCGGCCTTCGTGGAGGTGAAGGTGCCGCCGGAGAGGTCGATGTAGACGCGCTGGCCGGTGGTTCCGGTGAACGTCCACGCGCCGTTCTGGCCGGGCGCGGTGGTCGTCAGGGTCGATGCCGTGCCGTCGGTCACGAGTTGGCGCATGACGTCGGCCGAGACGCTGGCGGTCATCGATCCGACGGCGGTGCCCAGTGGGTCGAAGAGGATCCGGTAGGTGCCGTCGGCCGGCAGGGACGTCGTGGCGATGGTGCAGGTGGGGCCGCAGTAGCGTGGGGCGTGCAGGACCGAGCCGTCCGGCTTCAGGACGGAGACCTGGACCTTGAGCGAGTCGAGCGTTCCGCCGCTGAACCCGAAGGCCACCCGCTGCCCGGCCGTCCCGGCGAACGTCCACACACCGTTCTGGCCGGGTACCGTCGTGGTCAAGGCCGACGAGGTGCCGTCCAGCGGGAGGGCGGCCGTGACGTCCGTCGGGACCGTCCATAGCTTCGCCGTCAGTGAGCCGACCCGGTTGCCCTCCGGGGCGAACACCAGCTTGTAGACGCCGGTCGTCGGCAGGGCGGCGGTGTCGAATACGCAGGCCGGGGCGCAGTAGGAGGTCGAGAGCACGCTGCCGTCGGGCTTCAGCAGGGAGGCTCGGGCGGCGATGTCAGTGATCGTCCCGTCGGACAGGCCCACGGAGACCCGTTGCCCAGCCGTGCCGTTGAACGTCCAGACGGCCTTCTGGCCGGGCACGGTGGTGGTCTGCCGGGAGGCCGTGCCGTCTGCGGAGATGGTCGTGGTGACGTCGGTGACGGTGAAGATCCGCGCGGTCAGGGAGCCGGTGGAGGCGGCCCGCGGGTCGTACCGGACCGTGTAGGCGCCGTCGACCGGCAGGGTGGCCGTGTCGAACCCGCAGGAGGTGCCGCAGTACTGTGAGGCCAGGAGCGTCGAGCCGTCCGGCTTGAGGACCGAGACCTGGGCGTCGAAGTCGCCCAGTGTGCCGTCGGAGAGGTCGAGGTAGACCCGTTGGCCCGCGGTGCCCTGGAAGCTCCAGCCGCCGTTCTGGCCGGGGGCGTTGACGGTCAGTCGCGATGCCGTGCCGTCGGTCGCAGCGGTCGCGGTCGTGTCGGCCGGAATGGCTGTCACCTTCAGCGCGTACGGTCCGGCGGCGTCGTTCTGCGCCGTGACCGCCAGCCGGTGGGTGCCGGCCGCCAGGCCGCGCACCTCGCCGCCCTGGCATCCGTAGCCGGAGCCGGCGGTGGCGCCGCCGGGTGTCAGCAGGCTCCACCGCAGGTTGGCGTTCCCGCTCGGGCAGGCCGTCGGCCGGACGTAGACCGCGGAGCCGGCCGGGAGGTCGAACCGGTATTCGTCCTGGGCCGCGGCGTTCTCCAGGTTGCCCGCGCCGGGTCCGGGCACTCCGTCGGAGACGGTGAGCGGGAGCGTGGTGGTGAAGGACTGCGCCGGGACGGCCTCGATGTGCAGGGCCAGGTTGTCGATGCCGAACGCCTGGCCGCCGATGCCGCTGATGCCGGTCGCGGCGACCGTGAACTCGGCCTGGCTGCTGCCGTGGGTGAACGGCACGGTCACGCGGTACCTGGCATACGGCACGTTCCCGGAGAGCGTTCCGGTGGCCGTCGGGGTGAGGTTGCTTGGGACGGTCACGGTGGGGCTGCCGCGGTCGACTCGGGTGGTGATCGTCTTGGCCTCGGTGCCCGAGGTCCAGTCCCCGATGGCGAGCAGGTCGAACGCGAGCGTGCCGCCGAGGTGCGGAGGCAGGCCCTGGACGTAGGAGCGGTAGGACTCGGTGCTGGTGAAGGGGCCGGCGAAGGAGGTCGTGCCGGGGTCGGTGGCCAGCCTGGCGGGCGACAGGTTGGGCGGCAGCGAGCTTCCCTCGAAGTCGGTGGCCAGGTCGCCGGAGGCGTTGACGCCACGGGCCTGCGGATCGGTGCCGACGGTCTTGCGCTGGGCCGCCGAAGTGGCGAACCGGGTGTCGGCGGTCAGCGCGAGGTCGAGGACACAGCCGTTGAAGGCGGGGCCCGCCGGAACGCCTGCGGCCTCGCACTGCGCGGAGGCCAGGGCGATCTGGTCCGGCGCGAGGTCGTGCCAGGTGACGATCGAGCGGGGGAAGGTGAGGTCGGTGAAGGTCGCCGTGCTCTGGCCCGGGCCGTAGGTGAACAGTGACGATTCGCCGGTCACGCGCCAGGAGTCGGCGTAGTCGCTGTGGAGCAGGGTGGCCGAGGCGTTGGCAGGCAGCTGGGTGCCGTTGGCGTACCGCAGGTCGTTCGCGGGGTTGCCGTCGGCGTTGCCGAAGAGCCCGACCAGGTCGCTGTCCGCGGACGGCGGCACCCAGAGGCTGGCCTTGCCGTACGACCAGGCGAAGACCGGGCCGCCGACGCCCTGCCAGGTCACGAGGTAGCGGTTGGAGGAGTCGCGGGTGACGAAGGTGCCCTCGCCGAGTGAGAGCAGCTTGCCGCTCTGCAGGGTGTACGGGCTGCCGTCGAGGGTGAAGCCGTTGTTGTCGAACTCGACGCGGTGCTCGTTGACGTCCATCGCGACCCGGCTCACCGTGGAGACGTTGCTGTCCGCCCACAGCGGAGTGAAACGCCCCTGGATCGTGAAGCCGTAGCGCTCGGACTCGGCGAGCAGGAACTCGCCTGCCGACTGGAGGTCGTAGTTCAGCCCGTCGACGGTCGCGATGTGCGGATCGCCGTTGGCGTGGGCGCCGTAGTGGTCGAGTACGTACCAGAGGATCAGCGTCGCGAGGGCCACTCCGCCCAAGGCGAGTGCGGCCGGCGCGGTCAGGCCGACCTCCGCCAGGAAGGCGGCGCCCGCCGCCGTGCCGAGCCAGGCCTCCAGCTCGGAGATCAGCGTGGCGGCGACGACGGTCGCGCCCCCCGCGGCGAGCACGTTCTGCGGGACGCCGTCCCGGACCAGGACCTCGATCTTCTGGAGCAGCTCCGCGGGCACCGGTACCGGTACCGGCGGGACCGGGGGAGTGGTCGGTTCCGCGGTCGGTGTGCTGGACGGCGAGGCCGTCGGTTGGCTCGACGGCTGGGTGATCGGGGGTGCCGGCGGTTGGACGCGGTCCTTGTCGCACACCGCCTTGTCCGGCTCCTCCTCGATGTGCAGCAGCCCGGCCTGCGGCGAGGTCGCGACGTAGGTGCGCCGCGTGAAGCCGCTCTCACCGGCCGACGTCTTGCAGGTCTCCTTCGAGTCCCACACCTGGAACTCGTCCCGGTAGGTTCCCCACCGGTTCAGCACGGTGCCGCGCCGGACGCCCGTCATGCCCTGGCCGCGGAAGTGCTGGATGTACCCGTCGACCTGGGTGCTCCAGTCCGCGTAGTCCTTGTTCTCCGTGGTCTTGGCCTCGTAGACGTCGACTCCGGCCCCCGCGTTGGTGCGGTCGTACACCACGATGTCCGGGCGCTTGCTGTCGGGCAGCTGCATCTCCCACTGGACGTTCGGGCTGATGGTCCCCAGGCTAGGCGTCTCCAGCCTGTCGCTGAGGTACTTGACGGCGCGGGCCTGGCCGATGGCCTCGACCCCCTGGCCGCAGGACGACCGCCGCAGCACCAGCCCGGGCGGGCCGGCCTGCAGACACCCGGGCGCCTTCTTCAACCGGCGTCGGGTCGTGTACTCGTACCCGTTGATGCAGCGCTTGGCCTCGCCGCTCTGTCCGATTTCCCAGTTCTTGTCATTCGTGCACGGGGCGGCCATGGCTATGCCGCCGCCCCAGTACTGCTCGATGGGGGCTATGAGCCCGAATATCAATATGAAGGACAGAAAGAGACATAAGCGACGCATGGCTTCTCCGAAGAGCGATAGGCGATCACGGCGGCGCTGATCGTAGTCAGTCGCGATCGCCTCGGGCCAGAGCGTAGGCGGAACGTTCGCATAACATCGGATGTACCCGGAGTCCGGGTCCGAGTGGTGTGAAATGGAATTGACCCATCGAAGCCGATCGCCCCGGTTCGGGTGCAGATGTCCCCCGGGCCGGTCGGTCGTCGGTGGATGTCGCGGGGATTTCCGGGGAAAGCAGTCCGTTGGGAAGGAATTGCGTGGTGCGAAAAGTGCCGAAGCGGGCGCGGGATTGACGGTCGATCGCCCGTGTGGCTGAAGTCCCTGACTCCAGCCACATGATCCGAACCCTGCGAAGCCCCTAGAACGCCCCGCTCACGTCGAAGAAGCCGACCTCGTGTGCCGGCGGGAGTACGAGGACCGGGCGGGGGTCGGTGCCGTCGAGCGCGCAGTCGAACAGGCCGGCGGACAGTCGTTGGACGAGCCGGTCGCCGACCACCGCGGGCACACCGCCCACGTAGCCGGGAGCCCGGGTGAACCGCCGGACCGCTCCGGTGGCCACGTCCTGGAGGAACAAGGGGGGTACGTCCTCCTCGGAGAACTCCTCGACCAGCAGCAGTTCCCGCTCGCCGGTCCAGGTCCCGTTGGGGCTCCCCAGCGTGCCCAGCCCGTCGTAGCGGGTGAGGACCGACCCGTCGGCCACGGACAGGACCACCGTGTCGGTCCGGTCCGACTCCTCGTCGATGTAGCTCACCGACACCAGCCCGCCGTCCGGGGACCAGGCCACCCCGCTCTCCGACCGCCAGCCGGCGGCGGACCACAGCGGCCTCCGCACGCCCGTCGTCAGGTCGGTGATGTCCACCCGTACGTCGTCCTCGTCAGCCAAGGTGGCCATTGACCGCCCGTCGGGTGACAGCGCGGCCTGGTAGACGAGACCGTTCGCCTGGGCATCGAACACTTGCCGCCGACCCGTCGCCAAACAGGACAGCACCAGGTCCCGGTCCGGCTGGTTCTCCGGCCCTGTCCGCACCAGCACGTGACCGCCGTCCCAGGAGAGTGCCAGAGGAACGGCCGCCGGATCGCGCGGCAGCCCGGTGGCCTCGACCAGTTCGCCCGTGTCCGCGTCCGACACCACCAGAACACCGGTCCCGTGCGCAGCGTTCACCAGCGCTGCGAATCCGGCCCGCCGCACCGGTCGCACGTCGATCGAACCGGGCCTGAACTCCGCTGACCTGTCCGCCATTACGGCACCTCCACGGCATCCCACCGGGGCCTCCCCGGGCGCGCCGGAGCATAGCAACCGGCGGTGTCCGGCCAGGGTGCGGACGACGTGCCGCAGCCCGGACGACCCCACCGTCGCCTGCCGTGACCTCGGGGCCTGACGTTCCCCCGGTGCGTTCTGCACGATCCGTGTCCGTGTTGCATGCCGTCCAGCCGGTGGAAGCGGAGGGTCGACGGCCCGGAGGGAACCGTTCGCGGCCCGGGCGGTGTGGATTGTTATCGTTCCGGGTCGGACGCGGAAGGGGTGAGAGGGCGGCATGGACAGGTCGGCCATCGTGGACGGGCCGGGGGCGGTCCCGCCCGGCGCGGGACGGACGACGGGGGCGGGGATGGAACCGCGAGGCCTGCTGGACCTGCGCGGCGAGGACGGCGCACCGTTCGCCGTCCACTACCCGGGCGATGCGGTCGTGGTGGTCTCCGGACTGCCCGGCAGCGGCAAGAGCACCCTGCTGCGCCGCTGGTCCGCCCGCGCCCCGCGGGCCGTCACCGTGGACCCGCGGGCGGTGCACGAGGCCTGCGCCGCCGTGATGCCGGACCGCCTGCCGTACGCGGTCTACCGGCCGTGGGCGCGACTGGAGCACTTCCGCCTGCTGCGCCGCTCGGTGCGCCGGGGCGGGCCGCTGCTGGTGCACGACTGCGGCAGCCGGGCGTGGATGCGCCGCTGGCTCGCCCGGGAGGCGGCCCGGCAGGGGAGGGAGCTGCACCTCGTCCTGCTGGACGTGGGCGAGGCCACCGCCCTGGACGGTCAGCGGGCGCGCGGGCGCCGGGCCTCGCGCCGGGCGTTCGCCCGGCACCGGCGGGGCCTCGGCCGGCTGCGCGCCGCCCTCGGCGCGCACGCGCGCGGCGCCGCCGTGACGCCCGTTCCGGAGGCGGTGTCGGTCCTGCTGCTGGACGGCGTCTCCCGGTCCCGGGCGGCGGAGGCGCGGTTCGGCCCCGGCACCGGCCCGGGTGCCGGTTCAGCCCAAGGTTGACGCGGGTGCGGGTCGGCCGGGGACACTGGGGCGAAAGATGATCCTGTCGACCCGTCAGCCGCGAGGGAGTGCCCTGAATGTCCGGCAGCACCGCCGTCACCGACAGCCTCTGGTTCCGCCGATTCCACCCCTTCGACGCGGCGCCCGCCCGGGTCGTGTTCTTCCCGCACGCGGGCGGCTCGGCCGGCTTCTACCGGGACTGGTCCGCCGAACTCTCGCCGTACGCCGACGTGCTCGCCGTGCAGTACCCCGGCCGGCTGGACCGGATCGACGAGCCGGCCCTGGACTCGCTGACCGAACTCGCCGAGCGCGTCTACACGGCGCTGCGGCCGTGGGCCGACCGGCCGCTGGTGCTGTTCGGGCACAGCATGGGCGCGGCGGTCGCCTTCGAGGTGGCGCGCCGCTTCGAGCGCGACGGCGTGAGCGGCCCGGTGCGGCTGTGCGTCTCGGGCAGCCGGGCGCCGTCCCACCCCCGTGACTCGGCTGTGCACCTGATGCCCGACGAGGGGCTGATCGCGGAGCTGGCCCGGCTGGGCGGCACCGACGAGCGGCTGCTGGCCGATCCGGAGCTGCGGGCGCTGATCCTGCCGTCGCTGCGTGGCGACTACACGGCGATCGAGACGTACCTCGCCGAGCGGGGGGAGCACGTCGCGGTCCCGGTCACCGCGCTGACCGGGGACGCGGACCCGCGGGTGACGGTCGAGCAGGCGCACGACTGGGCCGCGCACACCACCGAGGCCTTCGACCTCCACGTCTTTCCGGGCGGCCACTTCTACCTGACCCCCGAGCGCCGCGCGGTGCTGGACGTCGTGACCTCCCACCTGCGGGCCTGACGGCACCGGGCCCCGGCGCGGCGCCGTCATCCCCGGGCGCCGCGCCGACCGTACCGGACTGTCGCGGGCCGGCGCCGTCGCCGGCGCCGTCGCGGGTCAGCGCCGGGGCGGGGGCCAGGTCAGGCCGGGGTCCATGGCCTGCAGGACCTGGAGGCAGATCCGGCGCAGCTGTTCGAGCTGTTCGGGGTCCAGGGGGTCGACGACCAGGGACCGCACCTGCTCCACATGGCCGGGCGCGCTGTCGACCAGCTTCCGGAAGCCCTCCTCGGTGAGCACGGCGTTGGTGGCGCGGCCGTCGCCCGGACAGCGCTCGCGGCGTACGTAGCCCTGCCCTTCGAGCCGGGTGACCACGTGCGACAGGCGCGAGAGCGAGCCGTTGGCGAGGACGGCGAGGTCGCTCATGCGCAGCGTGCGGTCCGGGGCGTCGGAGAGACCGGCCAGGACGAGGTACTCGAACTGGTTCAGGCCCGAGTCGGTCCGCAGCTGGGCGTCCAGGGCGGCGGGCAGTTTGATGATCATCGCGCTGAACGCCTTCCAGGCCTCCAGTTCGGATGCGCTGAGCCAGCGCGGTTCGTCCCTGTTCATGGCGATCACTCTAGTAACCCGAACATTCACTTGACGCTTCAAGTAGGCGCGGCGTATTTTGCTTGAAGCTTCAATTCAAATTTCGGAGTGACATGAACGTCTTTCTCTGGGTCCTCGCCGGCCTCCTCGCCGCCCTCTTCCTCGCGGCCGGCACGCCCAAGCTGCTCCAGTCCAAGGAGAAGGTCATCGAGGCCACCGGGACCTGGGCGGTGAACTACCCGCCCGCCGCGATCAAGGCGATCGGCCTGCTGGAGATCCTGGGCGGCATCGGCCTGGTCCTGCCGGCCGCCGTCGACATCGCGCCCGGTCTGGTGCCGGTCGCCGCGACCGGGCTCGGGATCGTCATGATCGGTGCCGCCGTGGTGCACGGCCGACGCGGTGAGGGTCGCAGCGTGGTGGTCAACGTGGCCCTGCTGGTCCTCGCGGCGGTCGTGGCCTGGGGGCGGTTCGGGCCGTACGCGTTCTAACGGACGGTCAAGCGGCGGTCGGGGATGGGCGGAATCGGTCGCGGGAAATCAAATGTTGACACGTTTGTGACAGCGGGGCGTGCGTAAAGCCTTCCCCAAGTGCGCACCGTTCTGGCATGTTGCGCTCAACCCCGTGTGACCCCCTCAAGCACGGGCCGATCGGAGGACGCACGTGTCACCCCTGATATCCCGTCCGATATTTCGTCCGATGTCCCGGCAGGTCGGCCGCCCCACCGCCGCGCTCGCCCTCCTCGCCGCCGCGGCCCTGGCGGCCCCCGCGACCCTGGCGACCGCGGCGCCCGCCGCCCCGGCCGGACCGGTCCCGGCGGCCGCCCCGGCAGCCCCCGCCCCGCAGGCCCCGGCCGCGGTGACCGCTCCGTCGGCCGCCGCCGGCTGGGCCGCCGGGACCCGCGCCTACCTGGTGATCAGCGCCCCCGCCGACGTCGCCGCCGCCAAGGCCGCGGTGACCGCCAACGGCGGTACGGTCTTCGCGAGTTACGACGCGATCGGCGTGGTCGTCGCCCACGCGACGGCCGGCACCTTCGCCACCGCCCTGCGCGCCGTGCCCGGCATCCAGCAGGTCGGCGCCACCCGGACCTCGGACGTCCCGGCCGACGCCTACAACCCGGCGCTGCCGGCCAACCCCGCCCAGTCGGCCACCACCCTCACCGAGACCAACCGCTGGGACATGACCCAGATCAAGGCCGACCAGGCCTGGGCCGTCTCCACCGGCTCCTCCGCCGTCAAGGTCGGCGTGCTGGACACCGGCGTCGACGACCAGCACCAGGACCTCGCGCCCAACTTCGACGCCGCCGACTCGGTCTCCTGCGCGTACGGGAAGCCCGACACCCGCACCGGCGCCTGGCGCGACGTCGACACCCACGGCACCCACGTCGCCGGCACCATCGCCGCCGCCAAGAACGGCAAGGGCGTCGTCGGCGTGGCCCCCGGCGTCAGGATCGCCTCGGTGCGCATCGCCGAGCCGACCAGCACGCTGTTCTTCGCCGAGAACACCGTCTGCGGCTTCGTCTGGGCCGGCGACCACGGCTTCAAGGTGACCAACAACAGCTACTACACCGACCCCTGGCAGTTCAACTGCCCGGACAACCTGGACCAGGCGGCCATCATCGAGGGCGTCCGCCGCGCCCAGGAGTACGCCGAGGGCAAGGGCTCGCTGCAGGTCGCCGCCGCGGGCAACTCCAACTACGACCTCGCCAACAAGACCACCGACAGCGACAGCCCCAACGACTCCACCAAGGTCACCCGGACCATCACCAACGCCTGCCTGGACATCCCGACCGAGCTGCCCGGCGTGGTGACCGTCTCCGCGATGGCCAGTGGCACCGCGAAGGCCTCCTACTCCAACTACGGCCGGGGTGTCATCGACGTCGCCGCGCCCGGCGGGGACGGTGCCACCGGGGTCTACTCCACCCTGCCCGGCGGCAAGTACGGCACCAAGAGCGGCACCTCGATGGCCTCCCCGCACGTCACCGGCGTCGCGGCGCTGATCGCGAGCGCCAACCCCACCTTCACCCCGGCCGACCTCCGGGCCAGGATCGCCGCCCAGGCCAACGACGTGGCCTGCCCCGCGTCCGACGGCCGCTGCACCGGCACCACGGCCGTCAACTCCTTCTTCGGCGAGGGCCAGGTCGACGCGCTCAAGGCCGTCGGCGGCGGCACCCCGCCGGCGGGCAAGTACTTCGAGACCCTGACCGACGTGGCGATCGCCGACAACGCCACCGTGGACAGCCCGCTCACCGTCACCGGCGTCGGCGGCAGCGCCCCCGCGGCGCTCAAGGTCGGCGTCGACATCAAGCACACCTACCGCGGTGACCTGGTCGTCTCCCTGGTCGCCCCGAACGGCACCGTCTACCTGCTGGAGGACTTCCCGAACGGCGACAGCGCCGACGACGTGGTCAAGACCTACACGGTGAACGCCTCCGCGAGCCCGGCCGACGGCACCTGGAAGCTGCGCGTCAAGGACGGCGCCGCCGGCGACACCGGCACCATCGACGCCTGGAACCTGACCTTCTGATCCTTCCGGTCCTTCCGGTCCTTCCTGTCCTTCCGGTCCTTCGGGACCTTCCGGTCCTTTCGACGGCCGACCCGTCCGGCGGGCAGCGCGGACGGGCCCGGCGCGGCGCGCGCTTCACCCGTGTGCGCCCTCCACTGCCCTGGTTCGGCTACCGAAGAACCAGGGCAGTGGGGCATTCCGGCGCCGCCGGCCCGCGCGCCCCCGGCCGCCGAGAGGACCGTCCGTTGACCGACGACATCGCCTACGCCAGGATCCACCCCGCCATCGGCATCGCCCGGGTCGGCAACAGCGCCCGTGACGACGGCTGGTTCTACGGCCCGGAGGTCCCCGACCCGCCCGCCGAGCCGGCGGGCTCCTACAAGGACGACCAGGGCGCGATCAAACGCCAGGCCGCCCGCTTCCGGATCTACGGCTACACCGCCGACGGCCGGGCCGTGCGCGAGCTGACCGTCACCGACGCCCAGGTGACGATCGAATGGTCGGTGCACGTGGCCAACAAGAAGGCCGCCTGGTACGAGTTCAGCCTCCCGCTGGACATCCCCGACATGAAGGACAAGCCCGAGCCCCGGCGCAACGCCAAGGTCGCCGACCGCGCGAGCCTGATCATCGATCCCGGCCCCAAGAAGCTGGTGGCCGGCCGCACCGACGTCGTCGAGTTCACCGGTGGCTCCTTCCTCGGCACGGCCGTCCCGCTCGGCCGGATGCACACCGACCCGGCCGGCCGCCTGGTGGTGCTCGGCGGCCTCGGGAAGTCCCGCAATCCCAACGGCGACGGACTCCACTCCTACGGCAACAACGACGGCTGGTGCGACGACACCTCCGACGGCCCGGTCACCGCCACCGTCACCCTCGGCGGCAAGGCGCTGCGCGTCGACCCGGCCTGGGTGGTGGTCGCCCCGCCCAACTACGCGCCCGACGTCAAGACCGTGCGGACCCTGTACGACGTGCTCCACGACCTCTTCGTCGCCGAGGGCGGGCTGGAGCCGCCGAAGACCGTCAACTTCGACCGGGACGTCAAACCGATCCTCCACCGGTTCTGCGAACTCCAATGGGTGAACAAGGGCTTCGCCACCCACTTCGGCTTCGGCGGGCCCGAGTACTTCCTGGCCCCCGACCACCTGGCCAGGCTCGGCAGCCCCTCGGCCACCCAGGAGGAGCTGCGCCGCCAGGTCTACACCTCGCTGCGCGACCCGAAGCGGGACGGCATCTCCCCGGTGCCCTGGCCCTGGATCTACGGCGACGGCATGGTGAGCAAGCCGGTTTCCACCGCGCTGCTGCAGTACCTGACGCTCTCCCCGACCCAGGACTCCGTCCTGCTCGCCTGGATGAAGGGCGAGTTCGAGACCACCCCCTGGCCGGGTTTCCCGACCGACCTGGAGAGCGCGCCGGTCGCCGACCAGCCCGGCCTGCTGGACCGCGCCGCCCTCGACTTCTGCCTCGCCGACGCCTTCCACCCCGGCTGCGAGGTCACCTGGCCGATCCGCCACGCGACCCTGTACAGCGACCCGCTGCGGATCCGCCCACGCCCCGCGGGCACCGTCGAACCGGACTACGGCGAGAGGCTCAGCCAGGCCCGGGCGCTCGGCCCCGACGGTCCGCTGCACCAGTCCGGGCCGGGTGACCTGACCCGCTGGATGGCGGTGCCCTGGCAGTCCGACACCGCCAGTTGCCGCTCGGGCTACGAGTCCATCGCCAACCTCGGCCCGCGTTACGACCCCTACCTGCCGACCTTCTGGCCCGCGCGGGTGCCCAACCACGTCCTGAAGGAGAGCGACTTCCGGATCGTCAACAAGGAGACCACCCCGACCGAGGAGGACGGCCGCGAGGCCGCGTTCGCGCACCGGGCCTCCTGGCTGCGCGGCCTGAAGGGCGATCACGACCAGCAGCTCATGCAGGCCGCGGCCGAGTGGTACAAGTTCGGCATCGTCGAGGTCCGCGCCTACACCGTGGGCGACGGCCGCTTCCCGGACCGGATCCTGGTCGAGTCGGTGCCCGGCTTCGACCTCACGGGCGTCTCCGACAACCGCAACCTGGTCG
The DNA here is from genome assembly GCF_042887135.1 of Kitasatospora sp. NPDC057965. Lineage (NCBI taxonomy): Bacteria > Bacillati > Actinomycetota > Actinomycetes > Kitasatosporales > Streptomycetaceae > Kitasatospora > Kitasatospora sp. NPDC057965. The sequence goes on from NZ_JBHVPZ010000013.1 coordinate 137,134, forward strand.
CCGTCCACGTCCCCGCCGCGGTCGTCGGCGAGGACGCCTTCACCGCGCAGACGGCGAGCGTGGTCCTGGAACACACCGGCCTGTCCGGCGAGGAGGTCGTCATCGGCTACTTCGACAAGGTCGACCCCTTCGGCGTGGACGCCGGGCGGCCCGCCGAGGGCGGCTCGTGACGCCGTCGTACGACGTGGTCGTGGTGGGCGGCGGTCCGGCCGGTGCGGCCGCCGCCCTCGCGCTGGCCGGCCGGGGGCGCGGCGTCCTGCTCGCCGACGCCCCCGGCGGACCGCCGGCGATCGGGGAGGCGCTGCCCGCCGCCGCCCGGATGCTGCTGCGCGACCTCGGCGCCGCCGGCACCGTCCCCGGCGACGGGCACCTGCCCTGCTACGGCAACCGCTCGGTGTGGGGATCGGCGGCGCCGGCCTCGGTGGACAGCATCCGCGACCCCCACGGGCCCGGCTGGCACCTCGACCGGCCGCTGTTCGACCGGCGGCTGCGCGAGGCCGCCGCGAGCGCGGGGGCGGAGGTCCGCACGGCCACGGCCCGCCCCGTGCGGCGGCATCCCGACGGCACCTGGACGCTCGCCCTGCACGGCGGCGCGGGGCCCGGCGCGGTGGTGCGCTGCCGCTGGCTCGTCGACGCCACCGGGCGCCGGGCCGCCGTCGCCACCACCCACGGTGCCCGCCGGCTCGTCGGCGACCGGCTGGTCGCGCTGCACCTGGTGCTCGGGCCCGGGGACGGCGTCGCCACGGACAGCACCACGCTCGTCGAGGCCGGGCCCGACGGCTGGTGGTACAGCGCGCCGCTGCCGGGCGGTCGGCTGCTGCTCGCCTTCTTCACCGATGGCGACCTGCCGGCCGCGCGGGGCGGGGCGGAGGCGTTCCGGCACCGGCTCGCCGTCACGGGCCCCACCGCCGCCCGGGCCGCCGGGCACCGGTTCCCGTCGTGTGCCTCGTCCCGCTCGTCCGCCTCGTCCGCCTCGCTCGCCGCGCCCGTCCGTGCCCCGGCGCACACCGCCCGCCTCGACCGCGTGCACGGCGAGGGCTGGACCGCCGCCGGGGACGCCGCCGCGGCCTTCGACCCGCTGTCCTCCCAGGGCATCCTCACCGCACTGTGGACCGGCCGCGCCGCCGGTCTCGCGGTGGACGCCGCGCTGGCCGGCGACCCGTACGCGCTCGACCGCTACGCGACCGCCGTCACCGGCGTGGTCATCGCCTACCGCCGCAACCACGCCGCCCACTACGGCCTCGAACGGCGCTGGCCCGCCCGGCCGTTCTGGCGGCGCCGCCACCCGTCCGCGCCGGCCGTGCCCGCGCCGGACCCGTTCGTCAGCCGGCCGGCGGGCCCGGCAGCAGCGGCCCGGTGACCTCCTTGACCTCCTGGTCGTCGTCGTTGACGCTCGCGGTGATCGAGCCGGTCGCGCTGGACAACAGGCCGAGCAGCAGGAAGGCCACCAGCAGCCCTCGGCCCGCACCGCTGAGCACCAGCGGCCGGGTCGCCGACACCGGGCCGCCCGGCTCCGAGCCGGGCTCGTCGCCGAAGAGCTGCTTCGGGTAGGCCGGGGTCAGCATCATCAGATAGGCCAGGTACCGCATGCGGTAGCGCAGCACCGCCGCCGTCGCCTCGAACAGCGGCTGCGGCATCCGCCCGAGGATCAGCACCACCAGCCAGCTGATCCAGCCGACCACCCACCAGCCGGCGAACAGCAGCCCCTGCACGACGGCCGCCGGAATGACCAGGACCAGCCGGAAGAACACCGCGAGCCGGTTGAGCTCGCCCGGCCGCAGCTCGACCCGGACGGGGTGGTCCGGAGCGCGGAAGGCGAAGGGCGGATAGCGGTCGTGGGTCAGCAGGAGGTAGGACGTCACCCGGGTCTCGTACGGCAGGTACGCCGACAGGTAGTCGGCGGCGAAGCCGGGCAGGCGGCCCAGGACCAGTGCGCCGAACCAGCCGACGACCGTGACGAAGAAGGCCACCACCGACAGCGCCCAGACCACGATGAACTGCGGGATCAGCAGCAGGAGCCGCAGCAGCACGGTCAGCCGGTTCTGCGGTCCGGGGGCGGGCAGGTCGAGCGGGGGCAGCCACTCCGGCGGGTAGCGGACGGCTTCGGGGGGAGCCTGCCACATCGGGGGCCTCCAGGTCTCGGCACCGGGCGGACGGCGCGACGAGGCCGCGCGTGCTCCGAAGATCGCAGCCCCGCCGCGCTGTCCGCGCGCTGCGCTGCTCCATCCGGCGGAGTGCGCGCCGGGCGGTCCGCTCCGATCATTTCGACATCTGATCCGACAAGCGCTTGGTGGCCATTCAACGAGGTGGCGGACAGAAGACCGGCAGGTTCGAACGATTGCGGTCGGAACACCTCGGGAGGCGGTCGGCGGGGCAGCATCGCTCCCAACGCGATCGGGTTCCCGCCGATCGGCTGTCATGTTCGGGGCGTGCTCACCACGGAGGTGCCGGTTTGCCAGCGATCGACGACCACGACCACGACTACCGGTCCGACGCGGCCGGCGAGGTCCGCGTGCCCGCTGCGGACAGCCTCCCGGGCCTCGCCGACTTCGACGCCTTCCTGCGCCTCTCCGCCGATCTGACCGGCTTCGAGGAGACCGAGCTGCGCGACACCGGGATGGCGCACGAGCACCACCGCACCCTGCTCGCCCACCACGTCCGCGACGAGCACGCCCTGCTCCACCTCTGGTACGTCGGCGCCTGGCCGGACGAGCCGCCCTCGTCACCCCGAGCCCACGACCGGGGCCTGATGTGGCGCACCTTCCACGGCGCCGCCCCCGGCAGCGCCGCCCCCGGCCACGGCAGCTGGGCCCGGGTCCCGCACGACGGCGGCGACCGGTGAGCCGCCCGACGTCGGACCGCCACGCCGACGGCAACCGCCACGCCGACGGCAACGACCCCGTCGACGGCGACCGCCCCTGGGACGTCGTCGTGGTCGGCGCCGGCTTCGCCGGCTCGCTGGTCGCCCACCGCCTCGGCGGACACGGTCACCGGGTGCTCGTCCTGGAAGCCGGTCACGCCGTCCCAGGCCCCGCCGTGACCGGCACCGCCCACCGGGCCGCCGGCGGCGGCACCCCCACCTCGCCCTACCCGCGCAGCGCCGACGCCCCCTCCCCGGACGTCGACGACCTGACCGGCCTGCCCGACGGCGGGTTCACCGCCACCGGACACCTCGTCCAGCACGGCCCGCTGCCCTACGCCAGCGGCTACCTGCGGGCCAACGGCGGCACCGGGCTGCTCTGGACCGGCCTCGCCCCGCGCATGCACCCCGAGGACTTCCGCACCGCCGACCTCGGCCACGGCCGCAACTGGCCGATCGGCTATCCGGACCTCGAACCGTACTACCGCCAGGCCGAGCGGGAACTCGGCGTCGCCGCCGACGCCGCGCAGCAACGCCGCGCCGTCGGCCTGCCCATCCCCGACGACTACGCCTTCCCGATGCGCCCCGTCCCGGCCAGCCACCTCGACCGGCTCGCCGCCCGCGCCCTCGACGGCCGGACCGCCCGGGACCCGGCGGCGGACGGGGAGACCCGGCTCACCGTCAGCACCACCCCGCACGCCCGCAACGCCCGGCCGACGCGCGACGCGGACGGCGTCCACCGGCCCACCCGGGACGCGGACCGCGTCGATCACCCCGACCACCCGGAGGGCCCGCTCTGCCAGGGCGCCGCCGCCTGCGTCCCGGTCTGCCCCACCGGCGCCAAGTACACCCCGCTGCGGACCCAGGCCCGCTGGGCACCCGGCGTCCGGCTGCGCACCGACGCCGTGGTGAGCCGGGTCCTGGTCGACGGCACCGGCCGCGCCACCGGCGTCGAGTACCACGCCGAGGGCGCCACCCACCGGGTCCGCGCCGAGCTGGTCGTGCTCGCCGCCCACGCGATCGAGAACGCCCGGCTGCTGCTGCTGTCCGGTCTCGCCAACCGCAGCGACCAGGTCGGCCGCAACCTGATGGACCACCCGGTGCTGCTCACCTGGGGCCTGCTGCCGCAGCCGACCGGTCCCTACCGGGGGCCGGGCTCCACCAGCGGCCTGGAGGCCTTCCGGTTCGGCGCCGCCCGGGCCCGCCGGGCACCCTTCCGGATCGAGATCGGCAACTGGGGCTGGTCCTGGGCCGGCCGGCCGCCCGGGGTCGAGACCGCGGACCTGCTGCGCGCCGGGCTGCGTGGCAAGGAACTCCGCGATCGTCTCGGCGACCGCCTCGGCCGCCAGTTCTCGCTCCAGTTCGAACTGGAGCAGCCCGCCGACCCGGCCAACCGGGTCACCCTCGACCACGGCCGCCGCGACCGGCTCGGACTGCCGAGACCCGCCCTGCGCTACGACCTCTCCGGCTACGTCCGGCAGGGCATGGACTCCGCCCGGGCGGTCTCCGACCAGCTGTTCGCCCTGCTCGGCGCCGAGGACCACACCCGCTACGACGCCGGCCCCGGCTGGCCCGGGCGCCTCGAACACCGCGGCCGGGTCCACGGCTACCGGGGCGCGGGGCACGCCGGCGGCACCCATGTGATGGGCGACGCGCCCGGCACCTCCGTGGTCGACGCGTGGCAGCGCTGTTGGGACCACTCCAACCTGTACGCCGTCGGCTGCGGCTCGATGCCCTCCCTCGGCACCTCCAACCCCTCGCTCACCATGGCCGCGCTGGCCCTGCGCAGCGCCGACCGCATGCACCGGGAGCTGACGGCGCTGCGGCGGCCGGCCGCCGTCGCCGCTCCGCTTCCGTCCCCGTCCCCGTCCCCGTCCTCGCCGTCCCCTGCGTCCCCTGCATCCCCTTCGTCACCGACCTCGTCCCCGACGCCGTCCAGGGAGCCCTCATGACCGGTCTGCCGCTGCCGCCCGTGCCGGAGCCGTACTACCTGCCCTTCCACTACGGCGCGCTGCACAACATCGGCGTGGACTTCCTGGTCGAGCCCGGACCGGTGCGGGCCCTGCTCGCCGAGCGGCATCCCGCGCTGGCCGCCGCCGACTTCGGCGGCCGGGCCTGCGTCTCGCTCAACTACCAGCTGTACTTCGCCCAGTACCCGACCGGCGGCGGGATCACCGAGGAGGTGGAGATCAACGTCATCGCCCATCCGGCGTCCGCCGTCGACCGGCTCCCGGCCGTCGACTACGGTCAGTACGCCCGTGGCCACGACCAGACCAGGCTGCTCGGCATCGCCCGCCTCCACGTGCTCTGCGACAACCCGCTCGCGATCGACGCGGGCACCCGCCTCTACGCCGAACCCAAGCACCCCGGGTGGTTCACCGCCGTCCTGCCCTCGCTCAACGCGGCCGCCGTGCACGACCGCTGGTCCTTCGTCTGCCACCGCGCCGGCCTCGGACCGGAGGGCCTGCGGCGGTACGAGGAGGAGCTCTTCGCGGTCGAGGCGGACCTCGCCGGTCTCGACGGCGAGCCGGTGGTCAACACCCCCGTCACCGGTTACGGCACCGACTCCGCCGGGCGGCTGCTCGCCGGTCCGCTGACTGTCCACCAGCCCTACCGCTTCCACCCGCTCGACGCCCGCACCGCCGACCGGATCCGGCTCACCCCCGGGCGGCAGCGGCCGGGTCCGGGGTCGGAGCCGGAGCCGGGGGCGGAACCGGGGGACCGCAGCCGGGAGGCCGCCGCCGACCTCGCCCGCCTGGTCGGCGAGGCACCCGCCGCCGGCGTGTGGACGTACCAGTCCGCCCCGGTCGCCGCGCACCACCGCCCGTACTACGTCCGCTGACCCGGGCACCCGGGACGGCCCGGCGTCGCACCGACCGTCGGCCGAGCCGGAGCGCTTCACTCCATCAGGTGAAGCGGACGGCGACGGCCCGTCCGCACCGCCACCGCTCGCCGATAGTGGGGACCGATCGGGCACCGAGCCCCCGACGTACGGAGAGAAGGAGCGGCACATGCGGAACGAGGCCACCCAGCGGGTCGAGCTCGTCTTCGAACTGTTCGACGCCAATCGCAACGGCGTGATCGACATCGGCGACTTCGATCTGATGTCCAGGCGCGTGGTCGAAGCCGCCGCCGACTCGGACGAGACAGCCAAGGAGGCCATCCGGGCCGCCTTCCGGCGCTACTGGGTGGTCCTGGAGACGGAGCTGGACGCCAACGGGGACGGCGTGGTGACCCGGGAGGAGTTCCGCGCCTTCGTGCTGTCGCCCGAGCGCTTCGGTCCGACGATCGCACAGTTCGCCGACGCCCTGGCCGCGCTCGGCGACCCGGACGGCGACGGCCTGGTCGAACGCCCACGGTTCGTGGCGCTGATGATCGCTATCGGCTTCGGACACGCCAACATCGACGCCCTCTTCGACGCCTTCGGACCGACCGCCGACGACCGGATCCCGGTGGCCACCTGGGCGGAGGGCATCCGCGACTACTACGCCCCGGACAAGGCCGGGATTCCGGGCGACCGCCTGGTGGGCAGCCCGACCACCTGATCAGTCCGGCGCCGGCATCCCGCCCGTACCGGACCAGTCGACGACCAGCCGAGGAGCAGTGTGAAACCAGCAGTCGGACTCGCCGTGGGCCGGGGAACGGGCGTGGAGCTCGCCGCCGTCTTCGAACGGGCCCTGCACCGGATCGTGGCCCCGCACGGCGCCGGGATAGAGATCGTCCGGTCCCCGCGGACCTACCACTCCTACGTCTCGCTCCGTCAGGAGGTGGGCGACACCGAGCGGATCCGCCGGCTCACCGAGGAGGACGCCGGTCACTACGAGCGGTTCTGCCGCGAGCTGGCGCGGGCGGGCACGACGGCCGTCTTCCGGACGGCCGTCAACGCCCAGTCGCTCTACCTGGTCCGCCAGCGTCTGCAGGCCGTCAAGGTCGAGCCGATCGCCGCCGGGGACGCCTCGCTGCTGCTGGTCCGGGACGAGGCCCAGGGCTTCTACACCGGGGAGAACCGGCACGCCCCGGGCGTGGTCACCCGCACCATGGAGTTCAGCCGGGAGATCACCGGCAAGGTGCTCGACTACGCGGTCCGGCGCGCCTGGCGGCAGTGGCCCGACCGCGGGCCCGCCCGGGTGGTGATGGCCTACAAGTTCCATCTGCTGGACGGTGCCCTGGACGACTGGGTGGAAGAGCTCGGGCGGGGCCTCGGCGTGGAGGTGCGGCTGTTCCAGCCCGACACGGTCAACCGCAACCTGATCACGCACGGCCTCGGCGACCGTACGGTCATCCTGGCGGGCAACGAGTGGGCCGACATCATGCACGTCGTCCTGCTCGACCGGTTCGGCGGTGCGCGGCAGGAGAGCCGCTGCACGGAGAACGTCCACCTCCACCCGGAGCTGGCGGAGCTGGTGGAGTACCAGACCGTGCACGGCTCCGCGGACGACCTCACGGGCAAGGACACCGTCAATCCGGTCGCGACCCTGCGTGCCGCCGCGGTCGTCGCGGAGCGGCACGCGGGCTGCCCGGGAGCCGTGGCCACCGTCGAGCGTGCCCTGGCCGTCGCCGAGGAACAGGGCATACGCACCCCCGACCTCGGCGGCCGGCACTCCACCACGGCGGTGGTCGACGCGGTGCTCGACGCCCTGACGGCGCGGGCGTCCGCCGGTCCGTCGCCGGTAGGTCCGCCGTCGGTCGGCGCCGCCCGTTCCTCCGGCCCGCTGCCCGGCGCCACGCTGCCCGTCGGCACGCTCGCGGACCGTTCGTGAGTGCCGCTGCGCAGCGGACCGCGCTGATCGTGATCGACCTGCAGAACGACTTCTGCGCCGGCCCCGTCGCCGCCGCCCGCTATCCCGGGGATCCGCAGCGGCTCGCCACCGTCGCCGCCAACACGGCCCGGGCCGTGCGGACGGCCCGCGCACACGGTACCGAGGTGGTCTTCGTCCGCTTCCTCGGCGACCCGGTGCACCAGGGCGTCGCCTGGCGCCACCGGGACGCCGTCCTGGGCAAGCGCCCCAAGTGCCTCGAAGGGAGCTGGGGCGCCGAGTTCCACGGCGTCGCGCCGGAGCCCGGCGAGGAGGTGTTCACCAAGCACGCCACCTTCGACGCCTTCCTCACGGAGGGCTTCGGCCCGTACCTCACCGGCCGGGGGATCGGGCACCTGGTGTTCGCGGGCGTCTTCGCCGACGTCTGCGTGGACAGCACCGCGCGCACCGCCTTCCAGAAGGGCTTCCACGTGACGGTGCTCCGTGACTGCACGGCCGCGCTGCACCACCCCGACGAGGACGTGCTGCGCTTCATGAGCCGCGTCTACGGCGCCCGCGTCACCACCCACGACCGACCCGCCGTCTGGACGCGGCTTCCCGAGCACCTGGAGAGACCATGACCACCGCCGCGGCCGCCCCCGGCACCAGCGCCGTCACGACCTCGGTCGGTGCCGCCACCGGAGTCGCCGCCGGTGCCGCCACCGGCGTGGACGGGGGCGTCGGACGGACCGCGCTGATGGTCGCCGCAGCCCGGGCGATCGAGAGCCACCGCCCCGGAGCGCTCGCCCGGGACCCGCTCGCCGAGCACTTCGTCCGCGCCGCCCGCGCCTCCGCGCACTGGCCGGTCCACCCCCGGGACGTCCCGGGCGGTGGGGACGGCGGGGACGGCGCGGAGGATCCGCTCTGGGGGCGGCTCGGCGGCTACTTCGCGCTGCGGACCAGGACCCTGGACGACCACCTGCTGCGGGCCGCCCGGCTCGGGGCCCGGCAGGTGGTGCTGCTCGGTGCCGGGCTGGACGCCCGCGCCCACCGCCTGGACTGGCCGTCCGGCACGACCGTCTTCGAGCTCGACCGGGCCCGGGTGCTCGCCTTCAAACAGCAGGTCCTGGACCGGATCGGCGCGCGGCCGGCCGCGCGGCGGGTGCCGGTGGCCTGTGACCTGCGGGTCGACTGGGCCGGCGCGCTGACCGCCGCCGGCTTCCGCCCCGGCGAGCCGAGCGCCTGGCTGGCCGAGGGCCTGCTGCTCTACCTGCCCGCGGCGGCGGAGCGGCGACTGGTCGCCACCGTCGACCGGCTGAGCGCCGCCGGGAGCAGTCTGGCCTATGAGGTGAAGCTCGGCCTGGAGTCCTCCGTCGTGCGCCGCAACCCCGTGTACCTCGCGGCCCGTGACCGCCTCGGCATCGACCTGCTCGCGCTGTTCGACGACGAGCCCCGGCCCGACACCGCCGCGGACCTGACCGCCCGGGGCTGGTCCACCGTCACCCGCACGCCCTTCGACTTCACCCGTCACTACGGCCGCGGTCCCCGCCCCGAGCCCGATGACGCCCTCGCCGCCAATCGCTGGACCTTCGCCGCCCGCGGCCCGCTGGCCGGCCCCCGCTGCCGGCGGGCCAGGGGTTGACCCGAAGGGCTCTCCGAATGGTGCGGACCTCGGGGCGGCCCTACCGTCGAGGGCACGAGCGAGTCGAGTACGACCGGCCGACGATCCGGAGACCCCACCATGTCGAAGAAGATCCTTTTCGTGATGACCGGCGCCGACCACTGGACGCTGGCCGACGGCACCCGGCACCCGACCGGCTACTGGGCCGAGGAGGCCGCCGCGCCGTACGAGGAGTTCAAGGCCGCCGGGTGCTCCGTCACCGTGGCCACGCCGGGCGGCGTGGTGCCGACCGTCGACGCCGCCAGCCTCGCCCCGGACGTCAACGGCGGGGAGGAGGGCGCGCGAAGGGTCGCGGAGGTGCTCGCCGGGGCCGAGGAGTTCAAGCGCCCGACCGGGCTGGCGGACGTCCGGCCGGACGACTACGACGCCGTCTACTACCCGGGCGGCCACGGTCCGATGGAGGACCTGGCGGTCGACGCCGACTCCGGCCGGCTGCTGGTCCGCGCGCTGAGGTCCGGCAGGCCGCTCGGCGTCGTCTGCCACGGGCCGGCCGCGATGCTGGCCGCGGTCGAGGAGGACGGCGGCAACGCGTTCAAGGGCTACCGGGTCTCGGCGTTCAGCAATGAGGAGGAGGCGCAGGCCGGCTTCGCCGACAAGGCGAAGTGGCTGCTGGCCGACCGCCTCGCCGAGGCCGGTGCCGACGTGCAGGTCGGGGAGCCCTGGGCGCCGAAGGTGGTGGTCGACCGCAACCTGGTCACCGGTCAGAACCCGGCGTCCGCGGCCCCGCTCGCCGTCGAGCTGTTGAGGAAGCTGTCCGGCTGACGGGGCCGGGCGCCGACCGCGGACGTCGCCCGCCCGGTCCGGTCCGGTCCGGTGCGGCGTCGGCCGTCGGTTTGTCCCGCCCGGCGTGTTGCACGGAGCGCAACGTCGCAGGTCCGCCGGGCGCTGCCGCCACCGGACCGCCGCAAGGGCCGCCGCAAGGATCGCCTGCGCATCGTGCGGAAGCGAACCGGCCATGGACGGCAAGGATTCCGCCACCGCCGCCAACCGCACGCGCAATGGTCACGAACGGTTTTCGGAGTGGTGGCTTCCGGTTCGGTCGCCGTCCCTAGCGTGCCGCCCATGACACAGAGTCACCGCCCCCACCGTGCACGCCGAACCGGTCTGCTGGCCGCCGCCGTCGCCTCCGCACTGAGCCTCACCACCGTCGCGCTGACCTCCCCGAGTGCCGCCTCCGCCGAGCCCGCCGCCCCCGCCGTGGCGCCCGCCGCCCCGGCCGCCGGCGAGGTCGTCGTCGACGAGCACTTCGCCGGCCCGGCCCTCCCCGCCGGCTGGAACGCCGTCGAGGGCGACTGGAAGATGGAGAACGGCCGGCTGGTCGGCACCTCCGCCAACTCCGGTCAGCAGAGCCGGATCACCTTCGGCCGCCACCTCGACGACTTCCGCATCGAGGCGACCGCCCGCTTCGAGAGCGCCCAGGACGCCGCCCGCTGGACCGCCTTCGGCCTGGACGTCCCCGCGAGCGGCGCCACCCCGTGGTCGATCGCCACCATGCGCTCCGGCACCACCGCGAGCAACGGCCTGGAGTTCGCCCAGCGCACCCCCGCCAACAGCTGGAACGTCACCAACACCGGCTCCGCCCCGACCGCCGCCGGCACCGGCCGTGACGTGCGGATCGCCGTCGAGGTGCACGGCACCACCGCCCGCTGGATCTTCGACGGCAAGGAGGTGATGCGCACCACCCAGGTCGCCCGCACCGCCGACGGCGGCCAGGCGCTGGTGGTCAACGGCTCGAAGGTCTCCTTCGACGACCTCAAGGTGACCGCGCTCGCCCCCGGTGGCTGGCTGCGCCCCGCCGGCTCGCCGCTCACCGTGTTCGCCCACCGCGGCGCCTCCTCCGCCGCCCCGGAGAACACCCTGGACTCGGACGAGGTCGCCCGGCGCGGCGGTGCCGAGTGGATCGAGAACGACGTCCAGCCCAGCAAGGACGGCGTCCCCTACGTGCTGCACGACGACACGGTGAACCGCACCACCAACGGCAAGGGCCGCATCCGCGACCTGACGGCCGCCCAGCTGGACGCGCTGGACGCCGGCTCCTGGTTCGGCCCGACCTACGCGGGTGCCCGGGTGCCGAGCCTGGCCGCCCAGCTGGAGGACCTGCGCACCCGCGGCGGCAACCTGCTGCTGGAGATCAAGGGCGCGCACACCCGTGACGAGGTCGCCCGGATCGTCAAGGAGGTCCGCGACCACGGCATGACCGGTCGGGTCTTCGTGCAGAGCTTCGAGGTCGACGCCCTGCGCTACACCCGCGAGCTGGCCCCCGAGCTGCCCCTCGGCCTGCTGCGCGGCGACCTGGACGCCGACCCGGTGGCCATCTCCAAGGAGCTCGGCCTGTCCGCCTACAACCCGGCCGACGGCGCCCTCGCCTCTCGCCCCGGCGTGGTGAAGGACCTGCACGCGGCCGGTGTCGCGGTCAATGTCTGGACCGTCGACTCGGCCGCCCGCTGGAAGGCCCTGGAGGCCGCCGGCGTCGACGGCATCATCACCAACCGCCCGGCCGAGCTGGCCGGCTGGAACTCCGCCTGGCTCCAGGGCGGGACCGTCACCACCCCGCCGGCCGCACCCACCGTGGCGATCACCTCGCCGGCCTCCGGCGCGACCCTGGACCGCGCCCAGCAGCCGGTGACCGCCGTGCAGGCGAGCGGCGCGGACACCGTCCGGCTCACCCTGGACGGCAAGGAGCTGCCGGCCGGTTCGCCGCTGGACACCACCGCGCTCACGCTCGGCAAGCACACCCTGCGGGCCGAGGCCACCGGCCCCGGCGGCCGCGCCGAGACGAGCACCGAGTTCACCGTCGCAGCCACGCCGACCGGCCTGGCCTCGCTGGTGCTCACCTCCGGCGCCGAGCGCAACGCCGTCGCCACCCTCACGGTGATGCTCGGCCAGGGCCAGTACCAGCCGCTCGCCCACTGGGCCGACAACCAGGCCGGCCGCACCATCCCCGCCGACCGTGCCCGTCTGATCGCCGCCGACGCCCGCGCCCTGGACGCCGCCCCGCGCGGCTGACCCTCGTACCCCCCGCTCCACCCCGGGGACCTCGCGCCGCCAGCGCGGCCCGAGGTCCCCACCCGTTTCGGCCTCGTCAACCCCTCTTGCCTCCTGTCCCTCCGATCGATCGGCCGCCGACGCCGATACGGACATCGGGTGGAAGAGGGCCGCTCGTGGGGCCGTGATCAAGCCTCAGCCGTTGATGGCCTCCACGATCTGCAGCGCGGCCTGAGCGGGCGTGAGGTGCGTGGTGTCGACGACCTCGGCCTCGTCGTGCAGCCAGGTACGGGCCGCCTCGGCGTAGGGCTCAAGGTGCTGGAGGCGGAACCATGAGTCGGGGCCGACCACAGTGTCCCCCGCGATGCGCGCGCGGAGGGTCTCCTGGTCGGCGTGGAGGACGAAGTGCCGCACCGGAATGGCGTGTTGGGCGAGGCCCCCGCTGATCTCGCGCCAGTACTGCTCGACCAGGACAGTCATCGGCATCACCAGAGTCCCACCGGTGTAGTCGAGTACGCGGCGGGCGGTCTCGACGACGAGCGGCCGCCACGGCGGCCAGTGCTGGAAGTTGTCCGTCCTGGGCAGCCCCGGTGTGATGTCCATGAGCGTCTCGCCGACCTTCTCCGCGTCGAACACCCGTGAATCCGGGATCAACTGCTGTACGAGGGCGCTGGTGGTCGTCTTGCCTGCACCGTGGGTTCCGTTGAGCCATACGATCATGGGTCTGACGCTAGCGGTGTTCAGCCCGCAATCTGGTGCCAATCACAGCACAGGACTGTTCTGGGGCGGGGTTGGGAGTGTCGAAATCGGCCGGGTTGGGCGGGGCGGGCCAGGAGGAGCTCGCCCGCGTCGCCCGGGGGTGTCAGGCGGCTTCGGGAGAGGCACGAGTGGGAGGGGGTGACTCCTCGCCGGCCGGTTCGTCGTTGTCCGGTGCCCGGGCCCAGCGGGCGGCGAGCAGGGCGCCCGCCACGAGCTGGAGTTGGTGGTACGTCATCAGCGGCAGGACCAGGAGCCCGGCCTGCGGGCCGAAGAGGACGGTGGCCATCGGCAGACCGCCGGCCAGGCTCTTCTGCGACCCGCAGAGCACCGCCGCGATCCCGGAGGCCCGGTCGAGGCCCAGCAGACGCGCGCCGAGCCGGACGCCGGCCAGCACGACCGCGAACAGGACCAGCAGGACCGCCCCCAGGCCGAGCAGGGCGGACGGCGTGACGGTCGACCAGACGCCCTGTGCCACTGCGCCGCTGAACGCGGTGTAGACGACCAGCAGGATCGAACCCCGGTCGACCGGGGCGAGCAGCCGGCGGTACCGGCCCAGGAAGCCGCCGATCCACGGCCGTAGCAGCTGCCCGAGCAGGAAGGGTGCGAGCAACTGGGCGCAGATCCGCAGCAGGCCGTCGGCCGACAGCGCCGCGTGGGCCCCCAGCAACCAGGCCGCGAGCAGCGGCGTCAGCACCAGGCCGACCAGACTGGAGTAGGTGCCGGCGCAGATCGCCGCCGGTACGTTCCCGCGTGCGGCGCCGGTGAGCGCCACCGAGGACTGCACCGTGGACGGGACCACGCAGAGGAACAGCACACCCGCCCGCAGGTGCTCGGTGAGTGCGCCCGGTACGAGCACCGTCACGGCCGCTCCCAACGCCGGGAACAGGACGAAGGTGCAGGCCAGCACGAGCCCGTGCAGTCGCAGGTGGCGCAGCCCGGCGACCGTCTCACGGGCGGAGAGCCGGGCGCCGTACAGGAAGAAGAGCAGCGCCACCGCGAGGCCGCAGGCCAGTTCGGCGCCCCGCGCCGCCCGTCCGGTGGCGGGCAGCAGCGCGGCCAGCGCCACCGCCCCGGCCAGCGCCGCGACGTACGGGTCGAGCGCGCGCCACCACCGGCGGCGTCGTTCACCGCTCACGGCCGGGCGGCCCCGGGCCTGCGCCGCGGGCGGTGCCCGGTGCTGACGGGCCGTGGTCATTCCCCGCTCTCTTCGTCCGTCTCCGGGAGCGCCAGGGCGGTGCCCAGCAGACCGGTCGCCACGGCGGTGGAGCCGTCGTGGTCGCTGCCGGCCGAGCCGCGCCCGATCTGAAGGTCGGCCGTTCGGTCGATCTCGATGATCGAGTCCGCCCGGGAGTTGTCGATCACCGTGACGAGGCTGCGCTCGGCGGACGCCTCCGGTGCGAGGACGCAGCCGATGACCGCCCAGGCCCAGGCTCCGGCCAGCCCGGTCGCCGTGGCCAGCCCGGTCGTCATGGCGAGCCCGGGGGAGTCGGGCCTCCGGAGCGTCACACGCCCACCTCTTCACGGGCGGACGGGCGCGGGATGTTCCGTTCCAGCAGTTCGGTGGACTCGCGCACACCGATCTCCCGCCGCTGCCCGGCGGCGGCCGGCAGCCGCCCGTCCGCCACCTTGAGCCCGGCGAGCGCCTCGTCCATCGCCTGGTGGGCGGCGAACAGGCAGGGCGTGCTGTAGATGGCGACGTCCACCCCGAGCGTGCCCAGCTCGGAGAGCGACAGCCGGGGCGACTTGCCGCCGGCGATCTGGTTGAACAGCAGCGGTTTGTCGCCCACCACCCGGCGGATCCGCCGGATCCAGTCCTCGCTGCGCACGCCGTCGACCAGCACCACGTCCGCGTCGGTGGCGGCGAGGGCCTCGGCCCGGCGCAGGATGTCGGCCTCCTCGGTGGCGTCCGTGCGGGCCACCACGACGAGGTCGGTGCGGGCGGCGAGGACCTGGTCCAGCTTCTCCAGGTACTCGTCGAGGGGCAGGACCTGCTTGCCGTCGGCGTGGCCGCAGCGGCGCGGCCGCTTCTGGTCCTCCAGGATGATGCCCGAGGCGCCGATCCGCTCCAGGCGCCGCACCACGTGGCAGGCCACCTCGGGGTCGACGTAGCCGTCGTCGATGTCGACCAGCAGGTGGTGCCGGGGGAAGGCGCCGCGCAGTCGCTCGACGAAGGCGACCATGTCCGGCCAGGCGATGAAGCCGATGTCGGGCAGGCCGTAGTAGGAGGCCGCGAAGCCGAAGCCGGAGACGAACATGCCGTCGTAGTGCGCGGCCGCGATGGAGGCGGAGTACATGTCGTAGACACCGATGAGCGGGGTCGTCCCCGGGGCGGCGATCCGCTCGCGCAGCCGCTGCCCGTAGCCGTGGTGAAGGTTCCCGTGACGCAACGCCATCTCCTCGTCTGCCAGGGGCCCGTGCGCGACACGCACGGTCCTTTGCCATGAGTTGGCCATTCCTAGGGCCAACTGAGACGCCATCACTATGCGCTCTTTAATGTTCCGTGGGCAAATCTTTAAATGAAGTTCCCTCGTTGGAGTGAATGCAGTCATATGAGTACGAGAAATGCGATGAATTTGCCCGCCGCCCCGCCGCCCCGCCGCCCCGCCGCTATCCGGCGACCGTGGCCCGGCACGCGTCGGCGTACGCCCGCACCAGCGGCCGGTGCTCGTCCTCACGGCGCCAGGCCAGCACGTAGCGGCAGGCGCCGACGCCCCTCACCGGGCGGGTGGTGACACCGCCCAGGGTGATCAGCGGGGCGTTGCCCGCCGCCACCAGGCAGACGCCGAGGCCGGCGATCAGCGCCTCGTAGGTCTCCTCCACGCCGGCGATCTCCGCGCCGATGCGCGGCGGCCGGCCGCCGCGGGCCTCCAGGGCCAGCCAGTGGTCCCGCAGCGGCCCCGCGCTCGCGGGCAGGGCGAGGAACGGCTCGTCGGCCACCTCCGCGAAGTCGATCCCGGCCCGGGCGGCGAGCGGATGCGTGTCGGGCAGGGCGATCAGCCGGGGCTCCTCGGCGACCAGCGTCCACCCGAAGCGCTCCTCGTCGGGCAGCGGAAGCCAGACGAAGGCGACGTCCACGCCGCCGTCCGCCAGGCCCGCCGTCGGGTCCTCCCAACTCACCTGGCGCAGCCGGGTGGCGGCCTCCGGGTGCGCGGCACCGAAGCGCGAGCGGACGGCCGGGAGCAGGCCGCCCCGGGCCGGACCGGTGCTCATGCCCACCACGAGCGTGCTGCGCTGCTCGGCCTTGGCCGCCTCCACCGCCGCCGCGCCCTCCGCCCAGGCGGCCAGCACCCGCCGGGCGTGCGGTAACAGGGCCCCGCCGGCGGCCGTCAGCGCCACTCCGTGCCGGTCCCGCCGGAACAGCTCCGCGCCCAGCCGCCGCTCCAGCGTCCGGATCTGTTTGCTCAGCGCGGGCTGCGACAGGTACAGCCGTTCGGCGGCACGGGTGAAGTGCAGTTCCTCGGCGACGGCGACGAAGCAGCGGAGGTCTCGGGCATGGACGTCCATGGTCATAACCGTTGGTTATCACCGCGGATCTTGGACGGGCAACGGAATTCGGCGGCACCCTGATCGGTGTCAGGAGTTGCCCGATCAACGGGATCCACCGGATCCAACGGGGAGTATGTCGTGAACAAGGTATGGCTGGTCACCGGTGCGAGCAGCGGCTTCGGGCGGGCGATCACCCGGGCGGCCGTCGCCGCCGGCGACGTGGTGGTCGGCGCGGCCCGGCACCCGGAGGCGCTGGACGACCTGGTGGCCGCGCATCCCGACCAGGTGGCGGCGCTGCGGCTGGACGTCACCGACACGGCCGCGATCGAGGAGGCCGTCCGGGGCGTCGTGGCCCGGTACGGACGGATCGACGTGCTGGTGAACAACGCGGGCCGCACCCACGTCGGCGCCGTCGAGGAGACCACCGACGAGGAGCTGCGCCGCCTGTTCGACCTGCACTTCTTCGGCCCGGCGGCCCTGGTCCGGGCGGTGCTGCCGCACCTGCGGGAGCGGCGCTCGGGCGCGATCGTGCAGATGAGCAGCGTGGGCGGGCAGCTGTCGTTCGCGGGCTTCGGTGCCTACAGCGGGACCAAGTTCGCACTGGAGGGCCTGTCCGAGGCGCTGGCGGACGAGGTGCGGGAGTTCGGCATCAAGGTCCTGATCGTGGAGCCGGGCGCCTTCCGGACCTCGTTGTTCGAGACCGGCCGGGCCGGGGTCAGCGCGGACAGCGGGGTGTACCCGAAGGTGGAGGGCACCCGCGCCATGGTGGCCGGCGGGGACGGCTCGCAGCCCGGCGACCCGGCCAAGGCGGCGGCGGTCATCCTGGCCGCGCTGGAGGCGGAGTCGACCCCGCTGCGGCTGCCGCTCGGGGAGGACTCGGTGAGCGCCGTCCTCGCCCACCTCGACCAGGTCCGGGAGGACGTCGCCGCCTGGGAGGAGCGGTCCACGGCCACCGCCTTCGACGTCTGAGCCGACCGGGGCTCGATCGGGCCCGATCGGGGCCGGCCGGGAGCCGACCGGTGCCGATCGGGAGCCGGCGGCCGCTCAGAGCGCGAGCCGGCCGCCGCACACGTACCAGTGGCCGCCCGCCCGCAGGTGGTCGACCAGGGCACGCTGGACGACCGTGTCCCGGGGGAGCGACTCCAGCGGCCGATCGACGTCGCCGAAGACGTACCGCAGCGGATTGGTGTCCTCGGGTACGTGCGGTCGGCCCGGCCGCCGCAGCGGGGCGAACCGCCGCTGGAAGCGCAGGATGTTCGAGTCGTCCGGCAGGTAGTCGGCGAGCTGCGGGTCGAGCAGCCAGGAGAAGACGCAGGCGTTCCGGTACGGCTCGCCCGGGAAGTACCGGGGGAAGAACGCCCGGGCCCGGTCCAGCGCGCGGTCGCACGCCTCGGGGGAGAGCGGGCCGCAGTGGTCGGGGATGTGCACCTGGAGGGTCCACTCGTCGGCCCCCGCCGCCCGCGCCGCCTCGGCGTCCGCCCCGGTCAGCCGGCGGCGCTGGAACTGCAGCCGGCCGAGCTGGAAGAGCTCGCCCCGGAAGTGCAGCGTCAGCCAGCGTGGATTGCCCAGCCCGGAGTGGCCGCGCCACCGGCTCACCACGAGCTGCCGGCCGAGGTCGGCCAGCGTCGACCGGGTGACCTCCGGTGGGACGTCGAGCGCGCGGTGGTGGGCCCGGGTGTACGGGGCCAGCGCGGTGAAGAGCAGCGTCGCGAGGCCCGCGCCGTCCGCGACGCCCGCCGGCCAGTCCCGGTCGATGCCGGCCGGTTCCCCGAGCGTTCCCACGGCGCCCGCCTGGGCGTGCAGCGTCTCCTCGAAGAGCGCCCGCAGTCGCCGGTCCCGGACCAGCCGGGTGCGGGCCGCCAGCAGGCCGTTCACCTCCTCGAACGGCACCGAGAGCGCCAGCAGCGCCTCGGCCAGGTCCTCGTCGGCCGGAAGGCGGGGACCCTCGGGCGGGCCGGGGGCGTGCGGCTGGTCGGACGGGTACGGCGGTCGTGGTTCCACAGGGCCTCCACGGTGCGGGATCGCTCCGCCGGCCGGGTCGGCGGGCGTACCGGCCGACCCTAACCGCGGTCCCCTGGCGCGCCGGTGGGCGTCCGAGCAGCGGGACCGGCGCAGCTGCGTGAACACCGGCGCGCGGCCGCTGGTGCGGGAGTGGCTACCGGCCCCGCCGACCACCGGTCCCGCCCGGACGGGACCCTTGCCGCTCCCGCAGCGCTCGCAGTCCCCGCCGGACGGCCCGGGTGGCCGCCGGCGGCAGCAGGTCGAGCAGCAGCCGGCGCGGGCCCGAGTGCGAGACCGCGGGCCGCGCGGCGACGTTCAGCCGCAGCACCCGCCGGTCCGCGATGGCGTCCTCGTCGACGGTGAACCCCTCGGCCCGCCAGTCCCGGGTGAGCAGGGCCTCGCGGACCGGCTCCGGATCGCCCCACGTCCCGTAGAACTTCATCGGGGTCAGCAGCACCGGTCGCAGCCCACCGGTGAACACCGCCTGCCAGACCGCCGCCGATACGCCCGGGGTGTGCTCCGAGCGGTAGTCGTCCAGCGCCACCAGCCCGTCCGGGGCCAGCGCCTGCCGCGCGACCTCGATGTCCCCGGCCACGTGCTCGTAGAGGTGGGAGGCGTCGACGTGGACGAAGCGGCAGCTGCCGGCCGGGATGCGACCGTCGGCCAGCACGGAGGCCGGCGCCTGCACGATCGTCGGCAGTTCCGGGTGGAACGCCAGGTAGTTGGCCTCGAACCCGCGCCTGGTCAGCGAGGACCGGTAGGACATCGTCATCTCGGCGTCGTTGTCGGCGTCGCCCGCGTCGGAGTCGAACAGGTCGCAGACCGTCAGCCGCTCGCCCGGCCGCAGGTGGTCGCCGAGCAGGACGGCGCTGCGCCCCAGGTAGCTGCCGAGTTCGAGGATGTCGCCGGTGAGCCCGGCCGTGCTCTGGGCGGTGAGCAGGTGGTGGAAGGCCTCCTGGTCGAGCCGGAAGAACCAGCCGGGAATGTCCGCCGGGTGCGCCGGACGGGGTGTGTCCGGGGTGGTGGCGGGGCGGGCGGCGGGGCGGCGGGCGGCCGGCTGGTCGGAGGCGGCGGTCTCGGCACTGGGCACGGCGGTCTCCCTGGGGACGGGACTTGGGCGGGCGCGGGGCGGGCCCGTGCCCTGGTCACGCGCGGCGGTGCCGTGGTACCGGACGGATCGGCCGTGGTGGATGGCGGCTCATCATAGTCACGCCGCACCCGGCCGGGACCGGTTTCGGCCGGAGCGTCCGGCCGCTGTTCACACGTTCGGCGCGTCGCCCTCCAGGGCGGCGATCGTCTCGGCCAGCCACGCCCGCTCGGCCGCTCCGGAGGCCCGGGCGACCAGCAGCATGCCGCGCCGGAACGGATCGCGCTCCCGCTCGGCGGTGACCGGCCGGCCGTCGGCGTCGTGGAAGAAGCTGCTCGGTGCCTCCAGGAAGGCGAGCCGCCGCCGGAGCACCGCGGCCTGCCGGGCCGGGTCGTCCAGCCGGTCCAGGAAGGCCGCGACGGTGAAGAAGCGGATCTGGTCGGAGATCTCGACCTCCTCCGGATCGGCCAGCCGGCGCTCCAGCTCGGCCCGCCCCTCGGCGGTCAGCTCCAGCACCTGCCGGGGGACGGCCCCGCTGCCCGGCTCGCTGCGCCGACGCAGCAGCCCGGCCTTCTCCAGGCGGGTGATGGCGGGGTAGAGCGCGCCGTCGCTGACCGGCCGGGCGTGGCCGGTCAGGCCGGTGACCCGGGACTTCAGCTGGTAGCCGTGCAGCGGTTCGTCGTACAGGAACCCGAGGATCGCGAGCGTCAGCACGGTCGAGGCCTCTCCGTCGTCGTGGCGTTCCGTCCGAGCCGGCGTGCGCGCCCTGCGGTCGCGCGCCCCGTACACGGACAGCATGGTACCTCTTGTCGATGTGCATCGATTCGATGTATCTCTATTCGAGGCCGATAGGGGACGGCCGCGGCCCGCGGGACCACGGGGAGGAAGCATGCGGGGACATCTGCCACGGCTCGTCGCGCTGGCGGGACCGGTCTACGGCGAACTGCTGTCGGGGGTGGTGGCATCGGTCATCGGCACCTACTGGGTGGCCGGACTCGGCGGGCCCGCCGTCGCCGCCGTCACCCTGGCCGGCACCGTGGAGAACCTGCTGCTCGGCCTGGTCCTGGTGGTCGCCTCGGGGACGACCGTGCGACTCGCGCGGGCCCACGGGGCCGGGGACGGGGCCGCGGCCGCGCGGGTCGCGGGCGCGGCCTGGCGGCTCTGCGCGCTGGGCAGCCTCCTGCTCGCCGTCCCCGGTTTCCTGCTCCGCGAACGGCTCGCGGGGGCCTTCCTGGACGGTGAGGCCGCCACCCTCGCCGCGGACTGGTTCACCGTGGCCTTCCCGGCCTTCGTGCTCTTCTTCGGCCAGCGGGTGGCCGACGAACTGTTCAAGGGCGCCGGTGACACCCGGACGCCGATGCGGGCGGCGCTGCTCTCCAACGCCCTGCTGCTCGTCCTGGACCCGGTGCTGATCCTCGGACCCGGCCCGTTCCCCGCGCTCGGCGTGACCGGCGCCGCGCTCGCGCTGTCCCTTTCCCGGGCGGTCGCCCTCGCGGTCACCCTGCTGCTGCGGCGACGCCGCCGGCTGCCGGCTCCGGCGGGCGGGCTGCTCGCCGAGGCCCGCGCGATCACCGCCGCCGGTGCGTCGTTCGGCCTGGACTTCACCGCGCGGATGGGCGTCGGCACGGTCCAACTCGCGCTGGTCTCCTCGTTCGGCGTCTCCGCCGTGGCCGGCTACGGGGTCGGCTACCGCGTGCTGCTGATCGTCACCATGGCCTTCTACGCCGTCCGGCAGGCCGCCACCATCGAGGCCGCCCGTCTGGCCGGGGCGGGCTCCGCCGCGGCCGTGCGCTCGCTCGGCCGCGACACCGCCGGGCTGGCCGCCCTCCTCGGCGCGGGCGCCGCCGTTCTCTGCGCGGCGGCCGCGGTGCCGGTCGCGGCGCTGTTCGCCGACGACCCGGCGGTGGCCGGTCACGCGGTCGGCTTCCTGCGGATGGCCGGGTTCTACCTGCTGCCCTACGCGCTGGTGGTCGCCCTCGGCGGGGTGCACCAGGCGGCCGGCGGCGGCCGGCCGGTGGTGCTCGCCGTCCTGCTCGGTCTCGGCGCCCAGCTCGCCTCCGGAGCCGCCCTGTCGGGCCCGCTCGGCGTCCGCGGGATCTGGGCCGGTATGACGATCGGCGCCCTCGTCCAACTCGCCCTGTTCCGCCTCCTGCTGCCCCGCCCCCGGCCGGACGCGGGCGGCGCCGGGCCCGCCGCCGATGCCGCTGAACGGGCGTCAGAAATTCGCTTGAGCGATCGAAGGGCGGCTGCTTAAGCTGCACACGATCGATCTCCCGAAAGCGAAGGTGGAGCCATGGAGCTGAGCACTCGTCACACCGCCCTGATCGGCGCGGCCACCGCGGCGCTCGCCGCCGCCGCGGTGGTGAGCGGCGTGAGCGCGGTCCAGGAGCCCGCCACCGCTCCCGGCATCGTCGTCGAGGCGCACATCGGCATGCTCGGCCAGGTCGGCGACGGGCTGGACGGGCTCGCGGTCCAGGACCACATAGCGCTCTGATCCGCCACCGGACACCGCCCGTGAGCGCGCCGACCACGCTGACCGTGCCGACGGTGCTGCCGGTGCTGCCCGAAGGTCCCGGCGACCACCCGGACGGTCCCGCCGGTCCCGGCGACCCCACCGCCCGGATGGTCGCCGCGACGGCCGAGCGGCTGATCCGCCTCTGGGACGGCCGGCCCGAGCTGCGCCACCCCGGGTGGGCACGGCCCTTCCGTCAACTCGGTGACCTGCTGCCCGCGCAGGACGTCGAGTTCGCCGCGCACAACCCGCAGATGGTGCCGCTGCTCTGGTACCCGGCGCTGCGCCACGGCAGCGGGGCGAGGCCGGTGATCGATGTGTTCGACCACCTCCCCGCCGGGTTCGGCCCGCCGCTGCCCCGGCGGCAGGAGCTCTCCCGGGTCTACAGCTGGGCCCTGGCCTCCCGCACCGCCGTGGACTGGATCGCCGACCGCCTCGACGGCCGTGGTCTGCTGGAGGTCGGCGCGGGGAGCGGCTACTGGGCGGGGCTGCTGCGCGCCCGCGGCATCGACGTGCTGGCCACGGACGCCGTGGCCGACGCCGGACACAACGGGTTCACCGACCGCTTCCAGTACACCGAGGTCCGTCCCGGCCGGGCCGCCGAGGACGCCGCCGCCCACCCCGACCGGGTGCTCGCCCTGCTCTGGCCCCCGCACCGGGACCCGATGGCCGCCGATGCCCTGCGCGCCTACCGCGGCCCCGGCGTCCTCTACCTCGGCGACCGCTCCGGTGGCCTGTGCGCCGACCCGGCGTTCTTCGCACAGCTCGCCGCCCACTGGCGCCCGGTGTCCCGCTGTCGCCTGACCCTCCGCTGGCTCGGCAACCACGACACCGCCACCTTCTTCGTCCGCCGCTGATCCGTCGCTCATCCGCCGTCGATCCGCTGTCGCGGTCCCCGTGGGGTCTCTCGGGTGTGTCAGTGGTGGTTGCGATCCTGTGCGGCATGGACGACAAGACCTTCTGGGCGCTCATGGACGAGCTGAGCAGTCAGCCTGGTGACCGGCACGAACGGCTGGAGTGGCTGCGCGGGAGGTTGCGGCGCAGGCCGGCCGCGGAGGCGGTGGAGTTCCAGGCACGGCTGGAGGCCGCGTGCGCGGCGGTTGCCACGGACGCGCTGTGGCGGGCGGTGCGCCGGATCGAGGGCGGCCTGTGCTCGGACGACGGCTTCGACTACTTCGCGCTCTGGCTGGTGGCCCAGGGGCGAGGGACGTACCGGGCGGTGCTCGCCGATCCGGACGCCCTCGCCGACGTCGCCGAGGTGCGGGCCCTGGTGGGGCGGGACCTGCGGGAGTGGCATGACGACGAGTGGCCGGAATGGGAGGAGCTCGACTACGTGGCCCAGGAGGCGTTCGGTGAGCTGACGGGCCAGGAGGACGACGGCTGCGAGGCGTTCCACGCGGCCCTGGACGCCGTCCAGGAGGCATGGGCGGAGCCCGAGGACGAGTCCGGCGCCGCGGCGGCCACCGTACGGGCCGGGACACCCCGGCTCGACGTGCTCTTCCCCGAGGGAGCCGGCTCCTGATCGCTGACGCGGCGCCGACACTCGCCGCCGATCCGCCGCTCGGACGGTGGTGGGGCCGCCGGTACGACGTGGTCATGCGAATGGGCGGTTACCCTGACGGATCGTGTGGGAACTGTTGGCGGAGTTCCAACCCCACCGAGGAGGACCTCCCATGAAACGACTGCTCTGCGCTGCCGCTGCCGCCGCCACGATCCTGTGCCTGACCGGTGTCGGCGCCGCCGCCGCGGCCGACACGGACCCCAACTGGGCCGCCTTCGGCTCGGGCGACGCGGCCTGGCCCACCGACGGGGCGGACTCCAACTGGGCCGCCCTCGGCACCGGTGGGCAGTGGTCCACCGATGGCGCGGACTCCCCCTGGGCCGCGCTCGGCTCGGGCGACGCGGCCTGGCCGACCGACGGGGCGGACTCCAACTGGGCCGCCCTCGGTACGGACGCTCCCGCGCCGGACGCCGGTGCGTCCGTCGAGCAGCCGACGAACTGATGCCGGTGCGACGCACTGAACGGCAGCCCGCCGGGAGCCGCGCCCCCTCACGGTAGGCCCGACCCCGTCGCCCGGCTCGGCCCGATCGCGGAAACGCGGTCGGGCCGAGCCGTTTCAATACCCCACGGACGGACCGACGGCCGGCCGGTCACGCGGCGCGTGCCGCCGGGAGCCGGGTGGCGAGCAGCGCTCCGCCGGCGGCGGTGGCGGCCAGTACGGCGAGGGCCGGGGCGAGGGCGTCGACCAGGGGGCGGCCGGCGGTCAGGGTGGTGGCGGCGGCCACGCCGAGCGCGGGCCCGATGTTCATCGCGGTCTGCTGCAACCCGCCCGCCACCCCGGCCGCGTGGACCGGGGCGGCGCGCACCAGCGCGGCCGTCGCCGTCGCCATCACCGCCCCGAAGCCGGCGCCCAGCAGCAGGAACGCCACACCGAGCACGAGTGCCGGAGTGCTCGGACGCAGGGCCGCGACCGCGAGGGCGCCCGCCGTGATCGAGCACATCCCGGCGACGACCGTGCGGCGCGGCCCGTGACGCCGGGTCAGCAGTGCCGACGCGGGCGCGGCGGCCACCATCGCCACCGCCAGCGGCAGCGCCCGGAGCGCACTGGCGAGCGGGTCGAGGGCCAGCACGTCCTGCAGGAAGTAGGTGGCGAGGAAGAGCGTGCCGAACAGCGCGGCCGAGGCGGCGAGCAGCACACCGAGGGCCGGCGCCACCGCCGGAGCCCGCAGGACGGCCGGCGGCAGCAGTGGGGAGCGGGCGCCCCGCTCGTGGCGGACGAAGGCCGCGGCGAGGGCGGCCGAGGCCGCGAGCCCGAGCCCGCTGCCCGGTGTCGGGCCCCGGTCCGGCAGGCCGGTCAGGGTGAACACCAGACAGGCCAGCGCGCCGCCGAGCAGCGCGGCGCCCGGCAGGTCCAGGCCGGCCGTGCGCTCGCTCGCACGGTCGTCGACATCGACATCGACATCGACATCGGCGTCGGCATCGGCGTCGGCATCGGCGTCGGCATCGGCGTCGGCGTCGGGAAGCGGGACCAGCAGCGCGGCCACCCCGGCCACCGCGGCCGGTGCGAGGGTCAGGAGGAAGACCGACCGCCAGCCCAGCTGGGTGGTCAGAGCGCCGCCGATCACCGGGCCGGCGGCGGCCGAGAGTCCGATCGCGCTGGTGCGCAGCGCGATCGCCCGGCCCAGCAGCTCGGCCGGGTAGGCGGCGCGCAGCAGCCCCAGGGTGGCGGGCTGGAGCAGTGCGCCCGCCGCGCCCTGGAGGACCCGGAGTCCGATCACCCAGCCGATGCCGGGGGCGAGCCCGATGGCGGCCGAGGCGGTGCCGAAGCCGAGCACGCCGACCGCGAAGACCCGGCGGTGACCGTAGCGGTCGCCGAGCCGCCCGGCGAGGACGAGCAGGGCCGCCACCGTGACCAGGTAGGCGGTGCTGGTCCACTGGACGGCGGCGAGGGAGGCGTGCAGGTCGCGCTGGAGGCTGGGCTGGGCGACGGTGAGCACCGTCCCGTCGAGGGCGACGATCGCGGCGCCGAGGATGCTTCCGGTCAGGGTGAGCCGCCGCGCACCGGCCCCGCTCACCGCGCCCGGGCCGCTCGCCACGCCGGTCCCGCTCACCGGGGTGCCGGACCGAGGTGGGCGTCGAGCGTGGCGCGCAGCACGGGGTCCAGGGCGTCGGTTCCGGTGGTGAGGGCGAGGCTGCCCCAGGCGCGGAGCTGGGCGAGGCCGTGCAGGTTGGCCCAGAGCGCCGCCGCGGCGGTGGTCGGGGACGGGTCGCCGTCACCGGTGGGCGGGTGGACCAGGACGACCAGGCGGGTGAGGGCGTCGAACAGCGGGAGCGAGGTGCGCCGCAGCTCGGCGCCGCTGCCTTCGAGGACGTCGTGGCGGAACATCAGCTCGAACATGCCCGGCCGGTCGGCCGCGAAGGCCAGGTAGCCGCGGGCGAGCCGTTCGAGCCGGGCGCGGGCCTCGGCGGGGCCGTGGACGGCGGTCGTCTCGCGGGCGCCGTCGCCGCGCAGTCCGAGGGTGCCGGCCAGTTCGTCGAAGCCGTGCCGGGCGATGGCGGCGAGCAGTTCGGCGTGGGTGGCGAAGTGGCGGCGGGGGGCGCCGTGCGAGACCCCGGCCTGGCGGGCGATCTCGCGCAGGGTGAGCGCGTGCACGCCCTCCAGGGTGAGCAGCTCGACCCCGGCCGCGACCAGGCGGGCGCGCAGGCCGGTGGGGTTGTCCTGTTCGGTCATGGGGGAGTGTCTACCAAGGCGGGGTAGACACTGTCTACTCGCATCCGGGCCCGGTCTGCGGGCACAATCGCGGCATGGACGAGGGTGGCGAGCCGGCCTGCTGGCTGGACCGGGTGTGCGACGAGTGCGGGCGGCTGCGCGAGCGGTCCGGCCCCGGCCCCTGCGAGCACTGCGGCGGCGGTGCGCGTGCCACCGAGGGCGTGCCGTCGAACAGCGAACGCGCCGAGGACGCGGAAAGCCCCGGGGCGGACCACCGGAGGTGACCCGCCCGGGGGCAGGGTGTGCGGTCGGCGCGATCGCGCGCCGTTCAGGACCCGGTCAGCGCGACAGACCGTCGAGCGGCTGACCCTCGTCCAGCGGATCCTCCCGCGGCGCCGCGGCGTCCTCCACGGGCTCCGCGGCGTCCGCCGACGTGCCCTGCACGGGGATCCGCGCCTCGGGGATCCGTGCCTCGGAGGTCCGCGCCTCGGGGGCCCAGGGACGCCGGCGCCGGGCGAGCACGGCGCCCAGCCGTTCGACGGCGGGCTGGGTGTACCGGGCGGCGAGCGGGCCGGTGACCACCAGGATGAGCACGTACGCCGTGGCCAGTGGGCCGAGGCCGGGCTCGATCCCGGCCGTGACGGCGAGCCCGGCGATCACGATGGAGAACTCGCCGCGCGAGACCAGTGCCCCGCCGGCCCGCCACCGGCCGCGGGTGGCGATCCCGGCGCGGCGGGCCGCCCAGTAGCCGGTCGCGACCTTGGTGAGCGCGGTGACCACGGCCAGCAGCAGGGCCGGGAGCAGCACCGGTGGGATGCTGGTCGGGTCGGTGCTGAGGCCGAAGAAGACGAAGAACACCGCCGCGAAGAGGTCCCGCAGCGGGCTGAGCAGGGTGTGCGCGCCCTCGGCGGCCTCGCCGGAGAGCGCGATGCCCACCAGGAACGCGCCGACCGCCGCCGACACCTGGAGCTGCTGCGCGATGCCCGCGACCAGCAGGGTCAGCCCGAGCACCACCAGCAGCAGCTTCTCCGGGTCGTCGTGGGAGACGAACCGGGAGATCACCCGGCCGTAGCGGAGTGCGACGAAGAGCACCGCGCCGGCGGTGGCGAGGGCGATGGCCAGCGTGATCGACCCCGCGACCAGTCCGGCGCCGGCCAGCAGCGCCGTCAGGATCGGCAGGTAGACCGCCATCGCGAGGTCCTCCAGCACCAGGATGCTGAGGATCACCGGGGTCTCCCGGTTGCCGAGCCGGCCGAGGTCGCCGAGCACCTTGGCGATGACGCCCGAGGACGAGATCCAGGTGACGCCGGCGAGCACCACGGCGGCCACCGGGCCCCAGCCGAGCAGCAGCGCGGCGACCGCGCCGGGTATCGCGTTGAGCAGGAAGTCGACCGCGCCGGCCGGGTACTGGGCCTTGAGGTTGGTGACCAGGTCGGCGGCGGTGTACTCCAGACCCAGCATCAGCAGCAGCAGGACGACGCCGATCTCGGCGCCGGTCGCCACGAACTCCTCGCTGGCGCTCAGCGGCAGCAGCCCGCCGGTGCCGAAGGCGAGCCCGCCGAGCAGGTAGAGCGGGATCGGGGAGAAGCCGTAGCGGCCGGCGATCCGGCCGAGCAGTCCGAGGACGAGGATGACCGAGCCGAGCTCGATGAAGACGGTCGCGGTGTGCACCCCCCGATCACCCCCGCTCCAGGATCGCCGCCGCCGCGTCCACACCCTCGCGGGTGCCGATCACGATGAGCGTGTCGCCGCCCGCCAGCCGGAAGTCCGGCGCGGGGGAGGGGACGGCGCCGGTGCGCCGCAGCACGGCGACGATCGAGGCGCCGGTCTCGGTGCGCATCCGGGTCTCGCCGAGCAGTCGCCCGTTCCAGTACGAGGTGCCGTCGACCGGGAGCCGCTCGGCGACCAGGCCGAGGTCGGTGGTGTGCAGCAGGGCCGGGTTGTGGTGGGCCGGGGTCAGGGCGTCGACCAGGGCGGTGGACTCCTCGGCGGTCAGTCGGAAGGCCTGCGAGCAGGCGTCGGGGTCGTCCGAGCGGTAGACGTTGAGGCTGCGTGAGCCGTCCCGGTGGGCGATCACGGACAGGTGCCGCTGTTCTCGGGTGGTGAGGTCGTACTGGACTCCGACACCGGGGAGCGGGGTGGTCCGGACACGGGCGATCGACACGGCGGCTGTCCTCTCGTCAGGGCGGTTCCCAGAGGCTGCGCACGGCGCGGGCACGCCGGAGCACGGGACGCCGGCGCCTGACCGCGTATGAGACGCGAACGCGCAACCGGACTAATAGTAATGAGTATGTAAAGTCTGAAAATAGTGCCCCGGTCCGTGTGTGCACCGGGAAGCGCGCACACGAACCGGGGCGGCGGGCCGGTGACTGCGTGACGGCCCGGGTTCGGGGGAGGGGGCTACTGCGGCGGGCGGTCGTCGCGCAGCTGGTCCTTGAGCTTCTCCTGGCCCGTGTCGACCTGGCCGCTGTACTTGCCCTGGGTACGTTCGTCGACCATGTCACCGGCCTTGTCGACGCCCTTCTCGGCCTGGTCCTCATGGCCCTTGAGCATGCTCTTGAGCTTGTCGAACATGGACATGTGGTCACACTCCCGGATGAGACGGCCCCACCTCTCCCAGCATCGCCGCACACCGGGGTGTCCGCATCCGGTCAGCTTGTGCGCCGGGCTTGGCAAGGGGTCGCGGAACATGTCAAATCGGGAGTCCCACGGACCGTCGGAAGGACAAGCCTTGAACGCTCGGACCGGTCGCCCGCCCGCCACCCTCCGCGCCCGCACCGCCCCCACCCGCCGGACGGCGGGCGCCGCGCTGGCGGTGGCGGCGCTGGTCACCCCGCTGCTGCTGGTCGGCACCGGCAGCGCCGCCGCCGACCCGGACCCGGCCCGCAAGGGGGCGAAGCTGGCCGCCCGCCTGGCGGAGGAGAGCAGTGCGGACGGCGCCTACGACACCCTGGAGGCGCTCCAGCGGATCGCCCGCCGCAACGGCGGCAACCGGGTGGCCGGCTCCTCCGGCCACGACCAGTCCGCCGGTTACGTCTACGAGCAGGCCCGCCGGGCCGGGCTCAAGGTGTCCAAGCAGCAGTTCGAGTACACGTACTTCAAGGAGCTGTCCGAGCGGCTCTCGGTGGTTTCCCCGCAGGCCGAGGACGTCGCGATCAAGGCGATGACCTACTCGGTCGGCGGCCCGGACCAGGGTCTGACCGCGGCGCTCGCGGTGGTCCCGGTCGACGCCACCACCGGCTGCGAGGCCGCCGACTACGCCTCCGGCGCGGTCACCGGGAAGATCGCGCTGATCCGGCGCGGCGGCTGCAGCTTCGCGGTCAAGCAGGCCGCGGCGGCCGACGCGGGCGCCCTCGGCGCGGTGATCTACAACAACGTCGAGGGCGACCTCAACGGCACCCTCGGCGAGCCGGGCCTCGGGCGGATCCCGGTCGGCGGCATCACCCAG
Organism: Kitasatospora sp. NPDC057965; assembly: GCF_042887135.1. Taxonomy (NCBI): domain Bacteria; kingdom Bacillati; phylum Actinomycetota; class Actinomycetes; order Kitasatosporales; family Streptomycetaceae; genus Kitasatospora; species Kitasatospora sp. NPDC057965. Next base: position 166,900 of record NZ_JBHVPZ010000013.1, read on the forward strand.
GCCGCCGGACAGGCGCTCGCCGCCAAGGCCGCGGCCGGCCCGGTCACCGTCGCCCTGGACATCCGCACCCACATGGAGAAGCGCACCACCTGGAACGTCATCGCCGAGACCCGCGGCGGCGACCCCGACAACACCGTCGTGATCGGCTCGCACCTCGACTCGGTGCAGGCCGGCCCCGGCATCAACGACAACGCCTCCGGCTCGGCCGGCATCCTGGAGGTCGCCAAGAACCTCGCCAACCGTCCGGTGAGGAACAAGGTCCGGTTCGCCTGGTGGTCCGCCGAGGAGTTCGGTCTGCGGGGCTCCGCGGCGTACGTGAAGGCGCTCTCCGAGGCCGACCGCGCGAAGATCAAGCTCTATCTGAACTTCGACATGATCGCCTCGCCCAACTCCGCGCAGTTCGTCTACGACGGCGACGACTCCGACCACGTGGGCTCCGGCCCCGGCCCGGACGGCTCCGCGCAGCTGGAGCGGCACATCACCGACTACCTCGACCGCCGCGGCCTGCCGCACGAGGGCACCGACTTCACCGGCCGCTCCGACTACGGTCCGTTCATCGACGCGGGCATCCCGGCCGGCGGCACCGACACCGGCGCCGAGGTGATCAAGACCGCCGCCCAGGCCGCCAAGTACGGCGGAACCGCCGGCCAGGCCTTCGACCCCTGCTACCACAAGGCCTGCGACGACATCCGCAACCTGGACCTGACCGCCTTCGACGTCAACATCGACGTCATCGCGGACTCGGTGGGCACCTACGCCTGGGACCTCTCCTCGCTGCACACCCCCGTCCCGCCGCAGCGCACCGAGGGCGGCGGCCTCCAGGAGGGCCACGCGCACGAGGTCGAGGTCTGATCCGGTCCGGCCCGGCCCCCTTGCCCCGCGCGGCGGACGGGGGGCCGGGCCGGCAACCCGGTCGGGCGCCCGGCGGCGGGGGTCCGATGGGTGCGCGGGGCGGGGGCCTGACACCATGGCACCGAGATCACGACACCGTGACACCCTCGGAGGAGTCAGCACCATGAGCAGCACGCACTACGACGTCGTCGTCCTCGGCGCCGGCCCCGGCGGCTACACCGCGGCCGTCCGCTCCGCCCAGCTCGGCCTGAAGGTCGCCGTCGTCGAGTCGAAGTACTGGGGCGGAGTCTGCCTGAACGTGGGCTGCATCCCCTCCAAGGCCCTGCTGCGCAACGCGGAGCTCGCACACATCGTGACCAAGGAGGCCAAGACCTTCGGCATCAAGGTCGAGGGCCAGGTGACCTTCGACTACAGCGAGGCGTTCAAGCGCAGCCGCACCGTCGCCGACGGCCGCGTCAAGGGCGTCCACTACCTGATGAAGAAGAACGACATCACCGAGTACGACGGCCGCGGCACCTTCGTCGACGACCACACCCTGCAGGTCGCCCTCAACGGCGGCGGCTTCGAGGTCGTCACCTTCGACCACTGCATCATCGCCGCCGGTGCCACCACCCGGCTGCTGCCCGGCACCAGCCTGAGCGAGCGCGTGGTCACCTACGAGGAGCAGATCCTCACCGAGCAGCTGCCCGGCAGCATCATCATCGCCGGCGCCGGCGCGATCGGCGTGGAGTTCGCCTACGTGCTGCACAACTACGGCGTGCAGGTCACCATCGTCGAGTTCCTCGACCGGATGGTGCCGCTGGAGGACGCCGAGGTCTCCGCCGAGCTCGCCAAGCAGTACCGCAAGCTGGGCATCCAGGTGCTCACCTCGACCCGGGTCGACTCGATCGACGACAAGGACCCGGCCGCCAAGGTCAAGGTCACCGTCACCGCCAAGGACGGGCAGCAGCAGGTGCTGGAGGCCGACAAGGTGCTCCAGGCGATCGGCTTCGCCCCGCGGGTGCACGGCTACGGCCTGGAGAACACCGGGGTCAAGCTGACCGAGCGCGGCGCCATCGCGATCGACGGCCGCGGCCGCACCAACGTCCCGCACATCTTCGCCATCGGCGATGTCACCGCCAAGCTGATGCTGGCGCACGCCGCGGAGGCGATGGCCGTGATCGCCGCCGAGACGATCGGTGACGCGGAGACCATGGAGGTGGACTTCGCGATGATCCCGCGCGCCACCTACTGCCAGCCGCAGATCGCCAGCTTCGGCTACACCGAGGCGCAGGCCCGCGACCTGGGCTACGACGTCAAGGTCGCCAAGTTCCCGTTCACCGCCAACGGCAAGGCGCACGGCCTCGGTCACCCGACCGGCTTCGTCAAGGTCATCTGCGACAACACCCACGGCGAGCTGCTCGGTGCCCACCTGATCGGGCCCGAGGTCACCGAGCTGCTGCCGGAGCTGACGCTGGCCCAGCAGTGGGACCTCACCGTGCACGAGGTCGCCCGCAACGTGCACGCCCACCCGACCCTGGGCGAGGCGGTCAAGGAGGCGATCCACGGACTGGCCGGTCACATGATCAACATGTGACCGCACTCTTCCGGTGCCGGGCCCGTCCGGCGGAGGGACCGTCCTCCGCCGGACGGGCCCTGTCCGTCGGTCCGTCGGCCACCGGGTCGGCGAACCGACGACCCGGACCCTCGATTGCTTCCAACTGCCGTTGGCTGTAAGGAGTTTATTGCTCATCGTCGCCTGGGTACGGGTGCCTGACCCGTCCGGGGGCAGGCCCCGGAACACCGGGACGAGGGGGGAACGCCTTCATGCGCACACATCGAATGCGCCGGATCGGCGCCAGAGGGACGGCCCTGCTGGCCGCCGTCCTCCTGCTGCTGCTCGGCCTCCCGCAAGGCGCCGGGGCCGTGCCGGTCCGCGGCTACACCGGCTGGTCGATCCTCATGTGCAAGGTCTCCGACAACACCTCCGAGCCGCACACCGCCGGCTGGCTGCGGAGCTTCTTCACCGACTCCGGTGCGGGCACCGGCGGCATGTACGACTACTTCAACAGCGTCTCGGCCGGCGCCGTGCAGATCCGCAACTCCAACGCCGCCGGCTGGTACACCATGCCGTACACCCTCGCGCAGGAGCAGGGCCGCGACCGGGGCACCCGCTTCCAGGACTGCGTCGCCGCCGCGCGCGCCGGCGGGTACACCGTCCCGGCCGGGCACCGCACGATCGTCGTCACCAACGTCGGCATCGACTGGTGGGGGAGCACCAACGCGATCTACCTCGACGGCACCGGCCTCTCCTCGGTCTCCGTCGCCCACGAGATGCTGCACGGCTACGGGCTCGGGCACTCCTACTCCAACGACACCGGCTACCGCAACGCCCCGTGGTCGCAGCCGGGCGAGTACGACGACCCGTGGGACGAGATGAGCGCGGCCAACGTCTACAGCCCGGGCGTCGGCGGCACCTACGGCAACGCCCGGCCGGTCGGCCTGGTCGCCTACCACCTCGACAAGCTCGGCTGGGTGGACCACAGCCGGGTGGCGGTCGCCCCGGCCGGCTGGAGCAGCCACACCCTCACCTCCTTCCAGAGCGACGACGGCTCCCACCCGCAACTGCTGCGGGTGCCGATCGGAACGGACCCCTTCCACTACTACACCGTGGAGTTCACCCGGAAGCTCGGCTACTCCGCGGGCATCCCCAACGACGTCGTGCTGATCCACGAGATCGTCAACGGCACGCCCTACCTCCAGCGGACCCTGGACGGCGGCGCCCGGCTGCCCGTCGGCTCGCTGAACGCCAACGGCGACTCGATCTCGACCTCGATCAGCGGCGGTACCGCCACCGTCACTGTCTACTCGGCCACCTCGGTGGCGGCCTACGGTCCCAACACCTGTGTCGCCGGCTACGTCTGGCGGGACGGCGACAACCGTGACTACACCTGCGTGACCCCGGCGAACCGGAGCCAGACCGCCGCGGACAACGCGGTCCGCGCCGGCCGCTGGGTCTCCGGCCCCTACGGGCCGCACACCTGCGTCAACGGCTACGTCTGGCGCGAGGCCTGGCCGGGCGACGACGTCTGCGTGACCCCCGCGCTCCGCTCCCAGGCCGCGGCCGACAACGCCGCCGCGCCCTCCCGCGTCCTGCACCCCTGACCGTCGGCGGGTGACCGCACCCGCCCGTCCGCCCCGGCCCGTTCCGCGCGGGCCGGGGCGGCCGGGGCGGCCGGGAGGTGCGGACCGCGGCCGCGGGCGGGTACGGGTGCGGCAGGATGGCCGGGTGACCGACACCATCCTCAACCTCTGGCGCCACCGCCTCGACGCCGTGCCCGCCGACGTCTGGGACCGCACCGACCTCACGGTGCTCATCCTCGCGGAGACCGGCATCGCCGAAGTCCCCGCCGCCATCGGCCGGTTGCGGCGGCTGCGCACCCTCGACCTCGGCCACAACCGGATCGCCGCGCTCCCCGAGGAGATCGGCGGCCTCACCGGCCTCACCGACTTCCTCTACCTGCACGACAACGCGCTCACCGCGCTCCCGGCGGCCCTCGGCCGGCTCACCGCGCTGCGCTACCTCAACATCGGCGAGAACCGGATCGCCGAACTGCCCGACGCCCTCGGCGCGATGGCCGGCCTGGTGGAGCTCCGCGCCCAGCACAACGCGCTCACCGCACTGCCCGGCTCGCTCGGCGGCCTGCACGCGCTGCGCGAACTGTGGCTGCGCGGCAACGCGCTGACCGCGCTGCCGGACTCCTTCGCCGGCCTCACCGAGCTGCGCGAGCTCGAACTGCGGGAGAACGCGTTCCCCGAGGTGCCCGCGGTGCTGGCCGGGCTGCCGCGGCTGCGCCGGCTCGACCTGCGCGGCAACCGGATCACCGGTCTGCCGGACTGGCTGGCGGACCCGACGGCGCTGCCCGCGCTGGAGAAGCTCGACCTGCGCTGGAACGCGGTCGACCCGGCCCCCGCGCTGCTGGCGGCGCTGGCGGCGCGCGGCTGCACGGTGCTGCACTGAGCCCGCGCGGGCGGGTCCGTCCGGGGAAAACCGCTCGCCCGGCGGGTCGTTCGGGTGCTAGCGTCGATGACATGAAGCGCGCCGCAGCCGTCCTCACGACGACGCCGGAGAGAGTCCCGGCGCGCTGACTGCTGACCTAGTCCGAAGCCCCGGGGCGAGTGCCCCGGGGCTTCGCCGTACCGGTCCACTCGCCCGTCGAGCCGAGTGGAGACCACCGCCATGAGCAGCAACCCCGTCGGATCCCCGGCGGCCCCTGTTTCCCCCGCCCCCGCCGCCGACCACCGTCGGCTGGGCCGGGAACTCGAACTCTTCGACACCGACCCGCTGATCGGCTCCGGCCTCCCGTACTGGCTGCCCGACGGCGCCGCGATCCGGCACGCCCTGGAGGAGTTCATCCGCGACCGCGAACGGCGCGCCGGCTACCGCCACGTCTACTCGCCCGTCCTCGGCAAACGCGAGCTGTACGAGATCTCCGGCCACTGGCAGCACTACCGCGACGACATGTTCCCGCCGATGGAGCTGGGCACCGAGCAGGTCGTGCTGCGCCCCAGCCTCTGCCCCCACCACGCCCTGATCTACCGCTCGCGCGCCCGCAGCCACCGTGAGCTGCCGCTGCGGATCGCCGAGCTGGGCGGCATGTACCGCTCCGAACCGTCCGGCGTGCTCGGCGGGCTGACCCGGGTGCGGGCCATCCAGCTGAACGACGCGCACGTCTTCTGCACCCCCGCGCAGGCCGCCGACGAGGCGGTCGCCGCCCTGGAGCTGATCGGCGAGGCGCACCGCGCCCTCGGCATCCGACCGGTCCGCCACCGGCTCTCACTGCCGGGCGAGGGCGGCAAGTACGTGGCCGACCCGGCGCTCTGGGAGCGGGCCACCGCGCTGCTCACCGAGGTGCTGCGGCGCTCCGGGGTGCCGTTCGAGGCGGCGGACGGCGAGGCGGCCTTCTACGGACCGAAGATCGATGTCCAGATCGCCGACGCCGCCGGGCGCGAGTCCACCCTCTCCACCGTGCAGATCGACTTCCACCAACCGGAGCGGTTCGGCCTGCGCTACACCGGGCCGGACGGCACCAAGCACCGGCCGGTGATGGTCCACCGCAGCGTCATCGGCAGCGTCGAGCGGGTGGTCGCCCATCTGATCGAGCTGTACCGGGGGGCCTTCCCGGCCTGGCTGGCGCCGACCCAGCTGGTGCTGCTGCCGCTCTCCGAGGGGGAGCGGGAGCGGGCCGAGCGGGTGCGCGGGCGCTGCCTGGACCTCGGGCTGCGGGCCGAGGTCGCAGGACCGGAGCGGGGCAGCCTGGGCGCCCGGATCCGGGAGGCGCGGTTGGCGCCCTACCAGGCGGTCATCGGCCCCCGGGAGGCGGCGGACGACCTGCTCGCGCTGCGCCTGCGCGACGGCCGCCGGCCCGACCCGCTGCCGGTGGCCGAGGCGCTGGCCCGGATCCGCGCCCAGGTCGACGCCTGCTCCGCGCAGCTGTGGGACGAGGCGTAGGGACGGGCGTCCTCCGGACGTTCAGGGCGACGGCAACGGGCGGCGGGCGCCGGCGAACTCGCGGGCCCACCGGGGGACGTCGAACACGCCCTCCAGGCGGGCCACCAGGGTGCCGGTGTGCTCGGCGTGGATCATCGCGCCGTCCCCGGCCCACAGGCCGACGTGGTGCAGCGGCGCGTCGGGCCGGGAGAAGAACAGCAGGTCGCCGGGGATCAGGGCGGAGCGTTCCACCGGGGCGGAGCGGTGGAACTGGGCCACGGTGTAGTGCGCCAGCTCGACGGCGCCGGCGCTCGCCCGGTACCAGCAGTACAGCGACAGTCCGCTGCAGTCGTAGCCGACCGTGCTCTCGCCGAGGCACTGGCCGTCGAGGTAGCCGTTCTCCTCGTCGCAGAAGCCGAGGCTCGCGCCCAGCCGGTCCCCGCCGCCCCAGGCGTAGGGCACCCCGATCTGCGCGGCGGCCACGGCGGCCACCCGGTGGCCGAGCGCGAGGTCCCCGCCCTCGTCGTCGGGGCGGGCGGCGGCGCGGGCGGCGGCGGGCCCGGTGCCCAGGGCGGGGGCGAGGCCGGCCCCCAGGGCGAGTCCCAGCATCCGGCGGCGGCCCCAGACCCCGGTGAGGTGCGGAAGCGGCATGTGGACCCCTCGGTCGTCGACGAACCGGGCGAACCGGGCGAGCCACCAGGATCCCGGCCGGGGCGGGCGGCCCGCCATCACCCGCACCGGTGAATTCGCCGGCCGCCGGCCCCGATCCGCCCGGGTCGGCGCCCGGAAATCGGTTGACGCTCCCGCGGGCGGATCCAACGATGGGGCGCGGTAGGGCCGAACGACCGTCCGGGAGGGACCCATGAGCAAGTCCGTCAGGCTGATCCGCAACCACCGCCTCACCCAGGCGGTCGACTACGCCTACGCGGCGGCCGTCGACGCGCCGGTCCGCTCGCTCTGGCTGGCAGGCGCCTGTCCGCTGGACGCCGAGGGGCGCACCGTGGCGGTCGGCGACTACGCCGGCCAGGCCCACCAGGTGATGCGGAACCTGGTGACCGTCCTGGAGGACGAGGGCGCGGCGCTCACCGATCTGGTGCGGACCACGGTGTACGTCGCCTCCTCGCGGCAGGCGGACCTGGTGGCGGTCTGGAACGTCTACCGCGAGTACCTCGGCGAGCACGACGTGCCGAGCACCCTGCTCGGTGTCTCCGTGCTCGGGTACCACGACCAGCTCGTCGAGGTCGAGGCGGTCGCCGTGCTGAGCTGACCTCCGGGTTCCGGAGCGCCCGGGTGCCGGGCCGGGGCCGATCGTTCCGTCGGTATCCTCTGACACCGCGTGTCCGGGGCCGCTCCGGGGGAGCGCCCCCGGGTCGGCCCGGTGCCGCGGGTAAGATACGGGCTGTTTGGTTTTGTTTCGGTGTGTGTGGGCGGGGGTGGTCGTGGTGGCGCGACAGGAGCGGGCGTTGCGGACGCGGCGGCTGATTCTGGAGGCCGCGGCCTCGGTGTTCGACGAGTGCGGATACGAGCGCGCGACCATCGGCGAGGTGGTGGCGCGGGCCGGTGTGACCCGGGGCGCCGTCTACTTCCACTTCGCGTCCAAGCGCGAGCTGGCGCAGGGGGTCATCGAGGGGCAGTTCGAGGCCGAGGCCGTGCCGGAGCGCTCGTGCAAGCTGCAGGAGTTCGTGGACACCGGGATGGTGGTCACCCATCTGGTGCCCATCGACCCGCTGGTCAGCGCCGGTGTGCGGCTCTCGGTGGACCAGGGCGCGGAGGGCCATCTGGGGTTCGACGCCGCACCGGGGTGGATCGCCAGGCTGGAGCGGCTGCTGGTGACGGCGGGCGAGCGGGGCGAACTGCTGCCGCACGTGGTGCCGGCCGACACGGCGGGGCTGATGACGGCCTCCTGGGTGGGCGTGCAGCTCCAGTCGCAGCGCTTCACCGGACGGGCCGACCTCGCCGATCGGGTCGCCACGCTGTACCGGCACCTGATGCCGAGCATCGCCGTCCCCGGGGTGCTGGCCTGCCTCGACCTGGCCCCGGACCGGGGCGCGCGGGTGTACGCCGAGATGGTCGCCGCGCGCGGCGGCTCCGAGGCGGAGGGCGCCGCCACCCGCGAGGCCCGCGAGCCCGGCATAGCCGCCGAATGAGACCGCGCGTCCGGTTTCCCGTGCCCGGTGAGCCGTCCGGCGGCGGCTGCGGAGCGTAGCCGCTGCCGACGCTCGACGAGCCGTCAGTGGATGCCCGGCAGCGTGGAGTTGACGGCCCCCCGGCCGTTGGGCCTCAGCGCGGCGCGGGCCGCTCGATCGCGCGCAGGGCGTCCAGGACGTCCAGGCCGAGGTCCGGCGCCGCGTCCTCCGGGAGGCTGACCGAGACCCGGGTGGCCAGGCCCGCGTACCGGCGGTGGATCTCCCGCGCGGTCTCCTCGACCGTGCCCGTGACGGCGAAGGTGTCGAGGACCCGGTCGTCGATCAGCGCGGCCATCTCGGGCCAGCGGCCGCGCAGCGACAGCCGGTGCAGCGCCTCGTGCAGCTCCTCCCAGCCGTGCTGGGCCAGTACCGGGCGGTAGGCGGGCGTGGAGGCGTAGAAGGCGAGCCGCTCGCGGGTGGCCGCCAGGTTGGCGCGCAGCTCCTCCTCGGTGCGGCCGGTCGCGGTGAGCACGCTGCCGACGACCTCGAAGGGCCGCCCGGTCCACGCCGCGCCCTCGGCCTCGGCCCGTCCGCGCTCCTCGGCGAGCGCCGGAAGCACCTGTCGGGTCAGGTAGTCGACGGAGGTGAACGGGTGGCTGAGGAAGCCGTCCGCCACCGCGCCCGCCGTGCGCACCATCAGCGGACCGACGCCGGCCAGCAGGATCCGCGGCACCCCGGCCGGGACCGGATCGGGGGAGAAGACCGGCGTCATCACCGTATGGGTGTAGAAGTCGCCCCGGAAGCGCAGCCGTTCGCCGGTCTGCCAGCTGTGCCAGATCGCCCGCACCGCGTGCACGTACTCGCGCATCCGTGCGGCGGGCCGGTCCCAGGGCATCCCGAAGCGCTTCTCGATGTGCGGCTTGACCTGCGAGCCGAGCCCGATGACGGCCCGTCCGCCGGAGGCCGCGTGCAGGCCCCAGGCCTGGTAGGCGAGGGTCATCGGGGTCCGGGCGAGGGCCACCGCGACCCCGGTGGCCAGCTCGATCGAGCTGGTGCGGTCGGCGGCGCGGGCCAGTTGGAGGAACGGGTCGTAGGCGGTCTCGGAGACCACCAGCCGGTCCGCGCCCCGCCGTTCGGCCTGCTCGGCGGCGTCCAGGATGCCGGTCGGATGGGCGGGGGCGAGGGCGTCGAGGAGGAGGGCGGGGGCCTGCGGGCGGTCCATCTGTCGGGCTCCTGGAGGGCGGCGGGGCGGCGGGTGCGGCGGGGCGACGGTACCGCGCGGTGTCAGGGCCGGGGCCAGGGCCGTCCGTCGAGCCGCTCGATGCCGGTGTTGAAGCGCCGCAGGAACCCGGCGAAGGCCTCGACGTCCTCGTCGGGCCAGTCCTCCATCACCAGGCCGAGGGCGTGGGCGTGCGCCGCGCGGTCCTCGTCGAGCCGCCGCTCGCCCTCCTCGGTCATGCGGAACTTGCGCGCCAGCCCGCCCTCCGGGTCGGGGATCCGTTCGACCAGCCCGGCCCGGGTCATCGCGGCGGTCTGCCGGTTGAGGGTCGAGGCGTCGAGTCCGAAGGCGTCGCTGAGCTCGCCGATCGACATCGGGCCCTGCATCCGGATCCGGCTCAGCAGGATGTAGGCGCTGCGGTCGAGGCCGCTGCCGTGCGGCCGGACGCCGACCGGGCTGAGGTAGTGGTGCCGGCTGAGCACCATGTACTCGAACGCCACCTCGTCCGTGGGTCCGCTCATGACGTCGTCCTTCCCGCCCCTGGCGTCGGTGCCCTGACCTGCGATGTTTGCGCACAGTATGGCAGGTGTGCGCCCGTCGGAGTCGTTATGCATCATGCATATCATGTGTAGGATGCATATCCGTCGACCGTCGTACGGAACCGAGGAGCCCCCGCCCATGGCCGCCCCACAGACCACCGCCCCCGACCGGACCGGGAGGATCGTCGCCACGCTCGCCCTCACCGGTACGGTGGCCGCGATCATGCAGACCCTGGTCACCCCGCTGATCGGCGAGCTGCCGAAGATCCTGGACACCTCCGCGTCCAACGCCTCCTGGGTGATCACCGCGACCCTGCTGTCGGCCGCCGTCTTCGTGCCGATCAGCGGTCGGCTCGGCGACCTGCTCGGCAAGCGGCGGATGCTGCTGGCCTGCTGCGCCCCGCTCCTGGTCGGCTCGGTGATCTGCGCGCTGACCTCCTCCGTCCTGCCGATGATCGTCGGGCGCGGACTGCAGGGCATGGGCATGGGCGTGGTCCCGCTCGGCATCAGCCTGCTGCGCGAGGTGCTGCCGCCCGAGCGGCTCGGCTCGGCGATCGCCCTGGTCAGCGCCTCGATGGGAATCGGTGGCGGCCTCGGCCTGCCGATCTCGGCGGCGGTCGCCCAGTACGCCAGCTGGCGCGCGCTGTTCTGGGGCGCGGCGGTGCTCACCGTCGCGATCGCCGCGATGATCCGCTTCCTGGTGCCCGCCCCCGCCACCCCGCCGGCCGGCGGCCGCTTCGACGGCCTCGGCGCGCTCGGCCTGGGCGCGGGCCTGGTCTGTCTGCTGCTGCCGGTCTCCAAGGGCGCCGACTGGGGCTGGACCGACGGCACGACGCTCGGTCTGTTCGCCGCCGCCGTGGTGCTGCTGCTCGGCTGGGGCGTCTGGGAGCTGCGGATCGCCGAGCCGCTGGTCGACCTGCGGGTGACCGCCCGCCCGCGCGTGCTGTTGACCAACGCCGCGTCCGTCCTGGTCGGCTTCGGGATGTACGCGCAGGCGCTGATCATCCCGCAGCTGCTCCAGCTGCCCGAGGCCACCGGCTACGGCCTGGGCCAGTCCATGCTGGCGATGGGTCTGTGGATGGCCCCCTCCGGCCTGATGATGATGGTCGTCTCGCCGCTCGGCGCCAAGCTCTCGACGGCGCGCGGCCCGAAGTTCACCCTGGTCGTCGGCGCCCTGGCGATCGCCGCCGGGTACGGGCTGTCGATGCTGCTGATCGGCTCCACCTGGGGCGTGCTGGTCGTGACCCTGGTCTGCAACGCCGGGGTGGGCCTGGCCTACGGGGCGATGCCGGCGCTGATCATGAGCGCCGTGCCGATGTCCGAGACCGCCTCGGCGAACAGCTTCAACACCCTGATGCGCTCGCTCGGCACCTCGGTCTCCGCCGCCGTGGTCGGTGTGGTGCTCGCCCAGCTGACCACCACCATGGGCGGCCATGTGCTGCCCTCCGAGACCGGCTTCCGGGTCGGTCTGCTGATCGGCTGCGGAGTGGCGCTGGTCGCCGCGGCGGTGGCCGCCACCATCCCGCTGTCGCCCGGCCCGGGAGCCCCGAAGGCCGCCCCCGGCGCCCCCGGGCGCGCCGCGCTGCGTGACGCCGCCTCCGCCTGACGGGCGGGGGACGCCGGGGCCGCCGGTGAGGCGGCCCCGGCGTCGCATCCGCCGCCCGTTGCCCGTCGGGAGGGGGTGGTGCGCAAGTGGGTGACGGGGCGGGACGTGCGGCGTAGAGTCGGTCGACCCGCGCCGGACGAGTCCAGGAGCCCTCACCATGACCTCGCCCTCCCCGTCTCCCAGCATCAGCACCGGCGACACCTCGGTGCCGCTGCTGGAGCACACCATCGGTGCCGCGCTCGACCGCGCCGTCGCCGCCTTCCCCGACCGGGAGGCGCTGGTGGACGTGCCGAGCGGCCGGCGGTGGACGTACCGGGAACTGGCGGCGGAGGTGGACCGGGTCGCGCTCGGGCTGCTCGGCCTCGGGGTGCGGACCGGTGACCGGGTCGGGATCTGGGCGCCGAACTGCCCGGAGTGGGTGTTCACCCAGTACGCCACCGCGCGGATCGGCGCGATCCTGGTGACCGTCAACCCCGGCTACCGCGCCCACGAGGTCGAGTACGTGCTGCGGCAGTCGGGGATCCGCACGGTCGTGGCGGTGCCCGCCTTCAAGACCTCCGACTACGCGGCGATGCTCGCCGAGGCCGGCCCGCGCTGCCCAGGGCTGCGGGACGTGCTGCTGATCGGCTCCGCCGGCTGGGACGAGCTGCTGGCGGCGGGGGAGCGCGGCGACCGCGACCGGCCGGCCGGGATCGGGGCCGGGCTGAGCCCGGACGACCCGATCAACATCCAGTACACCTCCGGGACCACGGGCTTCCCCAAGGGCGCCACGCTCTCGCACCGCAACATCCTCAACAACGGGTACTTCGTCGGCGAGCTCTGCGGCTACACCGAGGCGGACCGGATCTGCGTGCCCGTGCCCTTCTACCACTGCTTCGGCATGGTGATGGGAAACCTGGCGGCGCTCTCCCACGGGGCCTGCGTGGTGATCCCCGCCCAGGCCTTCGAGCCCGTCGCCACCCTGCGCGCGGTGGCCGCCGAGCGCTGCACCTCGCTCTACGGCGTGCCGACCATGTTCATCGCCGAGCTCAACGACCCGGGCTTCGAGGAGCACGACCTGTCCAGCCTGCGCACCGGGATCATGGCCGGCTCGCCCTGCCCGATCGAGGTGATGAAGCAGGTCGTCGACCGGATGGGCATGCGGGACGTCGCCATCTGCTACGGCATGACCGAGACCTCCCCGGTCTCCACCCAGACCCGCGCCGAGGACCCGCTGGAGCGGCGGGTCTCCACCGTCGGGAGAGTCGGCCCGCACCTGGAGGTCAAGGTGGCCGACCCGGAGAGCGGCGAGACCGTCCCGCGCGGCGCGCCCGGGGAACTGCGCACCCGGGGCTACTCGGTGATGCTCGGCTACTGGGACCAGCCCGACCGCACCGCCGAGGCGGTCGACGCCGACGGCTGGATGCACACCGGCGACCTCGCGGTGATGGACGAGGAGGGCTTCCTCACCATCACCGGCCGGCTCAAGGACATGGTGATCCGCGGCGGCGAGAACATCTACCCGCGCGAGATCGAGGAGTTCCTGTACACCCACCCGGACGTCCAGGACGTCCAGGTCATCGGGGTGCCCGACGCCAAGTACGGCGAGGAGCTGATGGCCTGGGTCCGGCTGCGCCCGGGCGCGCCCGAGCTGACCGCCGAGGCGCTGCGCGCGTACTGCGCGGGGCGGATCGCCCATTACAAGGTGCCGCGCTACGTGCACCTGGTGGACGAGTTCCCGATGACGGTCACCGGGAAGATCCGCAAGGTGGAGATGCGCGAGCGGGCCGTCGGCCTGCTGGGCCTGGACGGCGGCGCGGACGGAGTCGAGCGCGGCTGAGCGGTCGGGCCCGGCCCGGGGCGGCGGAGCCCGGGCCGGGCCGCGGCCGTGCCGTCAGAGCGCGGCGACCTCGGCCCGCAGGGCGGGCAGGGTGGCGTACATCGTGCCGCCGGGGCAGTCGGTGGCCAGCCAGTCGCGGTGGCCGCTGATCAGGTCGACCGGCTTGGTGACGCCGTTGACCGGGTTGACGAAGGTGACGTGCGCCTGCGGGTCGAGCCCGTGGGTGCGGGTCAGCAGGGCGAGCAGCAGGGTGAGCGAGTGGCGGGCCGCGGCGGTGGGCTCCTGGCCGGTCAGGGTGCCGAGCAGGGCGATGCCGAGGTTGCCGGAGTTGAAGCCGGAGGTGTGGAAGGCGGTCACCACGTTGCCGTTGGCGTCGTGCGCCGGGAGGCCGTCGTCGCCGGACCAGCGGCCCTCGTAGATCCGGCCGGCCTCGTCGATCAGGAAGTGGTAGCCGATGTCGCCCCAGTCCTGGGTGACGGCGTGGTACTCGTATATCGCCCGCACGGTGGCGGCCGGGTCGGCGTCCGCGTTCGGGGTGTCGGTGTGGTGCACCGTCAGGGTCTGCAGCGGGTAGTACTTGGCGGGGGAGTTCTCGACGCCGTTCTTGAAGCGCTTGGACTCGTCGGCGCCCCAGGCGGCGCGGCCGAGGTACTCGACGCCGCAGAGGGTGACCGGCGCGGTCGGCGAGAGCGTGGCGGCGCGGGCCGGGCCCTGGGTGGTGTCCAGGGCGGTGGAGCGAGGGTCGGTGGCGCCGTCGGGCAGCCGCAGGTCGTAGCCGACCGCGCCGCCGGCCGGGACCAGCACGGCCGCGCGCCGGGAGGCGTCGGCGCCGGCCGAGCCGGCCGGCAGGTCGGGGCCGCCCGCGCAGCCGGCGGTGAGCGGCTGCCAGGCGCCGGGGCCGGTGCCCTCGTGGTGGAGCCGGATCGAGCCGCCGCGGCGGGGGCCGTCCCAGCTGACGCCGACGTAGTGGATCGGGAAGTCGGTGCGTGCGGCGGTGGCCGCGCGACCGGTCGCCGAGCGGGCCCGGGTGGCCGGCACGGTGACGGTGCGGGCAGGGGTCCCGGCCGGCGCCGGAGCGGTGGGAGCGGCGGCCTGAGCGCCCGGCGCGGCGGCGTGGGCGGCCGGGGCGGTGGCGAGCGCGGCGGCGGTGGCGCCGATGGCGGTCACCAGGGTACGGCGGCTGACGGCGGAGCTGGGCTCGGTCATCGGGATCCTGTCTCGGTGCGTGCGGGGAACGCGGTCTGACTCCTCGGAAGTCGATCATGAATGTACCCACCTGCCCGTTTCCGGTGGCAGCCGCGGCGGATTCATCTGCCCGAACGGGCACGCGCCGCCCGCTTCACCCTCCCGGGGGAACTTCCCGCCCCGCCGCCCGCGTCGGGTTGCGAATACCTCCGGCTCCCCGTCTTCGTGTGCCAACGTGTGTGCCGCCCGGCCGTCCCACGCGACGGCCGGCGCAGACTGCTGACCAACCATCAAGGAGTACCTGAGATGTCGGTTCGTGGAAAGCTCCGCAAGTTCGCCGTGGTCGCCACCGTCGTGGCCGCCGCCGCCGTGATCGCGCCGACCGCCGCGGTGGCGCACGGTGGGGGCGAGGAGCCGCAGCCCTCCTACTCGGCGGGCCTTGAGGCCGGCAACGCCGCGGTGGGCCTCGTCGGCCCGCGTCTCAGCTGGCTGGCGGCCTTCGAGAGCAGCAACGGCTGATCCCTTCCGCCCCGCGCCCCGGAGCCGCCGGTTCCGGGGCGTTCGCGTGCCCGTACCCCGGCCGGCCCCGAGCGGGCCGGCCGGGGGCGCGCGGGATCAGCTCACGGTGATGCCGACGACCGAGTACTGCGCGACCGTCAGCGGCACGCTCAGCACCGCCCCGGTCACCGTGAACGGCACCGGCCGCGGCGCCGGATCGGTCCCGTCCGGGGTGGCCACCGTGACCGCCGCGACGGTGCGCCCGGCCGGGACGGCGTACGTCAGGGTGCAGGAGGCCGGCGTGGTGCGGAACGCCGTCGGGGTGTCCCCGAAGTTGCTGAAGTTCACCAGGTGGACGACGGTCTCCGCGCCCAGCCGGCGCGCCTCCAGGTGGATCCGCCGGTCGCCGGCGAGGCCGAGCGAGGGCGGTGCGGCCTCGCGGACCGGGGCCAGCAGCCGGTCGCCCGCGGCCTGGTCGGCGGTGCGCAGATAGGCGAGCCCCGGCAGTTCGCCGCCGAGGTACCAGCAGACGCCCGCGCCGAAGGCGGTGCGCCGGCTCGCCGGCAGCGGATCGGCCCGGCGCAGCCCCAGCACGTCGGCCAGCGCGTACTCGGCGCGGGCCGTGCCGTACTCGTCCAGGCCCGTCGGCGCGGGCCCGGTGAGCACGATCGTGCCGCCGCCCGCGACGTACCCGCGCAGCACCGCCGCCTCCGCGTCGGAGACCGCCTGGAGGTTCGGCAGCAGCACCACCTTGAACCGCGCCAGGTCCTCGGCCGCCAGCCCCGGGCTGGTCACCGTGTCGAACGGGATGTGCGCGTACACCAGGGCCTTGACGGTGCCGCGGAAGTCGCCCAGCCACGGCATCGTGGTGCAGCTCATCGCCGCGTCGTCGCCGCCCCACCAGTCGAGGATCCCGGCGGGCGCCGTCGCGTTGGCGTACATGCCGTTGCCCTCGCCCGGGCCGACGTAGTCGCGCGAGGCGCTGGAGTGGTAGACGCCGACCTCGGCCGCCGGGGCGGCGTCGTAGAGCCGCCGCTCGTTGGCCTTGACGAAGCCGAACATCCGGGTGCGCATCGCCGCGTCGGTGGTGTCGTTCTTGTACGGCGTCTTCACCTCGTACGGGTTGCAGCCGGCCGCGATCAGCTCCGCCATCACCAGCGAGGCGTCGTCGGCCTTCCAGCCGTAGGAGAAGGCCCAGGCCGGCTTGCTGCCGCTGGCCGCCCGCGCGTACTTGTACATCGAGATCAGGCAGGTCCAGTCGGTCGCGGTGGCGTGCCGCATGCCGTCCTCGTTGGCGAGGATGTCGACCTCCCAGACCTGGCTGACGTTGCCCGCCGCCTGCCGCAGGTAGGCGCCGTCCAGGCCGATCGAGGTGGCGTAGCGGTAGTCCATCGAGACGGTTTCGACGAAGGTGACCAGGTCGGGGTTGACGCTGCGCCCGGCGGCGGCGATGTCCAGCTGGAACTGGAGCAGGTTGCGGTGGCGCCATTCGACGTAGCGGCGGAAGACCGGGTCGTTGTAGTTCGCGGCCTTGGGCAGGGCGGGCAGTCCGGTGTCCGCGGTGAACGCGGCGGCGCCCCAGGTGGAGGCGTCGCACCAGGTGAGCACCCCGTCGAAGTAGATCGGCACGTCCGGCCAGATCCCGTCCACGCCGGTGCCGGCGAGCTGCTTGATCCGCTTCAGGTAGTAGTCCCGCCAGGGGGAGTTGGGGCTCACCCAGCAGCTCTCGTCGCCCGGGTCGACCCAGACCACCACGCTGCCGTAGAAGACGTTGGGCTTGCCGTCGAGGGAGCGCTGGACCCAGTTGCGGCCCTGGTCGTTCTTGTAGAACGAGCGGCCCTTCTCGCCGCCGGGCGAGATGACCTCCAGGGACGGGTAGTACATGACGACCTTCAGACCGGCCGCGTGCGCCTTGCCGGCGAAGGTCTTCACCAGCGCGGCGTGGGCGGTGAACTCGGCGTCGGTGTGCCAGTCGGACAGCACGGTGTCCAGCTCGATCACGCTGACGTTCTGGGCCTTGAGCGTGTCGATGGTGCCCTGCATGTCGGCGACCTCGTCGAAGGTGCCGTCGGCCAGCCGGGCGAACCGCGCCCAGTCCGGCCACGCGGCGGGGACGGCGGCCGGTGCCGGCGCGTACCCGCCGGCGGGCGGGCGGACGGCGATGGTGGGCGCGGCGCCGGCGGCCGTCGCGGGAAGCAGCCGGACGGCGGCCAGCGCGCCGCCGGTGGCCAGCCCGGCGCGCAGCAGGCGCCGGCGGCCGATCCGGGAGACGGGGAGCGGGTCGCCGGGGGTGCTCGGCGAGGGGTCGGTGTACTCGGGCATGACAATCCCTTCGGCGTGCTGTGGTGCCGGGGCCGCCGCGCGGGCCGTCCCGGGGTGACGGAGCGTCGGAGAGCGAGGAGCAGCGGTGAACGTCCGTGGGCAGCGGTGGACATCCGTGAGCAACGGTGAACGTCCGTGAGCAACGGTGAACCACGGTGCCCGGGGCGGCCGTACCGTGACCGATCGCGAGAACGACGGCCGCACCGGGGACGGCTCCGGCGCGAACCCCCACCCGCGCGGCCGTCCCGGGGCCGACCCTATGTCACGATCCCGGCCCGCCGACCGCCCCGAATCGGCCGACTGTGACCGGCGTTTCCGTCGGGGCGGCCGTCGGGGCGGCCACGCCGCTCAGAGCTCCGGCGGAGCGGGAGGCCCGCCGTGGCTCCCGCCGCCGCCCACCTGCCAGGTCCGGCCGTCCGCGGTGGCGCCGCGCAGGCCGTCCAGGGTGCCCGGACCGGCCAGCGCGAGCGCGAGCGCGCTGCCGGTCGTGGCGAAGCCGACGGTCCGCGCCGGGTCCCAGTCGGTGCTGCGCCGCAGCCGCCGGCTCATGCCCGCCCAGCCGCGCGGTCCGGCGGCCACCACCCAGGCGTCCGGCGCGGGGGCGGTGAACCGGCGGGCCTGGCGCAGCCAGGAGGCGGCCTCCTCGGGCCAGTCGACGACGTCGAGCACGCTCCCGCCGCAGGCCCGCCGACGCTCGGCGAGGACGCGGGCGAACGCGCGGGCCGCCGCGACGGAGGCCTCGTCGCGGCCGTGCCCGATCACCACCGCGGCGCCCGGGGCCAACAGGCCCAGTACGGCGTCGAGTTCGGCCGCCGTGTGCGGCTCGGGCCAGGGGGTGGCGGGGCCTGGAGGGCGGGCGTCAGGCGGCATCGTGGAACACCAGGCCGAGCGTGTGCCGCAGTCCCGAGCGCACCGTGCTGACGCCGTGCCGGACGGGGGCCGCCGACCAGCCGCGGGCGGAGCGCACGGGGCGGTCCCGGGTGGTGAAGACCAGGCCGTGGCCCTGGGGAAGGGCGACGGAGCTGCCGCGCGACTGGGCCCGGGGGCGCTGCTCGACGGTCAGGAACTCGCCGCCGGTGTAGTTGACCCCGGGGGCGTCGAGGCCGATCACCACCTGGAGCGGGAACACCAGGTCGCCGTACAGGTCGCGATGGAGCGCGTTCCAGTCGCCGGCGCGGTAGCGCAGCAGGATCGGCGTGGGCCTGGTCTGCCCGGCGGCGTGGCACTGCTCCAGCCACTCGGCGAGGCCGTCCGGCCACGGCGCGGGCCGGCCGAGCCTGGCCGCCCACTCCCGGGCGATCGGCAGCAGCCGCGGGTAGAGCGCCTCCCGCAGGGCGGCGACCGGCGTCGGGAACGGCTCCCGGAAGTACCGGTACTGCCCGGAGCCGAACCGGTGCCGCGCCATGTCGACGGTGCTCCGGAAGCGCTCCACCTCGTCGTAGAGCCCGGCCACCTCGGCGCACTCGGCGGGGTCGAGCAGCGGCGGCGTCAGCGCGCTCCCGTGTTCCCCGACCTCCTCGCCGATCGCCGCCCAATCGGCGCCGCCGACCCGCTGCTCGGGGGTCCTGCTCCTGGTGTGCACGCTCACGTCCGCTCTCCGGTCACTCGTCCGACCCGTCCCACGCCTCCCACTCTGCGCTCCCGCCCCGGGGCCGGGCTGGCGGAAATCGGCCCTCGCGTTCCGCCCCGTCCGGGGCCGCGGGATCGTCGTGGCCGTGATCGGGGCATGGGTGAGGAGGACGGCGGCGCCCCCGCGCCGGCCGGGCCGGGGGGCGTGGAGATCCTCCGGCCGCGGATCGGGGCCGGGCGCCCGGAGACGTGGCCGACCGGTCCGGCCGGCCGTTCGGGCGATGGTGGTCCCGCTGGAGGGCGAGGGCGACCCGGACGAGCACGCCGCGTACCCCGACCGGGACACCGCTCCGCTCGCCGAGGCGCTCCGGATCGTCGGCCACATCGTGGCCACCGGCTCCTGGCCCCCCGACACGCCCCGGGTGGCCGACCGTTGACCGATCGCTGACCGATCGCCGTCCTGGCAGGATGGCGGGCATGGAACGTGTGCTCGGAATCGGCGGCTACTTCCTGCGCGCCGGCGACCCGGCGGCGCTGAGCGCCTGGTACCGCGACTGCCTCGGCCTGGACGCCGACGACAACGGCCTCTGGCGGCAGGACGCCGGCCCGACGGTGTTCGCCGCGTTCGACTCCGGGACCGACTACTTCGGCTCCCGCGAGCAGCAGACCATGCTCAACTTCCGGGTCCGCGACCTGGACGCGATGCTCGCCCAGCTCCGGGCCAGGGGCGCGGCGGTGGACGAGCGGACGCAGGAACTGGCGGGGATCGGTCGTTTCGGCTGGGTCACCGACCCAGAGGGCCACCGGATCGAGCTCTGGCAGCCCGCCTGACGGCCGGGCGGGGTCCCCGCCGGGCGGGACGCGGCGCGTGGCGGGTCGGCGTGTCGGGTCCGGGGTGTCGGTGTCCGCCCCGGAAACGGTAGCCGTCGGGGAGGCGCTCCCAGAAGTACGCCTCCCGGGGACGACCCGGGCCGGGGGCCGCTCAGTGGAAAGTGAAGGAGGGTGACGCGGCGTCGGACCGGGCGGCGAGGTAGACGGGCCAGGCGAGGGCGAGGTCCTGCCAGGGGAGGCCGACCGGGGCGTAGACGGTGGGGCGGTCGTCGGGGCGGGCCGGGGCGGTGCCGCGCAGGACGTCGGCGAGCGGGGTGGCGAGGGCCGGGTCGACGGCGGCGCCGTGCAGGACGCCGGAGGTGGCGGCGAGCACGGGGTCGTCCACCACCAGGCGGCTCGCGCGCAGCAGGGCGGGGGAGAGCTCGGTCTTGCCGGGCTCGTCGAAGCCGAGGGCGGTGAGGTGCAGGCCCGGTCGCAGGACGTCGGCGTCGAGCAGTGGCTCGCGTGACCAGGTCGCGGTGAGCACGATGTCCGCGGCCATGGCGGCGGCCCGTGCGCTGGGCATCACCGTGCCGACGGCCGCGGCGCGCTCCGGGTCCAGGTCGTAGGCGTACACCTCGTCGATCGGCCGCAGGGTGCGCAGGGCCCGGAGCGCGGTCCGGTTCTGGGCGCCGGCGCCGATGACGGCGACCGTCCGCGCGTGCCGCGGCGCGAGCGTGTGGGTGGCCAGCGCGGCGGCCAGCCCGGTGCGCCAGGCGGTGACGGAGGCGGAGTCGAGCAGTGCGAGCAGTTCGCCGTCGGCCAGGGCGTGCAGGCAGACGATCCCGCGCAGGGCGGGCGTGGCGGCCGGGAACTTGGCGTTGACCTTCACGGTGTACGCGGGCACGTCGGGGAGCAGCCCCGGGATCAGGCACATGGCGGTGCCGGGGCCGGGCAGGCGGGCGCCCACCCGTTGGGCGGCCGGGAGCCGGTCCGCCGTGCGGAAGCCCGCGTCGAGGGCGGCCACGACGGCCGGGATGTCGAGGGCGGCTTCGATGTCCGTCCGGGAGAGCAGAAGGGTCACGGGGAGCGGTCTCCTCCCGGCACGGGGGCGTGGGAAACGGACCGGGGGTGGCATCCGTCATACGGATGCCACCCCCGAGGATGGAGCGCCGGGCCCGAATCGAACGAACTCTTCCCGCTGAAAGCGGGCGTGCTGCCAATGCACCACCGACGCCTGGCCGACCGGGCTTTCCGCGTCCTGCGCGGCCCGCCCTCTCGACGAGGAAGAAACTACCAACGGATGATCAGAAACCAAAATCGTCGGGTCGGGCCGGGAACAGTCGGCCCGGACGCGGTCCGCCCCCGTGGTGCAGGCGGCGCAGGAAGGCGAGCACGCCGGGCGTGCCGACGGCCCAGGCGTGGGACTCGGCGGTGGGATCGGCGCCGGGCAGCAGCGGACGGCCCCGGTGGCCGCCGGCGCGGGCCAGGATCAGGCCCGCGACCTCCTCGGCGGCGTGCCGGTGGCGTTCGTCCCCGGTGGCCGCGGCCAGGTCGACCAGCAGTTCGCCGACGCCCGCCAGCCCGCAGCACTGGCCGGTCATGCCCATTCTCGGCGCCAGCGCGCGGCAGGCCCGCGCCGCCACGGCGGCGGGGGCGAGCAGCGCCGGGTCGCCGAGGCGGTGGGCGGCCTGGACGAGCACGGTGCCGATCCCGGCGAGCCCGCGGCACCAGGAGCCGTAGCGGCGCGTCGCTCCGGGGGCACCGGCGGCCGCCGCGAGCCGGGGGACGTCGGCGGCGAGGCCGTCGACCAGGCACCGGGTGGCCTCCGCGGGCTCGCCGGGCAGGTCGAGGAGGAAGTGGGCGAGACCGGCCCGGCCGTGGGCGAAGCCCTCGACGAGCGCCGCCGTACCCGGGTTGGGGGTCTCCCGGGGGTCGGTGGGGCGGCCGTCGGTCAGCCGGCGGGCGCACTCGGCGGCGACGGCCAGGTGCCGCTCGGCCTCCTCCGGGCGGCCGTCGGCGCGGGCCGCGCGGGCCAGCAGCAGCCGGGCGGTGCCGACCCCGGCGGCCCCGGAGATCTGGTCGGCCGGAAGGTCGTCGCCGAGTGGTTCGCCCCGCGCGGCCGGTCGTTCGGTGCCGAGCGGGCGGGCGGCGTGGGTGAGGAACAGCTCGACGCCGGCCCGGCCGTCGTACAGCCCCGGGCCGAGCCGGCCGAGGGCGGGGTGAGCGGCCGTCCAGCGGGCGAGGGCGGTGGCGGCCGCGCGGGCCCGCGGCCGGTCCGGGTGCTGGAGCAGTTCGAGGCCGAGGCCGGCGGCACCGTCGTAGAACGACAGCAGGGTGCGCGGCTGCCCGCCCCGGGGGTCGGCGTCGACCAGCTCGTGGGCCATCCGGACACAGCGGTCGAGGGTGTGCCGGACGGCCTCGTCGAGCAGGTCCCCGGTCACCGTCGGCGGCCGGTGGGCCCGGCCGGTGGAACGGGTGGCGGGCCGAGTGATGCGGCCGCGCCGCAGCTCGGCGGCGGCCGCAGTCCGCTCCCCGGCGTCGAGAGCGAGCAGCCCGGCCACCACCGTCACCACCGCGTCCGCGTCCGCCGGCGCGTCCCCGGGGAGCGCGCCGGCCAAACAGGCGAGGGTGCGCTCGCGGTTGACGGCCGGGTCCGGGTCGATCACCACGGGGTCGAGTCCGGTGGCGGCCCAGTGCAGGGTGCTGCCGAGCGCGTAGTAGTCGTCGGCGGGCCGTGCCTCGCCGGCGGTGGGCAGGCCGTAGCCCAGGGTGGCGCCCTCGGGCCGTTCACCGGCGAGGGCGCTGACGCCGAAGTCGACGAGCGAGCAGCCGCCCGAGCCGTCGAGAACGACGTTGGCGGGCTTGAGGTCGCACACCACCACGCCGCGCGCGTGCACGGCGTCCAGGACGGTCAACAGCCCGTGCGCCAGCGCCCACCAGCCCCGGCCGCTCGCCTCCCCGGCGCCGACGGGGTACGGGCCCGCGGCGAGGACGTCGCGGCGCAGGTCGTGCGGTCCGCGGACGGTGCTCACCAGGTACTCGTCCTGGCCGTGCCGGAAGTAGTCGACCGCCCGCGGCACCCCGGGCACCCCGTCGAGCGCGTCGAGCACCCGCCGCTCGTGCCGGAGCCGGCCGCGCGCGTCGGTCCCGGACGGGTCCTCGGCGACGAACGCGCGGGCCTGCTTGACCACCACCGCCCGCCCGGTGGCGAGTTCGACCGCCCGGTAGACGTGCCCGTTCGGTGAGCGGGTGATCCCGGCGGTGATCCGGTAGCGGCCGTCGCCGACCCGGGTGGTCGTCTCCCGGCGCGCGGCGCCGGCGGCGAACGGGTCGGCCGTCCACGGCGGTTGGCGGTAGGCGCCGTCGGCGAGGCCGGGGAAGGCCTCCCCGTCGGGGCCGGTCATGACGAGGTCGGGGTCGTCGCCGGTGACCCGGAACGGCCCGTAGCGGTAGTAGACGGGGGCGTCCGCCCGCAGCTGCCGGTCGCTGACCACCCGGGGGCCGGGGCGGCCCGCCAGCACCTCGGCCAACTCGGCCGCCAGCGCCTCGATCCCGCCCGGGGCCGGGTAGACCGTGACCGCCTTGCCGACGGCGGCGGCGCCGCGCAGCCCGGAGTTGAGCCGGCCCAGTACGGCGGCGTCGGCGGCGAACTTGGCGTCGCAGCGGTGCCGGAGCAGGACGGGGAGCACCAGGTCGACCAGGTCGGGCAGGTGCTCGGGGCGGGCGGAGAGGTGGAGCTTCCAGCCGTGGGCGAGGGCCGGCATCTCCGGGTCGTGCAGGTACAGCCAGCCGTCGCCGGCGTGCAGCCGGTGGTGCGCGCCGTCCGACGCGGCCAGCCGGGCCGCGATCCGGGAGCGCACGTCCTCGGCCGTCCCGTGGCCGGGCTCCCGGCCCGGTGGTGCCGCTGTCGCCATGGTCTTCGCCGCTTTCTCCCTGATCCGCCGTGCCGGGCGGTCCCCGCCGGTGTCGTGCCGGGCCGGGAACCGTCCTCCCGGCCCGGCACACCGCAACCGCCGGGCGGGCGCCCACCCGGCGGCCGGCTACGCGGACTGCCCGGTGGAGGTCAGAAGTCGAGCCCGCACTCGAACCGGGTGGGGACGTAGGTGACCCACGGGTCGTCGATACACGCCACCGGCGTGAGGTCCGCGTCGAACTCGTCCTCGAAGGCGATGGTCTCCTCGTCGATGTCCAGCGGGCCGGCGTCGCGGATCTCCAGGACCTGTGCGCTCATGGTGGGCTCCTCCCGTAGAGGGTCGGCGGATACCTTTCGACGGCATGTTCATGCTAGCCAGCGATTCGCGTTCACCATAGGGGCGCGACATCGTCACATCCGGAACACCCGGAACGGGGACCTCCATTGACGGTGCGTGACCGTTCACCGCGGCGCGGACCGGCGGACCGCCCGGTGCTACGGTCGGGCCCATGTCCAAGACCGAGATCGACCAGCTGACCGCCGAGTTCTTCGGCGCCTTCGACAACCGCGCCGGCCAGGGCGCCGACGTGGCCCGGCTCCGGCGGCTGATGCTCCCGCAGGGAGTGATCGTCTGCACCGCCCCGACGTTCACGGTCTACTCCGTCGAGGAGTTTGTCGAGCCGCGCGAGCGCCTGCTGAACGACGGCCGGCTGGTCGGCTTCTCGGAGTGGGAGACCTCCGAGCGGACCGAGATCGTGGGGGCCGTCGCCTCGCGCACCGGCGAGTACCGCAAGTCCGGCACCCTGGACGGCGAGCCCTACGGGGGCGGCGGGACGAAGACCTTCCAGTTCGTGCGCACCCCCGAGGGCTGGCGGATCGCCGCCTTCTCCTGGTACGACGAGGCCTGAGCCCGCGCGGACCGGTGCCCGGCGGCGAATCCGGCGCTGCCGCGCCACGCCCGCACCGCCGCCGGGCGGCCCGGCTGCCGGGACCGGGCGACGGCGTGGCAGCATCCCGGATGTGGTGATCTACGACGAACGACTCTCCGTCCCGCTGCGCTGGTGGCTCGCCGCCCTGACGGCCGCCACCGCGCTCTCCTGCGCCCTGGCCCCGCTCGGCCCGCTGCCCGCGCTCGCCGCCGGCGCCCTGCTGCTGGCGCTCGTGGCCCCGGCGCTGAACGGCTACGGCGCGGTCCGGATCCGGGTCTGCGACGGCGTCCTGGTGGCCGGGCCGATCGTGCTGCGCGGCGAGCACACGGGCGCCGTCGAAGTCCTCGACCAGGCCGCCGCCTTCGCCTGGCGCACCCGGCTGGCGGGCCCCCGGGCCCGTCTGCTGATCCGTAGCTACCTCCCGCGCGCCGTCCGCGTCGAGGTCGCCGAGCCCTCCCTGCTCTGCCCCTACCTCTACCTCTCCACCCGCCGCCCCGAGGCCCTCGCCGCCGCCCTGGCCGAAGCCCGCGACCACTGCTCGCTCCCGGCCGCCACCGGCCGCTGACGCCCGGTACGGTACGGGCGGGCCGGGCACACGACGCACAGGGGAAGAGCCGCCATGACACGGAGGACCGCCGAGCGGACCGTCGAACGGACCGCCTGGGGAGCGCTCGGGATCCTGCTGCTCGCCTGGACCGTGTTCGAGGCGGTCGAGCACGCGGGCCTCACCGCCCCGCTCGCCGTGCTCGGCCTGCTCGTGCCGTGGACGGACGCGCTCGCCCCGGGGCGGCCGGTCGTCCGCCGGGCGCTGCAACGCGTCTGGACCCCGCTCGCCGTCATGGTGGTCTGCTCACTCGTCCCCGGCCCCGCCGACGACACCGCCGCGCCGTTCACCTTCGGCATGGCCTGGCTGACCCACCTCGCGCTGCGCCGGGCCCTGGGCCGCGCCCCGCGCTGACCCCGCAGAGCGGCGTCGGAGGGGCCGGACGGACCGGGTCTCCAGGCCCGTCCGGCTGTTCGGTCGGGACCCGGAGAGCCCAAGCTGTGATGTGATGGACAGATGATCGACGAACGATTCGCCGCGGACTGCCTGGGCCCGGTGGAGGAGGCGGTCCGGCGGGCGGCGGCCGCCGAGATCATGCCGCGCTTCCGCGCGCTGACCGCCGACCAGGTGGCCGAGAAGCACGGCCCGCACGACCTGGTGACCGTCGCCGACCGGGGCGCCGAGGCGCACCTGACGACGGCTCTGACGGCGCTGCTGCCCGGCTCGGTCGTGGTGGGGGAGGAGGCGGTCGACGCGGACCCGGGTCTGTACGCGGAACTGGCCGGCGACCGCCCGGTCTGGATCGTCGACCCGATCGACGGCACCCGGACCTTCGTCCGCGGCGACGAGGGGTTCTGCACACTGGTCGCCCTCGCCCACCGCGGGGAACTGCTGGCCTCCTGGACGTACGCCCCGGTCCACGACCGGATGGCGACGGCCCTGCGGGGCGGCGGCGCCCGCCTGGACGGCGTCCCGCTGCGGACGGGCTCCCCGGCCGACGGCGCGCCGCTGGAGATCGCCGCGTCCTTCCCCTTCCACGCCACGCCCGCGGCGAAGCGCGCGCTGCTCCACCTGCGGACCGAGGGCGTGCACACCCGGCCGTGCGCGGGCTCGGCGGGCCTGGAGTACGTGGCGATCGCCCGCGGCGTCCTCGACGCGACCGTGTTCGCCTGGGAGAACGCCTGGGACCACGCGGCCGGCCTGCTCCTGGTCGCCGAGGCGGGTGGCGCCCACGCCACCCTGGACGGCTCGCCCTTCCGCCTCGCCGGGGACAACCTCCTGCCGTTCACCACGGCCCGCGACGTGGCCACCGTCGGCCGGATCCGCCGCCTCCTGCTCGGCGACCGTCCCGTCCGGTAGCCGCGGGCCGCTCCCCTCCCACGGCCCCGACAAGGATCCACCAGGCAGGCCCTAACCGCCGACGTGGTCCCGGACGGCGTCCGGCAGCCGACGGCCGGTGACGGAGCGCCAGGCCCGCTCCACGGCCCGCGGCCCGAGGTCCCGGGCCAGCAGCCCCAGGTTGACCACGCTCGGCCAGGTCAGCGGGTGCGGGAACTCCTCGAAGCAGGTGATGCTGCGCACCAGCCACTCCATCGCCTCGCGGGGCCGCCCCTGCTCCGCGGCGAACAGCCCGAACTGGCCGAAGGTCCGCGCCAGCCCCGGGGTGTCGCCGATCCGGTGCGAGACGTCCAGCGCCTTGCGGTACCGGGCCTCGGCGTCCACCGCCCGGCCGCCGGTCTGGGCGGTCACCCCGAGCTGGTGATAGCTGACCGCCACCCCGGCCTGGTCGCCCAGCTCCTCCCGGACCGTCAGGGCCCGCGCGTGCCAGGCCTCCGCCCCGTCCAGGTCGCCGAGCCGGGCGGCGACGACGCCGAGTTGGTGCTGGCTGGCGGCCGTGCCGGGCCGGTCGTCGAGGTCCTGGCGGATCTCCAGCGCCTTGCGGTGCCAGGTCTCGGCCTGTTCGAACCGCTCCTGGGCCGTGGCCAGCACGCCGAGCTGGTGGTAGCCGCGGGCGGTGTCGGGCAGGCTGCCCGACACCTCGGCGAGGGCCAGCGCCTCCGTGCACCACTTCTCGGCCGCGGCGAGGCGGCCCAGTTCGGCGGCGACGGCGGCGAGCCGGTGGTGGAGGTCCGTCGCGAACGGCCGGTCGGCCGGCTGGTCGGCGTCGGCCAGGGCGCGCCCGTACCACAGGTAGGCGTCCTCGAAACGGCCCTGTTCCTGGGCCAGCACGCCGAGTTGGTGCCGGCAGGCGGCGGCCCACCGGGACTCGCCCTGCTGCTCGAAGGCGTCGAGCGCCTCCCTGGTCCGGCGCTCGGCGTCCGCCGGGCGGTCGAGGCGGTGGGCGATCACCCCCAGCTGGTGGCGGCCGATGGCGATGCCGTGGGCGTCGTCGAGCCGCTCCAGGAGCGCGAGCGCGTGCAGGTACCACTGCTCGGCCTCGGCGAACTCGCCCCGGTCCACCGCGATCCGGCCGAGGTGCTGGTAGCCGTCGGCGAGGTCGTCGAGCTGGTCCGGATCCGGGGTCTGCCGGTCGACGGCGTGGTGGATCTCCCGGAAGGTCCGCTCGGCCTCCTCGGTGCGCCCGGCCCGCACCAGGCGCCGGGCGTCGGCGCCGAGCACGGAAAGCCAGAGCGCGCCGGCCGGGGTGCCGGCCGTCGGCGGTCCGCCGTCGACGGCCTCCAGGGCGGTCCGCACCCGGTCGGTCCAGCCGCGCGCCTCGGCGTCCAGCCCGTGGGCGCTCCAGTGGGCCTGCAGCGGCCGCACGAGCGCCAGGGCCTGCAGCCACCGCCCCTGCTCGACGGCCCGGCCGAGCAGGCCGCCGATGGTCCGGCGCTGGAGGTCGAGCGCGGTCAGGACGAACTCGGTGCTGCCGCTCCGCAGTTCGCGGGTGAGCAGGAGGCAGAAGTTGACCTGGGCGCCGAGCAGGGCCTCCTCGGCGGCGGCCCGCTGCTCGGCGAAGCCGGGTTCCTCGGCCCGCCACCGGGCGGTGAGCACGGCGGCGATCGCCGGGTGGACCAGGAAGGCGGTGCCGGCGCGGGCGGTGAGCAGACCGAGGCCGGCCGCCCGCTCCAGTAGCCGCTGCCACTCCTCGGTGCCGCGGTCGCGGAAGCGCTCTGGAGCCGGCGGCTGGCGGGAGAGCAGGGCGAGCACGGTGGCGTCGGCGGTGCCCCGGAAGAGCGTGACGGCGGCCAGCGCCCGCCGGTCGGCGGCGGTCAGCCGGTCCAGCGCGTGGGCGGCGCTCACCGCGAGTGCCGTGTGCCCGTTTCCTTCCGGATGCGCCTCGGCGTCGCGGGTGAGGGCGTCCAGGGCGTGCCAGGGTTCGTGCGCGTCGAGCGAGGCCAGCACGAGCCGCAGGGCCAACGGGTGCCCGTCCGGCCACTCCAGCAACTGGCCGAACACCCGCAGCCCGCGTTTGCGGGCCGTTTCGGGGTCCCCGGGGAGGAACTGCTCGGCGTACTCGACGGCCTCCTCCGGGGCCAGGCCCGGTACCTCGATCCGCAGCGGCCCGGCGCCCAGCCAGTCCTCGGGGGTGCGGCTGGTGAGCACGACCGCACCGCGCCCGTGCCCGGCCACCCGGCCGAGGAACGCCCGCAGTTCGGCGCGCTCGTCCTCGTCCGGAGCGGGGGTGCCGCCCGCCGGGTCGTGCGGCGTGTGCAGGGACTCCACGCCGTCCCAGATCAGCAGCACGTCCCGGGCGGCGAGCTCCTGCTCGACGGCCTCCCGGCGCTCGGCGGGCGTGAGCGGGTCGAACTCCTCGGCGGCGAAAAGCCGGTGGCCGATCCGGTCGACCACCCCGGCCAGTCCGAACGAGGCCACGCCGGGCTCGAAGGAGTGCAGCACGACGGCGTCCGGCCCGTCCACCGCGCCGGTGTCCCGGCACCAGCGGCCGAAGGCCTTCGCCAGCTCGGTCTTGCCGACGCCCGCGGGGCCGTGCAGGACGACCACCCGGTGGTGCCGGGCGCCCGTGTCCAGGTCGAGCAGCAGGCCGTCCCGGCCGACGAACGCCCCGACGGGGGCGAGGCCCTCCAGACCGTCCCGGGCGTCGCGGTCCACGGTGCTCCCGTGCCCGGCCGTGCGGGCGTCGGGCAGTTCGCCGTGCTCCGGCGCGGACCGCTCGGCCGCCAGTCCGGGGAAGGCGACCTCGGTGCGGCGGTAGAGGGCGGGGACCGTCCAGTCGGCCAGCGGCAGCGGGCCCCTGGCGGAGGCGCGCCGGTCCTGTTCGGCGAGGTGCCGACGACCGGCCGCCACCGCTCGCGCGATCGGCTCGCCGCGGCGGAGGTGTTCGTAGACCACGGTCAGGAACGCCGTGGTGGCGGTGGGGCCGGGGCCGTAGGGCAGGGCGAGCACGGCGCCGGCGCCGTCCCGGAGCAACCGGAGGGCCGCCGCGGCCTCGGCCTGTCCGGCCGGGCTCCCCGACCGGTGGGGGCTCAGGACCACCAGCGGGACCGCGGCGGCGGCGAGCAGCCGGGCGACCCGCTGGACCGGTACGGGGTCCGGGCCCCCGTCCGGACGCTCGAACACCAGCACGTCGTCGGGGTCGTGGCCCCGGGAGGCCAGCGGACGGCGGGCGGGACCGTCGAGGTCGCCGGCGCCGGAGAGCACGCCGGAGCCGTCGAAGTGCACGATCTGGAACGGGCGGCCCTCCTCGCGTGCCGCACGGAGCGTCTCGCCGAGCGCGGCGAGGGTCGGCGGGCGCAGCACCCGGAGCTCGACCGCGTCGCGCCCCGGTCCGAGCCGCCGCAGCAGGGGGAGGGCGCTCGTCCGTGCGGCGGCGTCGAGGGCGGCCTCCTCGGCGGTGTCCGGCCGGGTGACCACCAGCAGTACCCGCAGCCGGGACCCGTCCGTCGCGGTGAGCGGGTCGAGGGCGTGGAGCGGGTCGGCGTCCGCCGGGCAGCGGCTCACCGTCACGTCGTCGAGCACCAGCGGTGCCCGGCGCCCCGGATCCGTCATCAGCTCCCAGGGCAGGCCGAGCAGCGGAGTGGAGTCCGAGCGCAGCACGATCTCCAGCGCGCCGCCGCGGGCCCGCGCCCGTTGGTAGGCGTCCCGGCCGGGGCCGTCGCCGAGCAGCGCGGAGAACATCCGGACCCCCCAGTCCGGGAGCCGGTGGGCGATGTGCGGGCCCCGCTCGCCGTACGGCCCGAACGGGGTGCGCAGGTGGTCCTCCAGGTACCAGCGCAGGTCCTCCAGCGCCGTGTCGTCCAGGGGCCTGCGCAGCCATCCGGCATCGACGGCGGGCGCCGGGACGTCGGCCCCCGGCGGCCACTCCGTCACGGACATCCGGCCGTCGGCGTGGAGATCCACCACCAGACGTTCGACCACAATCGCCCCCAGCGAGTGCTTGGCGGCCGGTCGGCCGTTCCGCTGCGGAGCACAGGGTAGCGGCGTCGCCACCGAAGGCGGGCGCCCGGGGGCGAAGTGTGCGGTGACGACCCGTCGCGGGCCCGTGCGGCGGGGTGCGGAACGGAAGGGGCAGCCGGGTTGCCCCAAAGGGCAGACCGAACGTTTCGTCGGGAGCGTTCGACCCCTCCCGGCCCCCCGTGCAGAAGCCGGCGTTCACCTGGGGGCCACCGGCGGGCGTGGCCCTGACCAGCGCTGTCGCGCTCGCGTCAAGATCGCCCCGGCCGGCCGGGAGGCGTCAAACCAGCCGGGTCGACCGCACTCCGGGTGACCTGCGTCACTTGACCGTGTTTTCCGGCTGGGATTCACTTTTTCCGGCGGCGGAATGCGGAGGGTCGAATTCTGCGGAACCCCCCGGGACCGTCCTCGCCGACCGCTCGCCGAACAGTTGTTCGTCATCGTTCCCTGTCGACATGGAGGTGCTGTCATGAAGCTCGTTCACTTCGTGAAGAAGGTCATGCCGGAGAAGAGCCTGAAGGCCTACGCCTGGTACGGCTGGATCTAATTCCCCGGCGGTTCTTCCGCCGTCGGACACGTGCCCGGCGAGTGCCACCCGCACTCGCCGGGCACGGCCGCTCACCACGAGCCGGCCACCACAGCCGCTCACCCTTGGAGTCACGGATGGCTATGTCCAGCACCGGCCGGAGCGCCCGGGTCACCCTCTTCGCGCCGCGGATCGACGACCTCCTGCGCAGGTACCGCGGTCAGGACCTGTTCCGCCTGGAAGCGGACACCGTCGGGGTCGCCGGCGTCGACCTCATGGACGGACTGCTGCGCAGCCGGCCGGCCAACGCCGAGGAGCGCCCGACCTTCAAGCCCGTGCAGGGGCGGTCGGTCACCCGGGCCGACGCCGCCGCGCTCATGCAGGCCGTCTCGGCCGACGTCCGGGCGGCGCTGAAGAAGCCGCTGGGCGAGCGGACGGACCTCTCCGGAAAATGGCCGCACACGCCGCACGTGTATCTCCGTGACCTCGTTTTCGGACAGGAGAGTTTCCGTTTCCGGGTCCTCGTCGACCGTCGGCTGGAACTCACCCCGAAATTGACCTGGATGGCGGTCGCGGCCGGCACGGCGATGCTCGGAAAGCCGGGTACCGAAATTCCGCTGTCGAATCTGGCGGCCCGGGTGCTGGACGCCGAGACGTACGACGACCGCCGCTACGCGATGTACCTCTACCGGCGGGTGGCGGGGCCGATCTGCTTCACCGTGGCCGCGCTGGTGACCAACGCGGTCTGGCTCGGCGCCCCCTTCGACGACGACGTGCCCAATCGGGACGTCCTGCTGGAGGCGCTGCGGCTGCTGCCGCCGTCCTGGAACATCCTGCGGGTCGCCTCCCCGGAGTTCGGCGTCGTCGACGGCCGGATCGGTCGCAAGGACGACATCCTGATGCTCCCGCTGCTGAGCCATCGTGACCCCCGGCTGTGGGACGACCCGGAGGCCTTCCGCCCGGAGCGCTGGAAGGACCTCGACCCCGACACCCAGCCCGGCTACCTGCCGTTCGGGCACGCCAACGAACGCTGCTGGGGGCGGCACATGGTGATGCCGCTGGCCGAGCGGATCCTCGACCTCGTCCGCCGCGACGGGCTGGTGGTCAGCCCCGAGCAGCGGGTCGGCCGGGTGGAACTGGACGGCCTGCTGGAGGTCTCGGGCGTCCGGATGGTCCGCCGCTGAGGAGAACCCGGGGGCGCGTCGGGCGCACGGCGCGCCGGGGCCGACACCCCGGCGCGCCGCCGACCCCGCCCGCGGCCTGCCGGGCGGCGGGGTCGACAATGGCGCGGTGAACGACACGAGCGGCCTGACCCAGCTGACCGGCCCGAACGACTCCGACGGCGCCGGTGCGGACCACCAGGCGCTGGTGCGCGACGCGATGGCCGCCGCCGTGCGCTCGCCGTTGCGCGGCCGGGTCGCCGACTACATCCCGGCACTCGCCGAGGCCGACCCGGCGGCCTTCGGCATGGCGATCGCCACCGTGGACGGCCGGGTCTTCGGCGCGGGGGACTGGCGGCGGCCCTTCTCCGTCCAGTCGGTGTCGAAGCTGTTCACCCTCGCCCTGGCGCTCGCCGAGGGCGGTGACGGCCTGTGGACCGGGGTCGGCCGCGAGCCCTCCGGCAACCCGTTCAACTCGCTCGTCCAGCTGGAGTCCGAGCACGGCATCCCGCGCAACCCCTTCATCAACGCCGGCGCCCTGGTGGTGACCGACCGGCTGCTCGACCTCACCGGCGACGCGGCCGGCGCCGTCCTGGACCTGCTGCGCGCCGAGTCCGGCGATCCGACCGTGGACGTCAACCGGTCGGTGGCCGCCTCCGAGGCCGAGCACGGCCACCGCAACGCCGCCATGGCGCACTTCATGGCCAGTTACGGCAACCTGCGCAACCCCGTCGAGGACGTGCTCGCCCACTACTACGCGCACTGCGCGATCGAGGCGGACTGCCGGGACCTGGCACTGGCCGGCCTCTTCCTGGCCCGTCACGGCGTGCGGGCCGACGGCTCGCGGCTGCTCTCGCGCAGCGAGGCCAAACGGATCAACGCCGTCCTGCTCACCTGCGGCACCTACGACGCGGCGGGCGAGTTCGCCTACCGGGTGGGCCTGCCCGGCAAGAGCGGCGTCGGCGGCGGCATCCTCGCGGTCCTGCCGGGCCGGGGCGCGGTCTGCACCTGGAGCCCCGGCCTGGACGCCGCGGGCAACTCGGTGCTCGGCGTCGCCGCCCTGGACGCCCTGACGACGGCCACCGGCTGGTCGGTGTTCTGACGGCGGCACGGCCGCGGGCCGCGACAGCCGGCCCGGACAGCTCCGCCCGGTGACGGTCCGGAAGCTGACGGTCACGAACTTGTTATGTCCTCTTCACCGTTTCGACGGCCGGCCGGGTCATGCTCTGCACCGGCGGAAGCCACCGCCGAAGGCGCGCCGGCCCGCCGGCGCACTGACAAGGGGACTGACACCGTGACCGTCCGCCGTACCCTCATCGGCACCCTCACCGCCGGCCTGCTCGCCGCGGCCGCCGCCGTCCTGCCCGTCGGCGCCGACGCGCAGGCCGCCGGCGGCGGCACCCCGGGCGAGCTCCCGTTCGCCTCCGCGACCACCGTCGGCCTGCACAACACCTACGACCCGGCCGCCTTCGGCTACCTCGCCCAGGGCCTGGACACCGGCACCGGCATGATCGAGCTGGACGCCTGGCCGAACGTCGTCACCAAGGAGTGGAAGGTCAGCCACTCCAACCCGCTGGGCAACAGCAACAACTGCGTCAGCGCCACCTCGGCCGCCCAGCTCTACTCCGGCGGCACCAACAAGAACCTGGACGCCTGTCTGGACGACGTGCGGATCTGGCTCGCCGCCCACCCCGGTGCGGGCCCGCTGGTGATCAAGCTGGAGCTCAAGCCGGGCTTCTCCGGGAACCTCGGCATGGGCCCCGCCCAGCTCGACGCGGTGATCGCCGCCCACCTCGGCCCCGCCGCGCTGCGCCCGGCCGACCTGCTCGCCAAGCCGGGCGGCGGCTCCTACCCGACCCTCGACGACGCCGTCCGGGCCGGCAACTGGCCGACCAGGTCGGCGCTGGCCGGACGCGCCCTGGTGTACGTGATCCCCGGCACCGTGGAGCTGGACAACCCGTTCGACACCCTGCACACCGACGTCGAGTACGGCCGCCACCTGCGCGACCTGGCCGCGGCCGGCCGGATCGGCGAGGCCCGGATGTTCCCCACCGCGCTCGGCGCGGCGGCCGGCGACCCGCGCACCCGGTACAGCGAGACCTCGATCCGCCCCTGGTTCGTGGTCTTCGACGGTGACGCCGCCACCTACCTCAACGGCATCGACACCGGCTGGTACGACACCAACCACTACCTGCTGACGATGACCGACGCGCACAACGTCGCCCCCGCCATCAGCAACACCGACCCCACCGCCGACCAGGCCCGTGGCCGCACCGAACAGCTCGCCCGCGCGCACGCGACCATCGTCTCCAGCGACTGGCGCAAGCTCCCCGACGTCCAGTCACTCGTCCTCACCCGCGGCTGACGCCCGGCACCCCGCAACGCGGACGCTCGGCCGGGGCTCCCCGGCCGAGCGTTCTGCCCGGGCGGACTCAGGCCGGGGAGTCGGCGGCCGGCTCCGGCTCGTCGGTCCACTCCGAGGCCAGCAGCCCGAGGACGACCTCGTCCTCGAACGCCCCGCACACCCAGGCGGCGCGCCGCAGCGTGCCCTCGACCACGAAGCCCGCCCCGGTGGCGGCCTTGATCATCGGCACATTGGAGGCGAGCGTCTCCACCTGGAGCCGCTGCAGCCCGCGCACCGTGAACCCGTAGCGGCAGAGCAGCCGCACGAGGTCGCCGGCCAGGCCGCGCCCGCGGAACCCGGGCCGCAGCGCGAGGCCGAGGTGGGCGCGCCGCTGGTGGGCGTCGATGCCCCACACCAGCGCCTCCCCGGCCAGCTCGCCCGAGGACAGGTCCACCACCGAGAAGAAGGCGACCCCGTCGTCGCCCGGGCCCACGACGAACGGGGACTCCGGGGAGCCGGGCGCGAGGGGCCGCCAGGGGCGGGTGTCCGCTCGCGAACGGGTGGCGACGTCGTCGTAGAGCTTGGTGTGCAGCACCGGGATGTCGTCGTCGTGGCGGGCGCGGAGCGCGATGCGGGAGGTGCGTAGCATGTCACATTGTTAACAGGGGTCACTGCCGCCCCGCAATCGAATTTCCACCCGGCCTCCCGGGGAATGACGGTGCGCCGGTCGGCCGTTGGCACCGAGGTGACCGCCGCGCCCGCCCTCCGCCTCTCCGTCCTGGACCGATCCCGCACGCGTCGAGGGGAGCAGCCCGCCCGGGCGCTGCGCGACACCGTCGCGTTCGCGGTTGAGGCCGAGCGGCTCGGCTACCACCGGTTCTGGGTCTCCGAGCACCACGGCGTGCCCGGAGTGGCCGGCTCGGCGCCGACGGTGCTGGCCGCCGCCGTGGCCGCCGCGACGTCCCGGATCCGGGTCGGCACCGGCGGGGTGATGCTCCCCAACCACCAGCCCCTCGTCGTCGCCGAGCAGTTCGGCGTCCTGGAGGCGCTGTTCCCCGGCCGGATCGACATGGGCCTCGGCCGGTCGGTGGGCTTCACCGACGGCGTGCGCCGGGCCCTGGGCCGGGAGAAGGACGCCGCGGACCGCTTCCCCGAGCAGCTCGCCGAACTGCTCTCCTGGTTCGACCCCGCCGCGCGCGGCCCCGGGGGCGTGCACGCCCGCCCCGCCGAGGGCCTGGACGTCCCCGCGTTCGTACTGGCCACCGGTGCGGGCGCGGACGTGGCCGCCGAGGCGGGGCTGCCGTTGGTGATCGCGGCGGTGCGCGGGGAGGAGGCGATGCGGGCGGCGATCGACCGCTACCGCGAGCGCTTCCGCCCCTCCGCCCGCGCCGGGCGGCCCTACGTGGTGGTCTCCGGGACGGTCGCCGTCGCCGGGAGCGAGGAGCGGGCCCGGGCGCTGCTCGTCCCGGAGGCCTGGTCGAGCGCGCACAGCCGGACCCACGGGGAGTTCTCACCGCTCGAACCGGCCGAGGAGATCCTGGCCCGGTCGATGACCCCGCGCGAGCGGGCCGCCTTCGAGCAGGCGCTGACCGGCCACCTGGCGGGCACCCCCGAGCGCGTCGTCGCCGAGCTCGCGGCGCTGATGGAGCGGACCGGCGCCGACGAGTACCTGGTCACCACCAGCACCTACGACCGGGCGGAGCTGCTGGCCTCCTACCGGCTGCTCGCCGAGGCCGCCGGGCTGTCCTGAGCCCCGGCGGCGGTGGCCGCTTCCCCGATCACTCGTCGACCTGCCGCGCTGCCGCGCGGTCCGGCCGTCCTTCCCCGGTCGCGGTCCGTTTCCACGACGTCGGCGTCGGCGGCGGTCGGCCGGAGGTGCTCCGCCTCGCGCGGTCGGTCGTTCTCCACGGCGTTGTCCATGGCCGCCACTCCGGTGGCGCCCGGCCATCAGCAGAACTGCCGATCTGCTGAACACGTCATCAGCTGAGCTGTTGACCGGGCGCCATCCAGGGGCAGGGTTCAGGCCAACAGGTCCGACTGGAGCGTCACCACCTGCCGGAACGCGGCCGCGGGCACGCCCTTGGGGTTGGACAGGGTGACGACACCCACGAGGTCGCCCGCCGCCAGGTACGCCACCCGGACGGGCGGCGCCTCCTGGGGCGTGGCGGTCCGGGTCGCGAGGGTGATGCCGTAGACCTCGTCCCAGCCCGTGGGCGCGGCCTCGCCGACGGTGGGGACGTCCTTCGGGCCCTTGCCGTCACGCAGGCCGGCGAAGGCGGAGAACGCCTCGCCGGAGGAGCCGAACGAGAGCAGACGGATCTGCGTGCGGGTGCCGTCGGAGGCGGTCCACTCGCGGACGACGGCGGTGCGGCAGGCGTACTGCAGGAGCAGGGCGCGGGCCTCGGCCTGGTCCGCCTGCTCGGCGACGAAGGCGTCGCAGTCCCCCGGGCCGGCGGCCGCTCCGGGCGCGGGGGAGGCGTTGGTGGTCGTGGCCGAGGCGGAGGGGGAGGGGGAGGCCGAGGTGGTCGGGCTCGCACTCGCGCTCGGGGTTCCGCCACCGGTCACCGAGAGCGGCGCCGGCTGCGTGGTCGGCGTGAGCGAGCCGCCCGCCTCCTTGGGCACGGGCAGCAGCAGTTGCCGCAGGTCAGCCGCGTGCCGGTTCTTGTTGTCCTTGGGCGCGGCCTTGCCGGAGGGCAGCGCCGGCAGGACCAGCGCCGGGAAGGTGTAGCGCCCGTCGCTCTTGGTGGCCAGCCCCGGCAGGTCGGTGCGGTCCTGCGCGGTGACGGCGAGCGCGCTGCCCGTCCCGGCCAGCGCGCACACCACGGCGGCGGCGCCCCAGCGCAGCGCGGCCTTGCGGCGCAGGCTGCCGCGGGCGGCGCGCTCGTCCTCGGTCGGTGCTCCGGCCGCGGGCGCCACGGCGGGAACGGGCGGCACCGAGGGGACGTCCCCCACGACGGGGGCGTCCGGCACGGCGGTGCTGTCGGTGCTGTCGGTCATACGGAGGCTCCCGGGCGGGCGAGGCGGTCGAGCTGCTGGGCCAGCAGGGCGACGATCGTGTCCTTGGGCAGCGGCGCCAGACCCTCGGCGTCCATCACCACCAGGAGGTCGCCCTCGGCGGCCGAGCACTCCATGCGGTCGAGCGGCGCGGACGGCGGCGCGGGCATCAGGTAGCAGTGCGCCTCGGGGTGGCCGGGGACGGCGGGGCCGAGGCGGAAGATGCCGGTGTCGCTGAACACGGCCGTGTACTCGTTCGCCGACTTCACCTCCTGCTGGTTGAACTGGTGCAGTTTCATCCCGATGACGAGGTCGCCCTTCTGGCTCTTGTAGGTCCGCACGCCGCCGGCCTTGACGTGCAGGTCCTTCCAGGCCTGACGGAGCTTCTCCCGTTCTTCCTTGGGGAGCGTCCCGAGGTCGTCGTCGAACGCGGCGGTGAGCTGGTCGGCCGTCAGCTCGGTGTTGTTGCCGTCGGGGCCGTCGTCCGGCCCGGGCTCGAACTCGGCCGGGACCGGCAGCATCAGGTCGAGCAGGGAACCGAAGTGGTTTCCGTTGGACTTCGCGCCGAACGGCGTGGCGGTCGCCGTCGGGGCGGGTGCGGCCGTGGAGGGGGCCGGAGCCGCGGCGGGCGCCGGGTCGTCGTACCGGACCTCGATGATGCCGACACCGATGGCCACGCCGACCAGGGCCGCCGCCGCGGTCGCGCCGCCGACGCGCAGGGCGCGGCGGGTCGTGGCGGAGGCCGCCGGGGCCCCGGTGACGGCGGGCCCGGTGACGGCGGGCTCGGCCTGCGGGCCGGGGAGCACGGGCTCGGTCACGTTGTTGTCGGTCATACCAGCCGCTCCCACTGCTGCTTGGCGAGGCCCTTCACGAACTCGGCGTCCACCGGCTTCGTGCCGAAGACCTTGATCTCCATCAGCACGGTGCCGCGCTGCGCCACGGCAATGCCGGGGTAGTACTGCTCGGTCGTCTCGGCCCAGTACGCGGGCTTGTCGCTGACCTCGTAGCCGCCGTTGGCGTTGTCGGCGAACGGTTGCAGGCGGGTGATGCCGCGCTTGGCCGCCTTCTCCACCTCCGCGGCGGAGTCGGGCCCGAACTGGACCAGGGAGACGCGCACGCTCATGTCGCCCTGCTGCCAGTCGACCTCCACGGCACGCCGGAATCCGCTCCGGTTGAGCTCGCTGAAGACCGAGGCAGCCTTTCCGGAGGTGTCGGCGCGTTCGCCGACCGTGATCCAGCTCGGCGTGTCCGGGTAGTCGTCCCAGGCCTTGCTGCCGCTCGGCGCGGTGATCAGCAGCTTGCGCAGGTCGCCGTCGATGGCGAGTGGCGAGGGCGTCGACGCGGCGGCGGGCGGGTCCTGCACCCCGGCGGGGTACGTCGGCAGCGCCACCTGGACCGGCGGCAGCGGCGTCGGCGGGCGGCCTGCCTGGACGGCGTAGCCGATGCCTCCGCCGGCGGCGGTCCCGAGCACCAGGCCGGAGACCAGCAGCAGGACCGGACGCGGACGGCGCGGGCGCCGGGCGGGCACCTGGTCGGCGGCGGGTTCGGTGCCGGGTTCGGTGGCGGACTCGGGCGCGGGCGGTGCGGCCGGCGGGGGCGGCGGTCCGTCGACCGGCGACGGCACCACGGGTTCGGTGGTCACGCAAGGCTCCAGAGAGGAAGAATGGGGAGGGCCGGTCGGCTTCAGCGGCCGGAGGTCAGCCAGTCGCGCTGGCGCTTCATCAGCTCGCTGAGCAGCGCCTTGTCGGGGTCGCCCTTCACCTCGACGTCGACCGTGTACTGCACGTCGCCCTGGCTGGAGATCCCGCTCAGCGAGCCGGTGTACGCCTGCTGCTTGGGCTTGCTGATGTACCCGTGGGCGGCGGAGTCGCCGGTGACCTCGACGGTGGGGAGGTCCCTGGTGTCGTTCTTGGCGAAGAACTCCGCCTGCGCGGCGGTCGCGAAGCGCAGCAGGGTGACGGTGACCTCGGCCTTGCCGTCCGCCGTGCGGTACGTCCGGGTGGCGGCGTCCTTGTAACCGAGCGTGTGGAGGGCGCGCATGACCTCCGCCCCGTCGCCGAACTCCTTGATCATCTCCTCGTCGGTCAACGGCATGCCGTCGGCCGGGCCGTAGGACTCGCCGCCCGCGGGGATCGGGAGCAGGAAGTACCGCAGGTCGCCGTCGTGCCGGCCGCCGCTGACGCTGCCCTTGAGGGTGCTCGTCGGCGTGGGGACGGGCGCGGGCGGCGGGACGGTCGCCGGAGCGGAGGCGGAGGGCGTGGGCGACGCGGTCGGGCTCGCCGAGGTCGGCGCGGCCGTCGTCGCGGCGGTGACGGCCGGCCGGTCGTCGGGCTTGCCGACGGCCACCGTCACGGTGGCGCTGATCGCCGTGACGGCGAGCAGGCCCGCGGTGGCGAGTGCGACGGCGGCGGCACGCGAACGCTTGCGACCGGTGGCCGACTCGACGGCGGTCGGGTCACCGGTGGCCGGAGCGGCGACGGCCGGAGCGGCTGCCGCCGGGTCGGCGACGGGCGGCACGTGATCGTGCGCGGACAAAGGGATTCCCCCCAGGGAAGGATCGGGAAGTGTGCGCTCGGGCCTCTCAAGGGCACTCCACGGCGGCTCTCACGGCCGCCCGTCGCGCGTATGGCTGGAATTATGAGAGCGCGCCGCTCCCACCGCCAACATGATCAATCACCGCACTTCGTCCCAAGATCCGATCAAAGGGACACGCCGTGATCGAACCGAAATCGATTCGCGGGTTGAAGCGATGCCCATGGCACCGGCGTACGCGTCCGAGTGGCCGGAGCCGTCCCTTTCCTGCCGGAAAGATACCCCCACCGGTATAGTGGAGGGGAGGGAGAATCCCTCGTTCCCCCGGACGTGAGGAGTCCTGAGATGTGTCGACGTACGACGTGCCGGAGCTGCGGCAAGGCCACCTACGCGGGGTGCGGCATGCACGTCGACCAGGTGCTGGCCGGCGTCGCCAAGGCCGACCGCTGCGCCTGCGACCGCAACGCGCAGAAGGGCGGGGGCTTCTTCGCGAAGCTCCTTGGCCGCCGCTGAACCCACGGACCCCCGACGGGCCGTGCCGGACATCCCCGGCACGGCCCGTCGTGTTTCCGTGCCCGCCTGCGTTTCCGTGCCCGGCCACCGAGCGCGACCGACGCCGACGGCCCGGCCCGCCACAGGGGCGGACCGGGCCGTCGGGAGCAGGACACGTCCTGGCTAGTCGTGCGAGAAGGAGATCTTCGGCAGCACGCGGTCGAGCCAGGCCGGCGTGCGCCAGGCGGCGGCGCCGGTGAGCCGGAGCAGTACCGGCAGCAGCACCAGGCGGACCAGCGCGGCGTCCAGCAGGACGGCGACGCCGAGCACGATGCCCATCTCCTTGGGCGGCAGCGGCCCGGACAGGGCGAAGGTGAAGAACACCGCGACCATCACGCCCGCCGCCGCGAAGATCACCCGGCCGGAGTGGGCCAGCGCGCCGACCATGGCCTCGCGCGGGTCGCCGGTGCGCTCGTAGTGCTCCTTGGCGGACGCGAGCAGGAAGACCGTGTAGTCCATGGCGATGGCGAAGATCATCGCGAAGAAGAACACCGGCGCCCAGCCGTCCAGGAAGCCCTGCGGCGTGAAGCCGAGCAGCCCCGCGCCGTGGCCGTCCTGGAAGACCAGCCGGGCGACGCCGAAGGCCGCGCCGGTGGACAGCAGACTGGCGGCCGTGCCGAGCGCCGAGATCAGCGGGGCGCGCAGGGCGACCAGCAGGAGCAGGAAGCCCAGGCCCATCACGACGCCGATGACCAGCGGGGTCTTCTCGGTCAGCAGGTGCTGGAGGTCC
This sequence comes from Kitasatospora sp. NPDC057965, assembly GCF_042887135.1. Taxonomy (NCBI): domain Bacteria; kingdom Bacillati; phylum Actinomycetota; class Actinomycetes; order Kitasatosporales; family Streptomycetaceae; genus Kitasatospora; species Kitasatospora sp. NPDC057965. The sequence continues at coordinate 208,497 of NZ_JBHVPZ010000013.1, forward strand.
AGGTTCTCCACCGCGGCGCCGCCGACCAGCGTGTCGGCCGGGAGGTCGGCCCGCAGTGTGTCGACGGTGCGGCCCAGGTCGGGGCTGGAGGGGTCCACGGCGGGAACGGCCTGGACCATCGACCAGCCGGAGCCGTCGGCGGCCGGCTGCGCGGGCATCACACCGGCGATGCCGGGCGTGGCGGCGATGTCGGCGGCGACGCCCTCGGCCCTCTGGGTCGGGGTGAGGATCTGCAGGGTGCCGGGCGCCCCGGGGCCGAAGGCCTGCTGGACGGCGGTGTAGCCGGCGCGGGCGCTGGCGTCCTCGGGCAGCACGGCGATCGAGGGCATGGCGGTCCGCAGCCCGATGACGGGCGCGGCGAGGGCGATCAGCGCGGCGAGGGCCAGCGCGCCGTAGCGCAGCGGGTGCTTCCACAGCCGCTCGCCCCAGGCGGCGAAGCGCGCCGAGCGGTGCTCACCGGTCTTCACCCACGGCAGGGCGAGGGCGTCGACACGGTGGCCGAGCCGGCCGAGCACGGCGGGCAGCAGGGTGAGGGTGGCGGCGAGCACGAACAGGACGGCGAGCATGATGCCGCCGGCCATCGAACGGAACGCGGGGGACGGCACAAGCATCACGGCCGAGAGGCTGACCAGCACGGTCGCGCCGGACAGCAGGACGGCCTTGCCCGCGGTGTCCATGGTCTCGGCGACCGCCGCGGCGCTGCCGAGCCGGTGTCCCGGCGCCGGGTTCCGGCGGGCGGCGGCGGCCCGGGCGCTGCGGAAGCGGACCACCAGGAAGAGCGCGTAGTCGATACCGAGCGCGAGCGCGAACATCATCGCGAAGTTCATCGCCCAGACGGAGATCGGGAACAGGTGGCTGAGCAGGACCAGCGAGCCGGCGGAGGCGGCGAGTCCGGCCATGGTGAGCAGCAGCGGGAGCCCGGCGGCGACCAGGGAACCGAAGGCGAGCACCAGGATGGCCAGGGTGACCGGCCAGGACATGATCTCGGACTTCATCATGGCGTCGTGGTTGGCCTTGTTGAAGTCGCTCCACAGCACCGAGGCGCCGGTGGCGTGCACGTCGACGCCGTTGCCGGAGAGGGCGCTCAGCGGGGCCTTGAGGTCGTCGGCCGCGCGGACCATGTCGTCGGGGGAGGCCTTGGCGCCGGCGAGCAGGACGGCGGTCCGGCCGTCCTGGGCGATGGTCGCGCCCGGCTGGGGCGCCAGCACGGTGGAGACCCGGGGGTCGGCCGCGGCGAGCTCGCCCGCCCTGGTGATCACCTGCTGGACGTCCGGCTCGGTGACCGGGCGGTCGGCGGCGACCACGATCTGCAGCGCGCTGGAGGCGTTGCCGGCGAAGTGCTGTTCGGCGACCTGCCGGACCTTCACCGACTCGGAGCCGTCGGCCTGCCAGCCGGCCCCGGAGAGCGCCGAGGTCACCTGCGGCGCGAACGCGCCGAGGCCGACGACGACCAGCAGCCAGCCGGCCAGGACGGCCTTGAAGTGGCGGACGGACCAGAGGCCGAGCCGTCCGAGCAGGCCCGGGGGAGGGGCCGGCTCGGACGGCGCGGCGGTGGCCGGCCGGCTGATGGTGGTGTCCGGGTGCTTCACGGGGTGCTCCGTTCCTGGTGCGCCCGCCAGGGACGCGGGGCGCGAAAATACGGGTGGGGGTATATGGAAGGTCAAAAGGGAGGGGCCCGCTCCGGGCGGGCCCCGTCGTTCAGGAGTCGCGCGGCCGGTCAGCCGGTCAGCCGGTCAGCGCGGCCAGGGCGGCGCGCAGCCGGGTGGCGGCCTCGTCGGCGACGGCCTGCAGCGCGGGCTGCCCGGTGACCCGGACCATCAGCTGCGGGTCCATCGCCTCGACGACGGTGCGCCCGGCGTCCGCGCGGACCACGACGTTGCACGGCAGCAGCAGTCCGATGTGCCGGTCCGCCCGGAGGGCGCGGTGGGCCAGCGGCGGATTGCAGGCGCCGAGGATCAGGTAGTCCTCGATCTCCTCGCCGATCTTGGCCCGCAGGGTCGCGCGGACGTCGATCTCGGTGAGGATGCCGAAGCCCTGCTCGGCGAGTGCGGCCCGCACCCGTTCGACGGTCTCGGCGAAGGGCAGGTCGAGGGTGACGGGGATCCCGTACTCCATGGGGTGCTCCATTCCTGGGTGGCTCGGTGGCCTGCTGTCTGCTGTCCGCTGTCTGCTTGTTCCGGTGGGCGGGGGACGGGTCAGGCGAGGGTGAGGAACAGCTTCTCCAGCTCGGTCTCACTCATCGCCGGCGCCTCGCCGTCCGCGGCCGTGCACTGGCGCATGCCGCTGGCCACGATCTTGAACCCGGCCCGGTCCAGCGCGCGGGAGGCCGCGGCCAACTGCGTCACGATGTCCCGGCAGTCCCGTCCGGACTCGATCATCGCGATCACGCCGCTGAGCTGCCCCTGCGCCCGGCGCAGGCGGTTGAGCACCGCGCCGACCGCGTCGTCGTCGACCCGTACGGTCGGTTCCTCCACCATCTCGTCCTCCTCGATCGTTCCGCCCGGGCGGCTCAGACCGCCGTCGGCCGGTGCGCCTGGTCCCACGCGGCGTAGCCGCCGAGCAGGTCGGAAACCTCGTCGAGGCCGTGGTGGCGCAGCAGGCTGGCGGCGATGGACGAGCGGTGGCCGCCGGCGCAGTGGACGACCAGCGCGCGGTCCCGCGGGATCTCGGCGAGGCGGGCGGGGAGCTCGTTGAGCGCGATGTGCACGGAGCCCTCGACGGTGCCCTCCGCGCGCTCGCCGCAGGTGCGGACGTCGAGCACCAGCGGGGGGCGGTCGCCGGCGAGGGCGGTGCGCAGCTGGTCCACGGTGAGGCGGGCGGCGGGGGCGAGCTGGTCGGCGAGCGCGGGCAGGCTCGCCTCGGGCTCGGCCAGGTGGCCGACGGTGCGGTCGAAGCCGATGCGGGCGAGGCGGGTGACGATCTCGCCCTCGCGGCCGTCCGGCGCGACGACGAGCAGTGCGGCGTCCGGCCGGAGCACGGCGCCGGCCTGCTCGGCGAAGCGGCCGTCGGCGGGCACGTTGACGGCCCCGCGCAGGTGTCCGGCGGCGAACTCCTGCGGGCTGCGGGCGTCGACCACGACCGCTCCGTCCTGCCGGCGGGCCGCGAACTCCTCGGCGGTCAGCGGACGGTGGGCGAGCGCGGGGTCGAACAGGTCGCGGTCCTGCCGGTTGAGCGCGGCGTCGTGGCCGAAGTACCCGGGGGCGGTGGACTGGCCGGCCGTGACGATCGCGACGAACTCGTCCTCGCTCATCGGCGCGCAGGCGTAGTTGGTGGCGCGCTGGGCGCCGATGGTGGACTGGCGCTCGGTGGACAGGTTCTTGCCGCAGGACGAGCCGGCGCCGTGCGCGGGGAAGACCCGGACCTCGTCGGGCAGGCCCATCAGCTTGTGCTGGACGCTGTGGTGGAGCATCCGGCCGAGCTCCTCGGCGGTGGTGCCGGCCGAGGCCAGCAGGTCGGGGCGCCCGACGTCGCCGATGAACAGCGCGTCGCCGGTCAGCACGCCGTAGGGGACGGCGTCCCCGGAGCGCTCGAACACCAGGACGCTGATCGACTCGGGGGTGTGTCCGGGGGTCTCCATGATCTGCAGCGTGACCTCGCCCAGGTCGATCCGCTCGCCGTCGGCGAGCTTGCGGATCGGGTACTCGGTCACCGCCCGGTGGCCGTAGCCGATCCACGCGCCGGTGCGGTCGGCCAGCTCCAGGTGTCCGGCCAGGAAGTCGGCGTGGAAGTGGGTGTTGATGACCGCCTCGACGGTGAAGCCGTGCGCCTCGGCGTCGGCGACGTACTCGTCGATGTCCCGGCGCGGGTCGATCACCACGGCGCGGCCGGTGGTCTCGTCGGCGACCAGGTAGGAGGCCTGGGAGAGGCAGTCGAGGTAGTACTGGGCGAAGAACACCGTGGGTCGCTCCTGTGTCCGATGATCAGATTCCAAAATACCCAGTGGGGTATCCGTTCGCTCTCCACCATACCCCCGGGGGTAAATTTCGGCGAAGCGGGACGCCCGAGGAGTCGGATGCCGTCGATCACGACGTGCCGGGACCGCGGCCCTGGGCCGTCAGGTGGGCGAGCGCGGTGTCCAGGGCGGGGCCCAGCAGGCGGTGGCGGGTGCTGCGCAGGACGAGCCGAGGCGGGCGGGGGCACTCGGCGTGGGCCTGCGGGCCGCGGACGGGCACCACCCGGGTCGGCAGGTCCAGTGCTCGCTGGACCCGGGACATCAGCTCGAAGCGGGTCACCACGTCGGCGCCGCCGTAGTGCAGGACCCCCGTGCGGTGCCACAGCCGGGCCAGGGCCGGCCCGATGCTGGGGAGGTAGACGGGGGCGCAGACCAGGTCGGTGCGGGCGGGGGTGGTCGGCGCGGCCAGGCGGGCCAGGAAGGTGTTCGCCCAGGGGCCGCGCCCGAAGACCAGCGGGAGCCGCACGACCAGGTGCCCGCCCTCGGCGAGCAGCAGGTCCTCGGCCGCCGCCTTGGTCCGCCCGTAGACGTTCACGGGGGAGCGCGGGTCCGCCTCGGTGTACCGGGGGCGGGTGCCGTCGAAGACGTTGTCGCTGGACAGCAGGACGAGCTTCGCCGCCGAGCCGCGCAGGGCGTCCAGCAGCACCTCGACGGGGCGGACGTTGAGGAGGCGGGCCAGGGCGGGATCGGCCTCGGCCGCCTCCAGGGGGACCAGGCCGGCCGCGTGCACGACCAGGTCGAAGCCGTCGGCCGCGAGCGCCGCCAGCCTGGTCTCGTCGCGCAGGTCCAGCCGGACCAGGCCCGGGGCCGCCCGGGTGGCGTATGTGCCGACCACCGCGTGGCGGGGGGCCAGATGGCTCCAGAGGCCGCCGCCCACGAACCCCGACGCGCCGAGCAGCAGGATCCTCGGACCGGGGCCCGCCGGTGCCTCCCACCCACTCGGCCGCCCGTACCGGTTCATATCGGACACCCTATGGCACTGTTGGGGGACGAACCGGTGGGAGGCTGCGATGAAGGCCGTCGTGTTCGAGGACGTGGGCCTGCCCGGCATCCACGATCGCGCCGTCCCCTCCTTCGAGGCGGACGAGGTCCTGGTCGAGGTCGCGGTCAGCGGCATCTGCGGCACGGACCGGGCGATCCTGCTGGGAGAGTTCCCCGCCCGGCGGGGTGTCGTACTGGGGCACGAGGCGGTCGGCGCGGTGGCCGCGGTCGGGGCCGGGGTCACCGCCGTGGCGCAGGGCGACCGGGTGGTGATCAACCCGACGTACCACTGCGACCGGTGCCGCCCCTGCCGGCGCGGGATGCCGGCCCACTGCGGGGCCAAGGAGGGCCGGGAGCTCGGCGTCGACCGGGACGGCACGATGGCCGGCTTCGCCGTGGTGCCCGAGCGCTTCGTCCACCGGCTGCCCGACGCGGTGTCCTACCGGCGCGGAGCCCTGGTGGAACCGCTCGCCTGCGTGCTGAACAACCTGGCGGCGGCCCGGCCGCGCTGGGACGACCGGGTGCTCGTGGTCGGCGCCGGGCCGATCGGCGCGCTGTGCGCGCTGGTCCTGGCCCGGCGCGGCGCCCGGGTCACGCTGGCCGAGCGCGATCCGGGCCGGGTGGAACTCGCCCGCCTGCTGCTGCCGCGCACGGTCCGGGTGCTGGCCGCGGCGGAGGCGGACGCGGCGGGCGCGCCCGATGTCGCCATCGACACCACCGGCGCGCTGCCCGGGGACGTGCTCGGCACGATGGCGGCCGGCGGCACCGTCGTGGTGATGGGCGAGAAGGAGGCCGGCGTCGCCACCGTGCCGCTGAGGTCCCTGGTGACCAGGGGGATCCGCCTGGTGGGGGCGGGACCGTACCGGCCGGCGGACTTCGCCCTGGCGGTGGACCTCGCGCGGGAACTTCCGCTGGAGACCCTGGTGACCCATGTGCTGCCGCTCGAACGGTACGCCGAGGCCCTCGCGCTGCTGGCCGTCGTCCCGCCGGCGCCGGGCCGACCGGAAGCGGACGGGTACCGCGCCATGAAGGTGCTGCTCGGCACGGACGGGAGCCCCGCCCCGTGAGGCCCCGCTTCCTGGACGGCACCCTGTGGCTGGACGGCCGCCCCCGGTTCCTGATCACCGGCGAGTACCCCTACTACCGGGACCGCCCCGGCCGCTGGGCGCCCAAGCTACGCGCCCTGCGCGAGGCCGGCATCGAGGTGGTGACCAGCTACGTCCCCTGGCGCCACCACGAGATCGCCCGGGGCGGCGGCCGCCGGTGGTGCTTCGACGGCGACGGCAACCGCGACCTGGCCGGCTTCCTGGAGCTGGTCGCGGCGACCGGGCTGCTCGCGGTGCTGAAGCCCGGCCCCTACGTGCACGCCGAACTGCCCTTCGGCGGGCTGCCCGACCGGCTCAGCCCGACGCTCGACCCGGAGCGGCCCGCCGCCCGGTCCGCCGACGGCCGGCCGCTGCCCTGCGACCGGTTCACGCTGCCCTCGGCGCTGGACCCGGGCTTCCTCGCCGACGCCACGGACTGGCTGCGCGCCGTCGGGCTGTTCCTGCGGCCGTTCGCCCATCCGCACGGGCCCCTCGTCGCCGCCCAGATCGGCAACGAGGGCCACTACGGCGAGACCGCGCTGCCGATCGACGCGCTCGACTACTCGCGGCCGGGCACCGAGGGCTTCGCAGGCTTCGCTCCCGGTGTGGCCGCGCCCACCCGGGCGGAGGACCGGCTCTCCGCCGAAGGGCTGCGCTCCCTGGTGAGCTGGGGCCGGTGGTCCGCCGAGTCGCTCACCGCCGGAATGGCGCGGCTGGCCGAGGCGCTCGGCGCGGACCTCCCCGTCTTCACCAGCTACTCGCCGCCGGCCAGGGCGGACCGCGTCCCCGGCCGGGCCGCCGGACGTTACGACGCCTGGCTGGCCAGGAACCGGGTGGGCGCGGCGCCCGCGCTGCCCCGCGCCTACACCAGCTGGACCGGCCCGGTGCTCCGCGAGGAGGAGGCCCTGGTCAACTACGTCCTGGCGGCCAAGGGCGGGCCCGGCCCCAACATCGAGGAGAACTGGGGGCTGGGCTGGGCGGATCCGGGCTGCGCCTTCCCGGTGGTGCCGATCCATCACACCCTGCTCGGCGTGGCCTGCGGGGCGACCGGCATCAGCGTCTACCCGGCCTGCGCCACCGAGGGCTGGGGTCCGCACCTCGCGGTGGACGGCTCCCGGCTCGCCGGCCCGGCCGGTGACCCCGCGCAGTTCTCTCCGCCGTACGGGGACGCCGCCCCGATCCGCCTCGACGCCGGCCCCGGCCCGGCCTTCGCCGCGCTGCGGGTGCTGACCCACTTCATGGCCGGACGGCAGGAGCCGCTGGCCCTCTCCCGCCCGGAGCCCGGCGTGTGCTGGGGCGTCCACCCGCCGTACGCGGCGGTCGGGGCGTGGGACGGGACGGCGGACGGCGAGCGGCCCGTGCCCCCGGCCGCCCGCACCCTGGTGCCCTTCGTCGCCCACTGCCTGCGGCGGAACCTGCCCTTCCGGCTGGCCGAGCTCTCCGGCCGGGCGGGCCCCGGCCCCGGGTCGGGGCCGCTGGTCACCGTGTCGGGCCGCTTCATGGAACGGGCCCTGCAACGGCGGCTCGCCCGGTTCGCCGAGCAGGGCGGATCGCTGCTCCTGGTGGGCGAACCTCCCGCGCTGGACGAGGACCTGCGCCCCTGCGCCGAGCTGGCCGCGGCGGTCCGCCGGCACGGCGGCGCCCGCGTGCGCACGGCGGCCCCCGGCGGGCGCTCCCTCGGGGCGGCCGTCGAGGACTGGCTCCACGCGAGCGACGCCCCCGTGCGGGCCGGACCGGGACCGTGGCTCGAACTGCGCAGGACGGCCGCGGACCCCGAGGAGGTGCTCGTCTTCCTCTTCAACCGCACGGACTCCCCGCTGCGGGCCCGCACCGCGTGCGGGGAACACCAGGTCACCGCCGACCTGGTGGGCGGCGGCTGCGCCGTCGTCCAGGTGTCGCACGGGCGGCTCGCGGCGTGCTACGTGAAGGGGCTCGACGAGCGGTCCGGTGCCGGGCTGCCGGTCCGGGTCCGGGTGGGCGGAGATCTGCTGGCCTCCGACCGGCCGTGCGACCTTTCTGCCCTGCGCGGACCGGGCGGCTTCGAGGTGCGGACCGCCGCGGGGCCGGACCGGGCCCGGGTGGTCCTGCCGGAGGCGGCATGACCGCCGCCCCGGCCGAGGCGGTCGGCATCGACGTCGGCGCCACCAAGATCGCGGCGGTGCGGGTGGCGGCCGACGGCGCGGTGTCGGCGCGGGCCCGCCGCGCCACACCGCGCCGTACGGCGGAGGAACTGGTCGCCGCCGTGGCCGGTCTGGTGGCGCTGGTGGGCGGCGAGCGGGTCACCGCGGTCGGTGTCGGCCTGCCGGGGATGGTCGATTCCCGGACCGGGGCGCTGGCCTTCGCGCCCGGCCTGGACTTCGCGCGGGCGCCGCTGCGGGAGCTGATCGCGGACGCGGTGGGGCTGCCGGTGGTGACGGACAACGACGCCAACGTCGCCGCGTGGGCCGAGTACCGGCTCGGCGCCGGGCGGGGCCACGACCACCTGGTGCTGGTGACGCTGGGCACGGGGCTGGGGTGCGGGGTGGTGGCCGGCGGGCGCCTGCTGCACGGCGGGCACGGCTTCGCAGCCGAGGCCAGCCATCTGACCGTCGATCCCGGGGGACCGTGGTGCGAGTGCGGAAACCGCGGGTGCTGGGGTGTCGCGGCGTCCGGGGCCGCCATCGCGCGACTCGGACGGCAGGCCGCCACGGACCTCCCGGGCTCCCCACTGGCCCGGCTGGTCGACGCGCGCGGCCGGGTCGGTGAGGGCCGGCCGGACGCCGGAGCGGCCGTGACCGAGGCCGCCCGCCGTGGCGACCACCGGGCGCTGGACATCCTGGGCCGGATCGGCACGCTCACCGGCGTCGGCCTGGCCGCCCTGGCCAATCTGTTCGACCCCGCCGTGGTGATCGTCGGAGGCGGCCCGGTCGCCGCCGGCGACCTGCTGCTCGCCCCGGCGCGCGCCGAGTTCGCCCGCCGGCTCTACGCGCCCGGCGACCGCCCGCCGGTGCCCGTGCTGGCGGCCCGCTTCGCCGACGAGGCCGGTGCGATCGGCGCGGCGCTGCTGGCGCTCGACCTCGCCGGCTGAGGCCCCGGACCCCCTTGGCGGTGCTCAGCCGTCCCGGGCCGGCCGGGGCGTGGCCGGGTCGGCGAGCAGCGCGGCGGCCGCCCGCAGGGCCCGGTCGGCGTCCGGCGCCCGCCGGGTGACGGACCGGTGCCGGTCGTGCCCCCAGGTCCGCCAGTAGCCGCCGACCTTGCCGTTCCGGTCGTCGAGCACCACGTGCGGCAGACCGAGCAGCAGACTCAGCAGATGGCCGTGCAACCGGTCGGTGACCACCGCCTCGGCGCTGCCGAGCAGCCGGCAGCCGCGCCGGAGCTGGAGTTCGGCATGGCGGTCCTGGGCCTCGGCGAGGTCGGCGACCGCGCCGCCGGCCGCCGTGCGGCGGACCTCGGCCGAGGCCGCCGCGATCCGCTGCCGGACGGCCAGGGCCTCGGCCGCCCAGCCCGGGTCGGCGCCCTCCTGCCCGGTCCAGTCGGTCCGGTGCACCTCGGCGTGCGGGTCCGGCCCCGGGTGTCCGGCCGACTCGTGGTCCTCGCGCCGCAGCCACAGGATCCGCCGTTCGGGCCGGGCGAGGCGGGGCACGCCGTTCATCGCGAAGGCGCAGTCCGGGGCGAGCAGGGCGGGGGCTCGGAAGGCCCGGCGGGCCGCGCGCAGGCTCGGCCGGTCGCGCAGCAGCAGGACGAGGTCGGGGTGCGCGTCGAAGACCGCCCGGGCCCGGGCGAGCGCGGCCGGGTCGCCGAAGTGCACGGATTGCGGCAACTGGACGATCCGGTGCCCGGGGAAGGCGCTGATCACCTGCTCGCGCAGGCGCTGGTGGCTCGGCCACAGGTCGCCCAGGTTGCCGCCGCCGGTGAGCAGGACGGTGCCGCTCGGCAGCCGTTCGGCCAGGACCGCCGGGTCGAAGTCGTGGTGATCGGCGGTGTAGACGACCTCGGCGCCCAGCTCGGCCAGCAGCGTGCGCGCACCCAGCCAGATGGCGCTGTCGCCGACGTTGCCGTAGCCGGGGAAGCCCAGCAGCGCGCAGCGGCCCGCCGGCGCGACCAGGGTGCCGAGCACCTCGCCGAGCCGGTGTCCCAGGCCGGCCCACCGGCCGAACCCGGTCACCGCGTCACCGCCGCGCGGGGGAGGGGCCCGTGACGGTCCGCCGCCAGCTCGGCCGCCTCGGCGAGGTCCGGGCGCCCGCCGGCCCGGGCGTCGAGGGCGACCTCGCGCATCGCCTCCCGGGCGTCCGCCGAGTGCATCGGGACGGTGCTCAGCCGTTCGAGGTCGAGCACGCCGGGCAGCGTCGCGCAGCGCCCGAGCACCCCGGCCAGCTCAAGCGTGAGCATGGTCCGCAGGCACTTCTCGCACGCCCCGCAGTTCTGCCCGGGGCGGCCGCGCCAGCACACCGTCAGGTGCCGCAGTGCGAGCTCGGAACGGGCCAGTCGGCGTGCCACCTTCTGCGTCCTGGTGGCATCGGCGCCGTCGTGCACGACGTCCAGCGCCTCGGTGGACCACAGGTGGTCCAGCACCGGATGCGAACCGTACGGGGGCAGGTGGCGGTACTCGAAGCCGGCCGCGATCAGGCAGCGGCCGAGCAGGCCCTGCAGGGCCAGCGCGGTGGCGGCGAGCGCCGCCCCGTGGAACTCCTCCCAGCGGACCAGCGGGGCCGTGAGGGCGCGCAGGTTGGTCTCCACCGGGACGGCCCGGCAGCCGCTGTGCCCGGCCACCAGCCGGACCCGGTCGAGCAGGTGCTCGTACTCCGGCCCGGCGTGCTGCTCGAAGTTCACGAACAGCAGCTCGGAGACCGGCCGGTGGGCGGGCTCCGTACGGCGCTCGCGGTCCCTGAGCAGGCTGTAGAAGGAGTCCACGCCCAGGGTGAAGAACAGCCCCGTGCCGTCCTGCCCGCGGCCGTCCTCCCCGCGCTTCGCCTCGACGGGTTCGCCCACCGTCAGCCGGACCTCCCGCAACCGGGCCCACCAGGCCGCGTAGATCTCCATCACGGTCCGCGCCGAGCGCAGCAGCCGGGCGGAGACCGGGGCGTCGACCACCAGCTCCTCGCCGAGGCTCATGGCCGGCATCAGCAGCGCGGCGAGGAAGGCGTCACCGCGTTCCGGCAGCCAGTCGCCCGCGCCGCCGGGCACGGTGAAGTGGAGCCGCACCGGGGGCAGTTCGGCCGTGGAGCGGACCGCCGCCGACAGGCGCCGGCCGACGGCGACAGGCTCGTTCCGGACATCCTCGACGATCATTTCCGCCGTCCTTCCCGCTGTCGGAAGTTCACGCTCCGCTTGTAGCAGGACGGCAGCGGTCCGCCCGGTCACCACCGCACCGCGGGCCCGGTGTTCACCCGTGCGGACCCGCCCGCGTGGCGACCGCCGGGGGGTGCCGATCCGGCTCGGGAGTACCGCAGTTCGATCCGGCATTGGTCCAGACCTATTGACTGGCCTTGCCGTCGCTCCTACGATCCGGACCGGCACATCCCCACATGTCCCCACCCATGAGCCGGGCGCCGCGCCCCCACAGCGACGGTCATGTCCATGACGCCCGGCGGGAAGCGAGCACAGCATGTTCCGTCGGAGGTCGCGTACCCCACAGCCGCCGCGGGCGGTCGTGGAGCGCGCAACGCAGCTGCCCAGGACCAGCGGCGCCCAGCCCGGATCGACCGTCCTGATGCGCTCCCTCGCCGTGGTGAGCGCCGCCGCCGTGATCGGCGCGGGCCTCGCCGTGGCCGGCACGGTCAACGCCGGCGCCGCCACCCCCAACCTGGTGGCCAACCCCGGTTTCGAGAACGGACTCTCCGACTGGAACTGTTCCGGCGGCTCCGGCGCGACCGTCGGCAGCCCGGTGCACAGCGGCACCTCGGCGCTCCAGGCGACGCCGAGCGGCCAGGACACCGCCCAGTGCACCCAGACCATCAGCGTGCAGCCCAACTCGCAGTACACGCTGAGCGCGTTCGTCCAGGGCAGCTACGTCTACCTGGGCGCCACCGGCACCGGCCTCGGCGGCACGACGTCCACCTGGACGGGCAACAGCGCGTCGTACAGCCAGCTCAGCGTCAACTTCTCCACCGGGGCGAACACCACCTCGGTGACCGTCTTCCTGCACGGCTGGTACGGCCAGCCCGCGTTCTACGCGGACGACGTGGTGCTCTCCGGCCCCGGCGGCACCACCACGCCGCCCACCACTCCGCCCACCACGCCTCCCACCACTCCGCCGACGACGCCTCCCACGACGCCGCCGACCACCCCTCCGACGACGCCGCCCACCACCCCGCCGACCACCCCGCCGGGCTCCACCTGCCCGACCAAGCCCAAGCCCTCGGGCAAGGTGCTGCAGGGCTACTGGGAGAACTGGGACGGCGCTTCCAACGGCGTCCACCCGGGCATGGGCTGGACCCCCATCACCGACAGCCGGATGGCCGCGCACGGCTACAACGTCATCAACGCCGCCTTCCCGGTGATCCGCTCCGACGGCACCGTCCTCTGGGAGGACGGCATGGACGCCAACGTCAAGGTCTCCACCCCCGCCGAGATGTGCCAGGCCAAGGCCGCCGGCGCGACGATCCTGATGTCGATCGGCGGCGCCGCCGCCGGCATCGACCTGAGCTCCAGCTCCGTCGCCGACAAGTTCGTGGCGACCATCGTCCCGATCCTGAAGAAGTACAACTTCGACGGCATCGACATCGACATCGAGACCGGCCTCTCCAGCAGCGGCAGCATCAACACGCTGTCCGCCTCGCAGTCCAACCTGATCCGCATCATCGACGGCGTGCTCGCCCAGATGCCGGCCGGCTTCGGTCTGACCATGGCGCCCGAGACCGCGTACGTCACCGGCGGCAGCGTCACCTACGGCTCGATCTGGGGCTCCTACCTGCCGATCATCAAGAAGTACGTCGACAACGGCCAGCTGTGGTGGCTGAACATGCAGTACTACAACGGCAGCATGTACGGCTGCTCGGGTGACTCCTACCAGGCCGGCACCGTGCAGGGCTTCACCGCGCAGACCACCTGCCTGAACAACGGCCTGACCATCCAGGGCACCACCATCAAGGTGCCCTACGACAAGCAGGTGCCCGGCCTGCCGGCCCAGCCCGGCGCGGGCGGCGGCTACATGGCGCCGAGCCTGGTCAGCCAGTCGTGGAGCTCCTTCAGCGGCCAGCTGAAGGGCCTGATGACCTGGTCGATCAACTGGGACGGCTCGAAGGGCTGGTCCTTCGGCGACAACGTCAAGTCCCTCCAGGGCCGTTGATGACCCGCTGAGCCGATGTCGCGGGGCCCCGGGAGCGTTCACCGCCCCCGGGGCCCCGCCGTTCGCCCGGCCGGCCGCGTTGAGACGCTCCGGCCGAGTGACTATCTTCGTCGGGTGAGCGAGCGCGCGATGCAAGAACCGACCGTGATGGTGATGACGGCCCTCGCGGACGAACCCCGGCACGGGTACGCCGTTGCCCAGGAGATCAAGGCGATGACCGGAGGCCGGGTCGCGCTGCGCACCGGCGCCCTGTACGGGGCGCTGGACCGCCTGCTGGCCGACGGCCTGATCGAGATCCACCGCGAGGAGATCGTCGACGGCCGCGCCCGGCGGATCTTCGCCCTGGCCCCGGCGGGCCGGGAGCGGCTGGCGGCGGAGGCCGAGCGGCTGGCCGGGACGGCGCGGGAGGCCCGTCGGCGGCTGTCCGCCGCGCGGCCGTCCACGTCCGCCACGTGATCGAGTACGTGCTGCGGCTGTACCCGGCCGCCTACCGGGACGCCCACGGCGGGGAGATCGCCGCGACCTTCCGCGAGATGACCGCGGGCGAACCGCTGGGCTCGCGGATCCGGGAGGGCGCCGGGCTGGCGGCGCACGCGCTGCGGACGCGGCTGGGCCCGGGGCCGGCCACGCCCGCCGCCAGGGTGCTCGGACTGGCGTACCCCTCCGCGCTGGCCGCCTCGGCGGCGGCCTGCGGCCTGCACCTGCTGGGCTGGTACGTGAGCATCGCGGTCTCGCCCGGCCCGTTCGGGGCGCGGCTGCGCGCCGACCTCTCGGGGATGTGGGGTGTGCTGCTCGTCGCCTCGCTCGCGGTGTTCGCGGGAGCGGCGGCGGCGCTGGCCGGCTGGTGGCGGGTCGGGCTGCCGTGCGCGGTGGCCGGGCTGCTCGCGTTCGCGGCGGGCGCGGTGGTCAGCGGCCCGGCGTTCGGCGACCCCGTCTTCACCCCGGCGGCCCTGGTGCTGGCGGCGGTCGTGCTGCTCGCCTGCCCGCCGGACCGCCGCCCGGAACGCGGTGCGACGGGACCGGCGGGCGCGGCCGGCGCCGTGATCGCGCTGGTGATCGCGCCGCGGGCGGTGCTCGACACGCACCTGGTGCCCTGGGTCAGCACCGACTACGGGTGCTGGCCGCTGCTCGTCCTCGCCACCGCCGGCGTCGTGCTGACCTGGAGCCACGGCTCGGGCGGCGGGCGCGAGTCGGCGGCCATGGCGCTGGCCTGCCCGCCGCTGCTGGCCGACGCCTGCCGCACGGCGCGGGGCGATACGTCCGCCGTCGCCTGCCTGGCGGCCGTCCTGCTGGCCACCGCGGTGATCACCCCGCTGGCCGGGCGCCTGGGCCGGGCCCGGCACACCTCCCGCTGAACGGCCCGCCGGGCGCGTCGGCGTGCCCCTCACCCTCCATGGTCCGTTTGCCGTCGCGTTCTGCCGATTGACGCCGTGTCGACCGGCTGTGTACCGGCCTCGTCCACGATCCGCTCCTGAGCGGTCCCATCGAGGAATGGAGTACATGACCATGCAAGGGCTGAGCGGGCGGACACACCGCCCGGGCCGACGCCGGATCTGGGGGCAGTTGCTGGGACTGGCCCTGATCGCCGGTCTGTTGCAGGCGCTACTGCTGCCGCCGGAACCGGCCTCGGCGGTCGTCGACGGACGGGCGATGGAGCGGCGGGCGGTGACCTTCAACGCCCAGGGCGGTAACAAGTGGGACTTCGTCCGGACCGCGCTGCTGAAGGACGCCGACGTGGTGGCACTCCAAGAGGTCACCACGCCGCCGTTCGAGCTGAAACCGGAGGCGGACGAGTCCATCAAGGACAACGTGGACGACCCGGCGCAGCACCTGTGGAACGGGCGGGGGGATCCGAACCTGAAGTACCGCCTCTACACCACCGAGTGGGGCAAGAGCGGGTCGCGGCAGCTGAACGGACGGCTCTACTACCTGAAGATCCTCTCCAAGAACCTGTGGGGCCCCAATATCGCCCCTCCCGTGGGCGGCGACCCCGAGGACGAGGAGGACCCCGACAACCAGGTTCCCGTCCAGGACAACAACACCACGAAGTCGATGGCGATCTGGTTGCGGGACTCGGCCCCCGTTCCGATCCAGGACATTAAGATCATCACTCCGCCGTCTCCGCGACGGCCCCTGAGGTGGATCAGATCGCGTCCGGCCCTCGGCATCAAGGTGGGTGGCGTCTGGTACTTCGACCTCCACGCCGCGTCGATCCGGACCAACACCACCCCCAACCCGCACTCGGTCGATCTGATGAACGCCATCGAGGCCGAGGTCGGCAACGAGCCGTGGCGCGCGCTCGGCGACTTCAACAGCACCGCGGACAGCTTCAGGACCAGGTTCCCGAACACCTACTACGCGACCGACAACGGGCGGTGGAACGGCGGGTCGGTCCCCACCCAGAACTCGGCCGGTGTGGCGCTGGACTACATGGTGGCCAACCACCCGATCACCGGCCTCTACGTCGCCAAGAGCCCGCAGAGCTACAGTTCCGACCACTACCCGGTGCGCTTCTCCGAGGGCAGACCTCCCGGAGGCTGCACACCGCCGTGGGACGATGTGACCGCGTACGGCGCCGCCGGCCCGGTGGGGCGCGCCGCCACGACCGCCGGCGGCGCCGCCTGCGAGTTCAGACCCCCGGCCATCGTCTCCATGGGCGACAGCTACATCTCCGGCGAAGGCGGTCGCTGGGCGGGCAACGCCCTCACGAAACAAGAGGGGGACGTCTGGGGGACCGACCGGCGGTCGCGCTGCGAGCCGGAGCAGGACTGCGTGTACGACGCGACGTCCTACGACTTCAAGGGCAACAGGTGCGACCGCTCCGACGTGGCCCCGATCAAGGGAACGGAGTACGAGGACGTCCCGTCCGAGCGGCGGTTCAACATCGCCTGCTCGGGGGCGACGACCAAGAACATCCTCTCGGACGGGTTCAAGAACGAGAAGCCGCAGATCCAGCAACTGGCCGACCTCGCCGCCGGCCACGACATCCGGATGGTCGTCGTCTCCATCGGCGGCAACGACCTGAGGTTCTCCGACATCATGTCGACGTGCGCCCGCGCCTTCTTCATGCTGGACGCATCCTGCAAGCACCTGGAGGAGGAGCGGTTCGCCGGCGAGTTGAACGGCGTGCGGGCCGAGGTCGTCAAGACGCTGAACGCGATCCGCGCCACCATGTCGGCCGCCGGTCAGTCGGACTACAGGCTCGTGCTCCAGTCGTACCCCAGCCCCCTCCCAGCCAAGGACGACTTCCGCTACCCGCAGGGCGTGCTCTTCAGCGACCGGTACAAGAAGGGCGGTTGCCCCTTCCTGGACGTGGACGCGGAGTGGGCCCGGACCTCGGTGGTGCCCCGCATCACCGACATGCTGCGGCAGGCCGCGGGGTCGGTCGGGGCGAAGTTCCTGAACGTGCAGGACGCCTTCGCCGGGCACGAGTTGTGCGCGAAGGCCGCGGAGCAGGCGACGGACGCGAACAGCAACGGCTCGCCGCTGCCGATGGCGAAGGCCGAGTGGGTCCGGTGGGTGCCGTACGTTCCCAACCTCGGGTGGCTCAGCGGCACCGCCCAGGGCGACGTCCAGGAGGCCGTCCACCCGAACGCGTTCGGTCAGCAGGCGTTGTCGCGCTGCCTGACGGAGTTCGGGAGCGTGGCGTCCGACCCCAAGCAGTACATCTTCAACTGCGTCGGTTCGGGCGACGGCATGAGCGTCACCCCCGACACGTCCGCACGGCGCGAGGGGATCGTCCGACTGGTCAACACCCGGACGGGCGAGGTGCTGGACGACGAAGGGACCAAGCCCGACAGCTACCTCCTGACCCGCCGCGACGAAGCCAAGCCGGGCCAGCGGTGGCTGCTCCACAACGTGGGTTCGAAGATCTCCCTGCAGTCCCAGCGCAACGGCGGCTTCCTGGAACGGAGCTACGTCACCAGGTGGACGTACCTGGCGGGCGCCGAAGCGGCCTGGACCGTCGTTCCGACCGAGGGGGACGACACGAAGGTCCGGCTGACCAGGGGCGACTCGCCCAAGTGCCTCACCCAGGACCCGGGCACGGACACCGCGACCGGGAAGTGGGTCAGCGTCTTCGGCTGCTCCGAGGACCGCATGAAGGACATGCAGACCTGGTCCATCGAGTACCCCGACGGGAACGTCGTCCCCCCGCGCGACACCGACGGCGGCACCAGCCCGCGCGAGGGCCAGCAGATGGAGCTGCGCTCGGCCGCCGGCACGGCCGTGGACCTCAGCGGCGGCAGCACCGCCGCGGGAACCGGCATCCAGGCGCAGGAGCCCGACGGGTCGCCCGCTCAGCGCTGGGTGACGCGTTCGCTGGGCGGCGGCGCCTGGCGGCTGGCGGCCGCGGCGGCGCCGGAGATGGTCGTCGACCACAACCCGGGCCCGCACACCACCCACCTGGTCCGGGCGCAGGAGGGCAATACCAACCAGGTGTGGCAGATCAAGGGCGCCGGCACCGGCTGGTACACGCTGGTCAGCGGTACCGACGGCGGCTGTCTGACCGCCCGCGGCAAGGGCGAGGCACTCGCGGTGACGGCCTGCGGCGTCGACGACCCGGCCCAGCGCTGGAAGTTCCGGGAGAACGGGACCGGCACCGAGACCGGCACCATCCGCGGCCTGGGCGATAAGTGCGTCGAGCCGCGCGGCGGCAGCCGCGACGACCGGACCCCGGTCCGGCTGGCGGACTGCGCCGGCTCCGACGGCCAGGCCTGGACGGTGGGGACCGACGGCACGCTGCAGTCGCTCGCCAAGTGCCTGGACGTCGACGGCGGGAGGAGTACCAACGGAACGCCCGTCCAGCTGTACACGTGCAACGCCGGCACCGCCCAGCAGTGGATCCACACGGCGCGCCAGGAGCTGAAGAACCCGGCCACGGGCAAGTGCCTGGACGTCCCGGGCGCCGACACCACCCGGCCCCTGCAGATCTCGGAGTGCACCGGGAGCCCCGCCCAGAAGTGGCGGCTGTCCGCCCGCCCGGTGGGCCAGCCCGAGGGCGGCGACGCGGGTGACCCGTTCGACGCCTCCCCGGACGACCGCGGCACCAAGCCGGCCTCGGCGGGGGACTGCCGCCCCGAGGGCATGACCCCGACCCCGGGCGTGTCGGCGCGGTACTGCGACGTGTACGACGGTGCCGGCCGCGAGTGGGTCGGCAACAACCGCACCCGGCGCGTGGTGGGCTACTTCAACGGCGGGCGCACCGGCGCGGGCGGTGCCCCCAAGTACGTGGCGTCGAACATCCCCTGGTCGAAGGTCACGCACATCAACTACGCCTTCGCCGGCGTGCAGGACAACCGGATCAGCATCGGCGACCCGAACGACCCGGCCAACCCGGCGACCGGCCTGACCTGGCCCGGGGCGAAGAACGCCATGGACGGCGCGCTGCCGTACAAGGGGAACTTCAACCTGCTGAACACCTACAAGAAGCAGCACCCGGCGGTGAAGACGCTGATCTCGGTCGGCGGCTGGGAGGGCACCCGGAACTTCTACGCGATGGCCACCAACGCCGACGGCTCGGTCAACCAGGCGGGCATCGACACCTTCGCGGACTCCGTCACCGCGTTCCTGGACCGGTACGGGTTCAACGGCGTCGACATCGACTACGAGTACCCGACCGCGCTGCCCAACACCGGCAGCCCGCTGGACTGGGACGTCTCCAACCCGCGCCGCAAGGGCCTCCAGCAGGGCTACAACGCGCTGATGAGGACGCTGCGCGAGCGGCTGGACCGGGCCGGCGCCGCGTCGGGCCGCTACTACCTGCTGACCTCGGCGGGCTCCTCCTCCGGCTACCTGGTGCGCGGGCTGGACGCCGGGCAGGCGCTGCAGTACCAGGACTACGTCAACGTCATGACCTACGACCTGCACGGCTCCTGGAACAAGTTCGTCGGCCCGCAGGCCCCGCTGTACGACGACGGGCGGGACAACGAGCTGGCGGCCGCCGGGATCTACAACGACACGGCGCCCGACACCAAGGACTACCAGAAGGAGGGCTACTTCAACGTCGACTGGGCCTACCACTACTACCGCGGCGCCCTGCCGGCCGGCCGGATCAACCTCGGCATCCCGTACTACTCCCGCGGCTGGCGCGGCGTCCAGGGCGGCACGGACGGACTGTGGGGCACGGCCGCGATGCCGGACCAGGCGCAGTGCCCGCTGGGCACCGGCGGCCGCGGTCCCGCCAACGCGCAGTCCTGCGGGCTGGGCGCGGTCGGGATCGACAACATCTGGCACGACCTGGAGAACGAGCGCGAGGTCGGCGCGGGCTCCAACCCGCTGTGGCACACCAAGAACCTCCAGGACGGACGCACGCCCGGCTACCTGCGCTCGTACGGGGTGGACACCAACCTGCCGAGCGGGGTGCTGACGGGGACGTACACGCCGAAGTACTCGGACGCGCTGCGGGCGTCCTGGCTGTGGAACGACACCAAGAAGGTGTTCCTGTCCACCGAGAACGAGCAGTCGCTGGACGCCAAGGCCCGGTACATCGTCGACAAGGGCATCGGCGGCGCGATGATCTGGGAGCTGTCCGGCGACTACGCCCAACGCCCGGACGGGGAGTGGGGGATGGGCTACGACCTGACCACCCGGCTGGACAACGCCTTCCGGGGCGCCGGCGCCACCGGCAACACCAAGGCGGGCGGGCGGCCGCAGCCGGCCGAGGTGATCGACGTCAAGGCCGAACTGGTGGAGTTCCCCACCGGGGAGAACGACTTCTACCCCGTCCAGCCCAAGCTGCGCATCACCAACAACACCGGGGTCACCCTCGCCCAGGGCACCGAGATCTCCCTCGACCTGCCCACCTCGACGCCGCCCGTCGTCAAGGACAACGACTACAAGCCGATGAAGGGACTCGTCCCCGGCCACACCGGCCCCAACACGGGCGGACTCCAGGGGGACTTCCACCGGCTGACCGTCACCCTCGGCTACTGCGAGGACCTGGCGCCGGGCAAGTCCCGGGACGTCGACCTGAAGTACTACCTGCCGGTCACCGGACCCGCCAACGTCACCTTCCGGATCGCCGGACGCGAGTTCGGCTCGACCGGGGACCAGCGCCGCGGGGTCGGGACCGTCACCCCGCCCGCCCCCGCGGCCGGCAGCTCCTGCCAGGCGCCGGACTGGCAACCGGGCCAGGTCTACCGGCCCGACGGCGGACGGCTGTGGCGGCTGTACGACAAGGGCGCCCAGGGCTGGATGGCCGAGTACGGCGACAGCCCGGCCGGAAAGCCGATGATGATCGACAACTACCCCGACCAGTCCCGGGCCCACCTCGTGGAGCTGATGGACCAGAACCCCAACCAGTACTGGAGGTTCCAGGACGCGGGCGGCGGCCTCTACACCGTCGGCAGCGGCGGCAGGTGCCTGACCGCCACCGCCGTCCGGCAGGACGTCGCCTCCCTCCCGTGCGACGGGCGCGGTGAGCAGAAGTGGCGGCTCGTGCCGATCGCCGACAACGGCAGCGAGGGCGCCCCCGGCGCACCGAGGCACAACGGCCTGTTCAAGCTCCGGTCCGCCGGCGGCAACGACATCGAGGCCTCCGGCGGAGCCACCGCCCGGGGAACCCACCTGCTCAGCGGGGATCCGGCCGCCTCGACGGCCGCGTTCGTGAAGTACCAGGGCTCCTACTGGTACGCCCAGTGGTACACCACCGCCACCCCCGGCACCGCCGAAGCCAACGGCGGCCGACCCTGGAAGCGGCTCAGCCCGGTCCCGTGATCCGGGGAACGGGAGAACGGGGAAACCGGCCGGCCGGGCACCGCACGCCCTGTGCGGTGCCTGGCCGGCCGACGCCCACAGGAGGCTCTGCGGCGGGTGGCGCGCCCGTTGCTCTTGTGAGGTCCCGGGCCCTCTGTCATGATCATTTCTCGTGATGAACCGTCGCTCGCTGATCGCCGCGCTCGCCACCGCTCCGGCCCTCGTGGCCCTGGACGCCGCCCTGCGCGGCTCCCCGGCCCAGGCCGCCGACCTCTACGCGTCCAACACGGCGCTCTACTCCGACCCGTCCCTGGTCGAGGGTGTGGACTACGGGCGCCGCTCCCGTCGGCACCTGGTCGACGACCAGGACCCGGTCGCCCGCGCCGGGCTGGTCCGCACCACCGTCATCGCGCCGCACGGCGGCGGGATCGAGGGCGGCACCTCCGAGCTGTGCCTGGCCATCGCCGGCTACCACCCGGCCGACCTCAGCCGCGTCCCGGCCGCCGGGCCGGTGAACGACTTCTGGATGTTCGAGGGCCTGCGCTCCTCCAACAACAGCGCCCTGCATGTCACTTCGACGCACAACGACGACACCGTCGCCCGCGCGATGTGCGCCGGAAGCCTCAACGTGCTGTCGCTGCACGGCTGCACCGCCGCCCAGGCCGGCCTGGAGGCCGGTGCCCGCGCGGTGCTGGTCGGCGGGCTCAACGCCACCTTCCGCCAGTACCTGACGGAGGAGCTCACGACGGCCGGCATCCGCGCCGTGACGGCCTCCGGCGAGGAGGAGATCGCCGGGATCTCGCCGGACAACATCTGCAACCGCAGCCTGCTCGGCAAGGGCGCCCAGCTGGAGATGACCACCGAGCTGCGCGCCGCGATGTTCGCCGACGGCAAGAACACCCGCGCCGAGCGGGCCGCCAACACCCTGCCGCTCTTCTGGACCTTCGTGACGGCCGCCCGCACCGCGATCCAGCGGCTGGAGGCGACGCAGCCGGTGCTCTGACGCCCGGGCCCTCTCCGTCCCCCGCAGCGCCCACGACGGGGCGCGGCGGGGGACAGGTGTTTGACGGGGCGACACGCTCAGGCCGACGTGTGTTTACGCACCCTCCGTACCGTCACAGCCGCCCGGCTACTCCCCGGGCGCGTGCGCGGCTCGATCGCCGGGCGCGCTGAGGCATCGAGGAGACATCCCTATGCAGCGCAAGGCCTTCAAGGCCGCGGTGGTGGTCGCCATGGCGTCCACCCTGGTGGGCGGCTCGTCCGTCGCGGCCTGGTCCGAGCCCTCGCACCAGAACCAGAACGAGCAGGACGAGCGCGGCGGCGAGATCCGCAACGTCATCTACCTGCTCGGCGACGGCATGGGCCGCACCCACGTCACGGCCGGCCGCGAGCGCTTCTACGGAGCCGCCGGCCGTCTGAACATGGAGCGCATGCCGTTCGTCGGCCAGGTCGCCACCTACGCGGTGGAGAAGGGCAGCAACAAGCCCGCCCTGGTCACCGACTCGGCCAGCGCCGCGACCGCCTGGTCCTCGGGCGTGAAGACGTACAACGCGGCGCTCGGCGTCGACGCGTACGAGAAGAAGGTCGCGACCCTGATGGAGCAGGCCAAGGCGGCCGGCTTCGCCACGGGCAACGTCTCCACCGCCGAGATCACCGACGCCACCCCGGCCGGTCAGTTCAGCCACGTGCTGCTGCGCGGCTGCCAGGGCCCGACCTACTCGGACGCGGCCTGCCTGCCGAAGAACGCCGACGGCACCTACGAGGCGAAGCCGGCCGACACCACCCTGATCACCCCGGTGGCCGAGCAGATCGCCCGCAACGGTACGGCCGACGTCGTGCTCGGCGGCGGCCTGGCCCGCTTCGAGCCGGACGACCAGAAGGCGCTGGAGGCCCAGGGCTACCAGGTGCTCGGCAGCTTCGGCGACCCGGCGCTGCCGGCCCAGACCGCCGCCAGCCAGAAGGTCGCCACCAAGGCCGACCTGGACGCGGCCAAGGGCAAGAAGGTCGTCGGCCTGTTCAACCGCGGCAACCTGACGGTGGAGGCGGCCAAGGCCGCGCTGCCGGCCGGTGCCGCCGAGAAGGCCGAGCCGACCCTGTCGGACATGACCACCAAGGCGCTCGACCTGCTGTCGGCGAAGAAGGGCAAGAACAAGGGCTTCTTCCTCCAGATCGAGGGCGCCCAGATCGACAAGCGCTCGCACGCCAACGACGCCAACCAGACCCTGGGCGAGATCAAGGCCTTCGACGACGCGGTCGCCAAGGCGGTCGACTTCGCCAAGAAGGACGGCCACACCCTGGTGATCGTCACGGCCGACCACGAGTGCGCCGGCTTCAACATCATCGAGAAGGGCACCTTCACCAACGCCGAGGCGGCCGCCCCGCCGGCCAACAACGACGCGGGCAACCCGGCGAACAACAGCTCGCCGGCCCGCACGTCCGGCGGCAACACCAAGGACGCCGGCCGCTCCAGCGGCATCGTCAACGGCGCCGGCTCCAAGGACCCGAAGAACTTCGCCCCGGCGACCTTCCGCACCCCCGACGACGCTCCCGGCGTCGCCGACGGCACCCCCGAGGCCAGCCTCTGGCTGACCTACCTGTCCGGCAACCACACCGGCGCCGACGTGCCGATCTTCGCCTACGGCCCGGGCGGCCAGCGCTTCGCCGCCAGCCAGGACAACACCGACCTGTACGGCAAGATGTACCGCGCGCTCTTCAACCGGTCGCCGCAGCGCTGACGTCCGGATCCCACCCCGGGGCCGGGAGCACTCCTCCCGGCCCCGGCCCGCACCCCCCAGGAAGAGTCCGCATGAAGCACCGCGCCCGCACCGCCGCCGTCCTGGCCGCCCTCGCCCTCGGCCTGCTCACCGGCTGCTCCGACGGCGGCGGGGGAGCCGACGCCGCCCCGGCCGCACCGAGCACCCTGGCGCTGCCCGCGCCCAAGCAGGCCGCGGCGCCGGCCGCCGTGCTGGCCACCCCGGCCGCGTCGGGCGAAGTCCGGGTCCAGGACGGTCCGTTCACCGACCGGGTGAAGCTCACCGGGCTGGCCCTCTCCAAGGGCTCCACCGTCGGCGGCCACCTGACCGTCACCTCCGACATCAGCGACGTGCTGGCGCTGGAGATCGGCGCCGCGTTCTACGACGACGGTGGCCGGCTGGTCGGCACCGGGGCCTTCCACTACCAGGAGGAGGAGCCCGCCACCGGCGAGCACGACGGCCCGCGCGCGGCCGGCGAGGGCATCGACTTCACCGCGGTGGCCGAGAAGCTCACCGGCACCCCCGTGAGCGCCGTGCTGTCCATCCCGGTGCTGGTCAACGAGTAGCCACCGGGCCGTCGTTCCTCGCCCGACCGGGTGGCGGATCCGCCCGAACGGCGGCGCCGCAGTGGCCGGGCGGCCCGCGCTCCCTACGATCCGCCCATGACGCAGCACGCACTGTCACTGCTGGCCTCGGGTCTGAAGATCGACTGGGCCAGGATGCCGACGTACAACACGATCATGTCGGTGGCCGCCGGCGCCGGACTGCTCCTGGTGGTCGCGCTCGGCCGCAGGTTCCTCGCCCCCGGAGCGATCGTCACCCTGGACGGCTGGGCGCTGGCGTTCAGCGCCCTCGGCTTCACCCTCCTCGTCACCGGTCTGCACATGACCCTGACGTGGCCGCTCGCGGGGCAGGGCTTCCCCTTCGACAACATCATCTTCGGTGAACCCGCCCTCGCCTTCGGCGTTTTCCTGCTCTCCGCCGCCTTCTACCTCTGGAAGCGCGGCGCCGAGCTGCTCGGTGAGGACCGGGTGGCCCGCACCGCCCGGATCGCCGGACCCATCTCGCTGTTCGTCTTCGGCATGGGCCTCGCCTGCTTCGGCATCGCCGCCGCGGGCTGGAAGTACACGCTCTTCGCGGCTCCGCCGGAGGAGCCCATCTCCGGCGAGTTCTCGGACTGGCCGTGGCTGGAGGCGAGCTTCATGTCGGGGCTGTACGTGCTGGTCGGCATCGGCGCGCTGCTGTTCCCGCTCGCGCTGCGCCGTCCCGCCGCCTGGCCCGTCCCGGTGGTCGGCGTCGCCTGGGGGCTGTCAGAGGGTGTTCGATACCGTTTTAGGCTGCCGCGAGTGGTTTCGGGCGGAGGTATTGCCCGGTTCTGTCCGGGTTGGCGGTCAGGCGGCTGGTCAT